>QCGE01000010.1 GCA_003278195.1 Prochlorococcus sp. AG-363-P08
TTGCTCCAATCTTTCAAGACTTTCATCTAAACGTTTCGGAAGACCAACCGCTCGACTTCCTATTTCACCAACCTGTCTACCTAACTCATTAATCAAATCATTTGGACCAGAACTATTTGAATTCATGAGAGGTAAAAGATATGGCTGGGCAATTGACATCAAATTAAAGCCTGAATCTAGAGTTCTGCCAACTCCCTCATAGGTTGAAAGAGCTCGCATAACAAAAATCAACTCAACTGGAAGCCTAAATGGTTGTCCATAAACCAAATCATAAATATCCCCAGACAATTTCTCAATCAAATTCACATTAAATGGAGGGGTTAATGTTTCCCTAAGCATTAAACGCACCAAACGCCTTACAGGTCCAACCTCAACACCCTCTGCAATTAAGCCAGCAGCTTGTAATTCATTGACTAACGCAGAAGCATCTCTCAAGGCGGCAGCACGAACCATAGACCCAAGTCGAGCTCTTAAGCCCTCCGACAAAGATCCCATCATTCCAAAGTCGTAATAAATCAATGCTCCGTCAACATCAACAGCAAGGTTTCCTGGATGAGGATCTGCATGAAAAAAACCATATCTAACTAACTGCTTCAAATAACTTGCCGCCCCAATCTCCGCAACCTCAGACGGGTTCAACCCTGCACTTAATAAAGAATCTATATCATTGACTTTTATTCCAGGTAAGTAATCAAGACATAAAATTCGTCTTGTACTTAACTCCCAAACTACTGCTGGTATCCGAATGCTTGAGTCATCCAAAAATTGTTGACGAAAACGTGCCGCATATTGAGCTTCCTTAGAAAAATCAAGCTCCCTAAGAAGTACTCTCCGACATTCCTTTGCAATTGCCACCCAATCACGGCCTCTACCCCAAGTAGGGTGTCGCTGTAAAAGGCTGGCAATATGAAGCATTATCTCCAGGTCTAAACAAAACAAACGCTCCAAACCAGGACGCTGAATCTTAAATACAACCCGACGGCCATCCCTCAAAAATGCACTATGTACCTGAGCTAATGATGCAGCCCCTAAAGGTTGTTTATCTAAATCAGCTATCTCAAAATATTTAAGATCTAATTCTTTTTTAAGTAAATTCTCTGCTTTCTCAAAACTAAAAGGAGGAACCTTATCCTGTAGTTCTGCCAACTGAATCACCCAGCTAGAAGGCAAAACATCAGGTCTTGCGGATAAAAGTTGACCAACTTTTATAAAGGCCGAGCCAAGATTAATCAACTCCGAAGTAAACCATCTAGCACGTAGTTTTTGGCGACTATTCCGATTTTCTTTTGTAAACCCACCAACGTATGTCCAGGAACGTCCATCCCACCAAAGTAAAACAATTAAACTTAAAACTACTTGCCATATATGTAATGCCCTTAAAACCCTCTTGATAGAATTAAAAAATGCTGACAAAACCTTCAGCTCCTTTCCTCGATTTTTCTACTTAAGTAAGAAACTTTTTCTCGAAGATGATCAATAATAATTTGCGGATCATTAGCCTCGTTAATAATTGAAGAAAATTCATCCTCCTTCGAATTTTTTTTATCAGTCTCTTTCTCAATGCGACTAGCTTCATCAATCACTTCTTCATAAAAAAGTTGAACTTCTTGACGCAATTTCTCTGGACCATCTTTCAACAAATAAGCCATATTTTCTCTCAAACCTGCCATACCATTATCCAAGCGCAAAGCCAAACACTTGAATGCTGCCTTTAATAACACTTCGGAAGAACTCATAATTAGAGCAGAGCTACTTTTTAAGGTGATGCTTATTGCCTACTCAACAATAGGCAAATCCTTGGGCAAGGAAAAACTCCTTAAGAGAGGATAACTAGGAGTAAAAAATATTAATTCAGGATTGGGCAAAAAATCTACCCGATCTAAGCCAAGAGAAGAATCATTGAGAGCAGCTCTATTTACTTTTTCCACAGAAGTTCCTGCAAGTTTATTATTTTTTTGAGTACTCGAAGGGATAGCCTCACCAGACGTGCTTGAAGCATCACCATTTTTAAGCAATACTTTAGAGTCTTGAGAGTGAGTTTGGTTTAGCAGGTCATCGCGCTTTGCTCCATAAAATAAACGTAAAGATGAAAGCTTTACTCCAGGAAACGCAATAACCTCAAATTTCTCAGCCTGGTAAGGCTGCAAGTAACTTTGAAGACTTAATAAGCGATTAGTTAATCCATACCCAAAAGCAAAAAAACTTCCTGCCAACAGCGGGCCTATCCAAAAACGAGGGCGCTTTTTTTTTGGCTCCTCCTTTTTACGCGTTTCAGAAGAAGTCACCTGAATTGAGGACTTTTAAAACTGTTAGAGACAATTACTTTAAGCATCTGATATATAACCATGTTATCTCTACTAATCTATATCTTTCTCAAGCTCATTTCCAGCCTGAATTGCCATAGAAAGGTGTACCTCGAGAGCCCCTAATGCCATTGCCTGCCGAGAGTTTAAATTATTGATAATCGAAGGATTCTTTTTTTTGATGATCTGAACAACCTGATTACTAATATGACTCCACTCCAATAGCAAAGATTCTAACTGCTCTTTTTGAGTCAAATTCTCCGTCTGGGCATCATCGTTGTTATTACTTTGACTTTCTTTAAAAGCAGAAAGCAGCAAAGAGTTTAAATCTTTGTGGCTAATCTGATTTGGTACTGACGAAAAATCACTCAAAGCTCTACTCCCAAACTCATACCACCCCAACATATCAAGTCAAGCCTTAGAACCTCAAAGCAAAGAGATGGCGAGATAACCGGACTGATAAGAATAAATACCCAGAATATCCCAAGAAAATGCCATGTGATGTTTAAAACTTTCCATAAGATAACTTTATCTTTTGTAAATTGAAAATCTTATAGCTTGGTTTAAGAGCGAAAAATAATCCTTGCAGATTCAAAAAAGAAATTGCAATCAAGTCACAGTTACTTAGAAGGTTTTAACTTATTTTCTCGGTCCTCAAGGATAGTTCTAAGCCATCTGGATGCCAAAGCAGGTGAAATTGTACGATCATGCAAAAAATCGCAAATCCACAAATACAAAGGTCCTGCATTTGTTTCACAATTAAAACGTGCCTCAAAGGCAAGAACTTGTTCCTTCGTTTGACAAGCCCTTAACTGATCAACGATCGCCTCACGGACTCCCTTGTCAAGCAAGTCTGGACGCTTGCTCGTCAAGGTCATTGTTCTAGAACTGATCATTGGGTATTTGCCCACTACTTAATGATTAGCTATTCACTTGGCCTTTGCGCAAGCGAATGGAGGTGAAAGACATCAAAAGGTAGGAAAGGTAGGCCTAAAAAGCCATTAAACCAACTCAGGAGACTCTCATTTCGCACTCATCTGAATGATGAAGAACTCAGTAAGAAGATTCCTTATTCTTCAGGGAAAAGAAGAATAGCCAACTCATCAGCGTCTACCTCATATACTCTTGCCAAGCTAGTTTCAATTGCACTAGTAACCTCACCTGGCAAAAAGCGCATTGCATTTAGAGCATCTTCCGTGATGTCCTCTGTAAGCAACGTTTCATCGCTTTCCAGCTTTTCATCATTAATTACCGCCATCACCCAACTTTGATAGGCGTAAACAAGATCCGAGAACTCAAGTTCTGGATCATTCAAATCCAGGCTCATTTTCAATGCCAGTTCAAAGACTCCACTAGTCTGACCTGTAAAGAAGAAGATGTCTGCAATCGATAAAGCGATAAAAACAAGCCTTCAAGGGAAGGTTTTCAATTTGGCATTGATCGAACTGGTAATCAGTTATAGAGAAAACTTTAAACCGCTTTGGACAACTGATAGTTGGGTGAAATTTTTGATCCTTCTTGCATTGAAGTGTGACCTATCAGGCCAGCGTGAAAGTCTAGAACTGTTTGCAGAAGCCTTAGGCCCAAAAGTAACTGCTCAGATGCGCAGGCTCTTCTTCGAAAGAAAATTAGAGCAATACAACTTGAGAGTTATGGCAGATCCAGCAGAAAAAGAAGTCTTGGTTATGCCTCTAAAGCTTGGAAGTGAAATCAATCATGAAGAAATCATGAAAGCAATTGACCACATTGGCTTAACGCCTCAAATTGTTTCTGAGGAGAAAGAATGGCAAATTCACGAAAGCCTAATGTCAATTCCTTGGAAAAGAGCAATAAAAACATCTGATTCCTAAAAATTAAGCCATTATTTAGTCTCTCTTTGCGAGCATAGGGAGAATGCTTGCTAACTGACTCATTGACTGAGCTGAACGCCGAATCTGAACTTCCTACTAAGACAACCAATACGCTGGCAAAAAACTATGACCCAGCCGGAACAGAAGCCCGCTGGCAAAAAGCATGGGAAGACACTGGCGCCTTCCATCCCAATCCTTCAACACCTGGAGAACCTTTCTCAGTAGTCATCCCACCACCAAACGTGACAGGAAGTCTCCACATGGGACATGCCTTCAACACAGCATTAATTGACACGATTGTTCGTTTTCAGAGATTAAAAGGGAAGAATGTTCTTTGCCTGCCTGGCACAGACCATGCATCCATTGCCGTCCAAACAATTCTCGAAAAACAACTCAAAGCTGAAGGCACGAATCGACATGAGCTTGGGAGAGAGGACTTTCTGAAAAGAGCCTGGAAATGGAAAGAAACCAGTGGAGGAGAAATCGTCAGTCAACTTCGTAGCCTTGGTTACTCCGTAGACTGGCAAAGACAAAGATTCACCCTTGATGAAGGGCTGAGCCATGCAGTTCGCGAAGCATTTATCCGTCTATATAACGAGGGATTGATTTACAGAGGCGAATATCTTGTTAATTGGTGTCCTGCTTCAGGGTCAGCAGTCAGTGATCTAGAAGTCGAAATGAAAGAAGTAGAAGGATTTCTTTGGCATTTTCGTTACCCACTCAAAGACAATCAAGAAGTTAATGGAAGAACCCATCTAGAGGTAGCCACAACTCGCCCAGAAACGCTTCTTGGTGATACTGCTGTAGCAGTCAACCCTTCAGATAGTCGTTTTAAAGAACTAATTGGTAAAACCCTAATAGTTCCTTTTGTAGATAGAGAAATACCAATAATTGCAGATGAACATGTTGATATGCAATTTGGAACAGGTTGCGTAAAAGTCACCCCTGCACATGATCCAAATGACTTTTCCATAGGGAAAAGAAACAACCTTCCTCAAATAACAGTAATGAATAAAGACGGCAGCATGAACAACTTGGCTGGCCGTTTTGAAGGGCTCGATCGTTTTGAAGCACGAAAAGCAGTTGTAGAAGCTTTAGAAGAGGAAGGCTTATTAATCGAAATCAAGCCTCACCTTCATACAGTCCCCTATTCCGACAGGGGCAAAGTACCAATTGAACCCTTACTTTCCACACAATGGTTTGTTCGTATGCAACCCCTAGCCTCAAAAGCAAAAAACAACCTAAATAATGGAAAGCCAAATTTTGTACCTGAAAGATGGAAAAAGGTTTATCAAGACTGGCTTACTGATATTCGTGATTGGTGCATAAGCAGGCAACTTTGGTGGGGGCACCGTATTCCTGCTTGGTTCATTATCAGTGAAACCAAAGGATTGATTACCAATGAAACACCTCACCTAGTAGCGCATTCAGAAGAAGAAGCATTAATAAAAGCTAGAAAATTATATGGAGATTCAGTTATTTTGAAACAAGATCCAGATGTTTTAGATACTTGGTTTTCTAGTGGCCTATGGCCATGTTCAACATTAGGTTGGCCAAATAAAACAAGTGAAGATCTGAAATTCTGGTATCCAACAAGCACCCTTATAACAGGATTTGACATAATTTTTTTCTGGGTAGCTCGAATGACAATGATGGCTGGATTCTTTACAAAAGAAATACCTTTTAATGATGTATATATTCATGGATTAGTTCGTGATGAGCAGAATAAAAAAATGAGCAAGAGTGCTGGAAATGGAATAGACCCAATACTTTTAATTAATAAATATGGTGCTGATGCACTACGCTTCGCCTTAGTAAGAGAAGTCGCTGGTGCTGGTCAAGATATCCGTCTTGATTACGACCGCAAGAAAGACACTTCTCAAACCGTTGAGTCTGCTAGAAATTTTGCGAACAAATTATGGAATGCTTCTCGCTTTGCGCTCCTAAATCTGGATTCTAATGAAAGCTATATTGATTCAGATATTTCTGCTTCCAAACTCGAATTATCAGATCGTTGGATTTTATCTAGGTTGACAAAAGCAAATCAAGAAGCCAGTCAGCAATATCAAGGGTATAATCTAGGTGAAGCTGCAAAAGGGCTTTACGAATTTGCATGGAATGATTTCTGTGATTGGTATCTAGAAATAATAAAAAGACGCTTAAATATTCAAGGTTCTCAGGATAGTTCTTCCCTTGAAAAAAAACGAATTGCTCAGAAAGTTCTCAAAAAAGTTCTCACCGAACTGTTAGTAATGCTCCATCCTCTTATGCCTCATTTAACTGAGGAACTTTGGCATAGTATTACAGGGAAACCAGAGGATAAATTCCTAGCGCTTGAACCATGGCCAGAATCAAAAGATTCTTTAATTGATAATGCTCTAGAAGAAGCATTTGACAACCTTATAGAAGCAATACGTGTTGTACGTAATCTCAGGGCTCTTGCTGGCTTAAAGCCTTCACAAAGTGCTCCTGTTATATTTATTACTGGCAAAAAAGAACTTAAAGATGTTCTAAATACAGCTAGAGATGATGTTAGCTTATTAACACGATCAAGCACTCTAGAAATACTCGATCCCAAATCTTCTGCAGCAAACTCAACTGAGAAATCACTAGCTGGGGTAAGCGGTGAATTACAAGTACTCTTGCCTCTTGGTGACTTGATTGATCTGAAAGGGCTTCATATTCGCCTGCAAAAAGATATCGCAAAAGCAGAAAAAGATATTGCAAATCTATCTGCAAGGCTGAATAATCCTAGATTCAGAGAAAAAGCTCCTGATGCAGTAATTTTAGAATGCAAACTTAAGCTTCAGGAAGCAGAGACACAAGTCGCCTTAGCACAGAAAAGATTATCTGACCTTTCATAAACAATGGATAGTTTTATTCATAATGTCATTCCATTTTTTCAATCGGAAATTGGGAAAATATTTTTCATACCAATATATGCACTATGGGTTACTATTCTTTTGCCAGGTGTCTGGGCATCTATGCTTGCTGGTGCTCTTTATGGGACTTGGATGGGTAGTTTAATTGTTTTTCTTGGTGCATGCCTTGGAGCTGAGGTAAGCTTTTTGCTAGGGAGAACAGTTTTGCGAGAATGGGTAAGAAAGATAATAGAAAACAAGCCAAAAATGATTGCTATTGAAAAAGCAATTAACCAAGAAGGTCTGAAGCTAATAATCTTGACAAGGCTTTCACCAGTATTTCCATTTAGTATTCTAAACTTTCTTTATGGACTCACTAAAGTTACATTTAAAGACTACACAATAGGGTTAGTAGGAATACTTCCTGGGACAATTTTATTTTGTAATCTTGGTGCTTTAGCTGGGACTATTACAGAATTCAATAAAGTGCTGACAAATAATCAAGGCATGGAAGCTTTGTTGATACGCCTAGCGGGTTTATTGTCTACATTAATTGTCATTCTAATCGTTAGTAAATCCACAAAGAAAGCACTTCAAGAGTCAGATCCGTCAAAATGATCAGCAGCAGGTAAGGATAAGTCCTTCAATGCAGCTACTAGAACAAACCAATAAAGCCTTATTCGTGAAAAAAACCCTTTTCTGTTCGAAAGCTCGAGAAACTTCGATCGACCACAAGGAGTCTTAATCCAGCGATAAATTGTTGAGTGACTCATGATTTAGTTAAATTAAAATTTAGCAAATTATATTCATATCATAAAAGCTCCCTTAGTCGCACCTCATCAATAATTTCAATCCCAAGCTGCTTAGCTTTGATTAATTTCTTACCAGGATTTTCACCAGAAACAACATAACTTGTTTTCGTGCTAACAGATGAACTAACCTTGCCACCAGACTCTTCTATTAATCTCTGCGCCTCACTTCGTGTCAATGACTGCATTGTTCCAGTCAAGACAAATGTCTTTCCATCTAGAGCAAAAGATTTCTGGACTCCTGAGAAAGTATCATTTTGGATTTGTAAAATATTTTTTTCCAAAGAAAAGCCTACTTTTTTTAAATCAAGTAATAACGCTTGATTTAAAGGTTTCTCAAACCAACTCTTAACGGAAAAAGCTATCTCTGGTCCTATCCCATCAAGAGCTCTTATTGCCTCAATATTCGATAATGAAGCATCACTAAGCATCGAGGCACTTGTAAAATTATCCGCAAGTATTCTTGCATTAACTTGTCCAACATGCTCAATACCTAAACCATAAAGTTGTTTGTGCCAAGGTTTTTTCTTAGATAGCTCCAAAGATGAAAGCAGGTTTTTTGCAGATTTCAGACCCATTCTTTCCAAGCTTGCCAAGATAGTAAGATCCAATTTATAGAGTTCGGCTATTGAATTAACCAAAGATTTATCTACTAATTGCTCAATAAGCTTGTCACCAAAGCCTTCAACATCTAAGGATGATTTGCTAACCCAATGACGAAGTGTCCCACGTAGAATTGCGGGGCAGCTATTATTAGTACAACGAGTCACTGATTTACCAGTTCCTCGTTGTAGTTCTGAAGAACATTCAGGACAAAGATTGGGTAACTTTAGGCTCTCAGAATTAGGAATTCGTAATTCTTTCAAAACACGAACTACTTCAGGAATAATTTCTCCTGCCTTTCGAATAACAATTGTATCTCCAATATGCAGATCTAAAAAAGCTAATCGATCTGCATTATGTAAAGTCGCCCTGCTCACCTTTGTGCCTGCTAATAAAACAGGTTCAAATTCTGCAACAGGAGTAACAGCTCCCGTTCTACCAACTTGACAAGTAAGTCTTAATAATTCACTGGGTGCTTCTTCCGCTGCAAACTTCAAAGCAATAGCCCAGCGTGGGGCTTTCTTAGTAAAACCAGCTGCTAACTGAACAGAAAAATCATTGATTTTTAAAACCAGTCCATCTATCTCATAAGGCAAATCTTGCCTCGAAGCGTCCCATTTCTTTGTGAATTCGACAAGATCATCCATACCTTTAATTAACTCAGCAAAAGAATTAATCTTGAAGCCAGCTCTTTTTAGCCAATGAATAGCATCCCATTGACATTTAGGTGATAAAAATGAATCATCTTTAGATTCCCATTCGTCTGGCAAATGCATTGTGTATGCAAAAAAATCTAAATGCCTAGAAGCTACTATTTTTGGATCCAATTGACGTAATGTTCCTGCACATGCATTGCGTGGGTTAGCAAAAATAGGCTCAGATCTTTGGCGCCGTTCATTATTAATCCTAGAAAAAGTTTGATTTGGAATAAATGCTTCACCACGAACTTCAAGCCAGGGAGGAGGGTTATTCATAAGTAATCTCAATGGAACGGAAGAAATCGTTCGGACATTATTAGTTATGTCTTCACCCTCCTCACCATCTCCTCGAGTAGCAGCATTGATCAGAAGTCCATTCTCATAAGTCAAGGCAATTGCATTTCCATCAATTTTCAATTCAGCAACTAAGGAGAAGGGTTGCTCTTCTAATAGTTGTGGTGAATTAGCCTCAACAATCTTTCTGAGTCGAAGATTCCATGCATCTAATTCAGACAAATTAAAAGCATTATCTAGGCTGTATAAAGGAACCTTATGAGTAATCCTCTCAAAACGATTAGAGGGTTCCCCTCCTATTCGTTGAGTAGGGCTATCAAATGCAATTAACTCAGGGTATTTATATTCTAATTCCCTCAATTCCCTATAAAGACGATCATAAATTGTGTCTTCCAGAAATGGTTCATCAAGAACGTAATAAGCATGAGCTGCCTTATTAAGCAAAGTCCTCAACTCTGCTACCCGTTCCTTAGCTGATCTACTTACCAAAATGGGAGAATTCTTTTTAACTATTTACCTCAACAATTCGATCAATCCTCCAAGCATCTTCAACTTTGATAAAAGTAAAGTCCAAAGGTAATTCTTCCTTATTCTCAGACTTCAACTTCAACGTAAGGATGATTTTTCCTTCTTGTATCCTCGGCCTACCAGATTTCAGGTTTCGATAGCGATTCAACTTAAGCCCCAGTAGGAAATTTATAAACTGCTGCCGACTTACATGTTGTCGATACCCCTTAGAGGTCAAGAGATATGCAGCATCAACTCTTCCTGCAGCAATCTGATTGAAAAACTGCTTCACCATAGGGTTAATACCCCTTGCATTCAAAACCAACTTTGCAGCACTAACTATCCAGTAAAGAAGCAAAGCACCAAGGCCACCCAACAAAACTTTGGTTCCAATGTCCTGAACAAGCGCCCCATCCATTAGGAAAAATGCAATTAGCTAAAGATTCTCGCCTAAAAGAGTGCAAAAAAAATAATTTTTTTCAGAGTCATGAAATTCAAGGCAGACTGTGCGGGTATTTAATAGCTGGTAAGAGACCAGAATTATGCCTCTGATACCTTTGCTGCCCATCTTTCATCGCCTCAGCAGAGAGCACTTTGGAGGATCACTAGTAAAGGAATCAAAACCAATCCTTGGTCTTCGATGGAGTGATGGCAGATTACGCAAAACAGCAGGGCTCTATCGACGCACTAGCAGAGTGTTTGGCAACCAGAGAGCTGAAATAGTTTTATCAAAACCTTTACTAGAGCTTCTTCCCCTAAGTGCAATTGAAAGCACTCTCTGCCATGAAATGATCCACGCATGGATTGACCTGGTATTAAATAAAGATGAAGGACATGGACCTACCTTTCGTGCCCAAATGGAAGTAATCAATGCAACACAACAAAATTTCCAAGTAAGTATTCGTCATAAATTTCCAACACCAAAGAATCCACCTAAGTGGCTAGCAATCTGCCCTATCTGTGGAATCCAAGCCCCTTATCAGCGGCGGGTTCCACAAGCAGCATGTAAAAAATGTTGTAACAAGCACAATGATGGTAAATGGCATGAAAGTTTCTTACTGACCTATGTTCCATCAAGATGTGGGGTCTGATTTGGACATATTCTTATGGGTCTTTGAACTGAGTGGTATTTCTATTGCCCTAATCGGTTGGCAAAGAGAGCTGTGGCTCCAACGCCATAGACGTTAATTTGAAAGAATGAATAGAAATCGTAATCAACGCCAAAGATCAAGAGATCCACTAGACAAACGCGTCGATCAATGGATCGAAACCGGTCGTCAATTCGTCGATGGAGTAGCTGGTACTAGGCCAGGTCAAAGAAAATATGACCGGTTAGATCGACGATCTACTTCAAGCTTAGGGAATGTCGGCCGCTGGGTAGAAGAAAAACTCGACTGGTTTTTAGAAGAAGATGATGAGTGGATAGAACCTTTGACAAACAACTCTTATCAAAAAAAAGTAGTGACAAGTTCTAAAAAACCTTTAGAAGCAATATCTCGAAGAATCACTCCTATGCTTTCTCCTCAAAATGAAGAAAAAGAGGAATGGCCTAATGAAGAAACTTTCAAAATTGACCGATGGAATAGAAATCAATCATTCAAAGACAAGCCTAAAGATACTCAGAGAAAGGAATCAATCCCAAAATCAAAGCACCAACGAAAATTGCCTAAATCAAATCGCAACCGTACTTAGGATCTAATTCCAAATAAGTTTTAGCCTTGATAATTAATCATTACATGGCTTGGAATCTGCCACTCGGAAAGTACATCCTCGTAAAGCAAGTTGATCATTGACTTCATGTATCAACTCCGGAGGAAGATCTTCAGCCATCTGCTCTGGCGTAGCCGCAACAGATGGAGAGCCAACCACTAGGGCTTCCAGAAGTTGAACCCATTGATGCACCTGGGTTGTTCTACTAATGGTCTGGTTTGGAGTGGATGTCATATGCAGAAGAACTGCTTCCACTATCATCCACCAAGCACAAAAGATGGCAAGTTGTCAAGGTTAAATCAGTATGAAAAATATTATTCATATATGACTTCTGGTTTCTTTCTTGAAACCGGTCCTAGCCACTGCTCTAAAGCAGGACTAAAAACCTCTCTGATAACTGTCAACTCCTTCTCTTGTCGGAAAAATCGGTAATGTCGACTCCAAAAAGGGCCTTTACAACCAAAGCCTTCGGACAACCAATCACCATTAACCAACGCCAAGCCATCAACTTCTCGAAAAAGTTCTGATCGCCCTTTAGTAAGACTGTGCCATATAGGTTGATTGCGATTTCGTAAATGATGTTCGGCCTCCTTCTGATTCCACCAACTTTCTGCCCAGGCAAGTGTTGTGGAACCACAATCCAACCAAACTTGTCGTCTCAAAAGAGGAGGAATCAATTCTTCTACTTCCTTTGGCATTCGTTTAAATAAATTTTTTTCTGATTCCATAGCAATCAAACGCACTCGAACCTCATTACCAGTCAACAAACGTAGATGCCGCGTTGGACTTCCATCACCAAGAAGCATCATCCTCCATGGACCTGGAAGTTGGTTTGGCCCATCACCGGACAACACTGCCTTAGTCGGTGATTCCCAGATGATATCTGGTGAAATCAATGAGGGATGCGATTGGCTATGAGCTCTTTCCAAAAGAACTAGAAATCAAAGTGTTTTGTCAGAAGCCACTAGTTTGCGTCGACTTTGTAGCTTTAGCCAAATCAAAAGAGAAGCTAAATCAGCCTTACTAACTCCTGGCAATTGAGCTGCATGCCCAAAGCTTAATGGACGTACTTTGCTCAACTTCTCTCGTGCTTCGCGAGAGAGAGTATTGATACTCGCATAATCAAGATCCAAAGGAATAGGACGCTGACTCTGTCGTTTCATATGCTCAATCTGATCTTTTTGTCTTTGCAAATATCCGCTGTATTTAATATCAATCTCTGCACCTTCACGCACATCTCGGGGAATAGAAGAATCAACTAATCCAAGCCGAACTAAATCATTACTATGAACACCTTGTCTTCTTAACAACTCAGCAAGGGTTATCGAGCCCTTAATAGGAGATCCTGTTAACAATGATATTTCTTCTGCAATAGAATCATTAGCTTTAAGACGAATAGTTTCTAACCTTTTCTTTTCAGTATTTAATGCAACTTGCTTAGCTTGATATATCCCCCATCGACGGTCATCGATAAGTCCTAAATCTCTTCCTATTGGGGTTAATCGGCGATCTGCATTATCTCCACGTAGTAATAAACGGTATTCACTTCTACTAGTTAAAACTCGATAAGGCTCATGCAAATCTTTAGTCACTAAATCATCTATCATCGTACCAATATAACTTTCCTCTCGAGCAAAAATAACTTCCGATTGTTCTTTTATAAGTCTTACTGCATTTAATCCTGCTACTAAACCTTGAGCTGCTGCCTCTTCATACCCTGTAGTGCCATTAAGTTGTCCAGCACCAAAAAGACCCTTTACCCGTTTAGTCTCTAATGTAGGTTTTAGTTGTGTAGCAGGAAGATAAGTATAATCAACTGCATATGCTGGCCTAAGCATTACACAATTTTCAAGTCCAGGCAGAGTACGTAATAACTCCAATTGCAAGGGCTCAGGAAGTCCTGTTGAAAAACCTTGCAAATAAATTTCTGGAGTATCTCGACCTTCTGGCTCAAGGAATATTTGATGCGATTCCTTATCTGCAAATCTTACAATCTTATCTTCAATCGAGGGACAGTATCTAGGGCCTTTGCTATCAATAAAGCCGCCATATATTGGGGTTAAATGTAAATTATCTTTGATCATTTTATGTGTAAGAGAAGTCGTACGTGTTAAATAGCAGCTCATTTGTTCTTCACTCGACCAGCTATTTGGATCAAATGAAAAAAACCGATCAGCTGCATCACTAGGCTGTTCTTCCAAACAATCAAGGTCAATACTTCTTCTATCTACTCTTGGCGGAGTACCAGTTTTAAGACGTTCGGTTTTGAAGCCAAGTGTTAACAAAGAATCCGTCAATCCCTCAGCAGCTTGTTCTCCTGCACGACCGGCAGACATGGACTGATTTCCTATCCATATTTGACCGTCCAAAAAAGTGCCAGTTGTCAGGATTACCGCCTTTGCCCCATAAACACTTCCAAAATACGTTTTAACACCAATAACCTGAGCAAAAGGACCTTGGGATGGATCCCAATCTTTCACAGGAGTTTTATCACCATCTATTTCAAGTCCAGCGACCATTGCCTCACGCAAAGACAAGTTAGGAATGTTCTGCAGAACCTCAAGCATTTGCCTGGAATAACGCCTTTTATCGGTCTGTGCTCTAAGAGCCCATACCGCAGGGCCTCGACTTAAATTTAAAATCCTCTTTTGTATAGCATTTGCATCTGCTAAACGACCAATTACACCTCCTAAAGCATCAACTTCATGGACCAATTGACTCTTCGCAGGACCACCAACAGCTGGGTTACAAGGCTGCCATGCAATTCGATCTAAATTAAGCGTAAATAAACCTGTTGACAACCCAAGTCTTGCACAAGTAATAGCAGCTTCACAACCAGCATGGCCTCCACCAACTACAATCACATCAAAATCTTCGATTTTATCCATAACAGTCATCTTGTAGTAATTATAATAGTCAATTTCCTATAGTTAATAAAAACATTAAGCTGCTAAATTCCGAAAACGAGTAAATTGAGGTTCAAACAAAAGTTTTACAGTTCCTACCGGCCCATTTCTATGCTTAGTAACTATAACTTCAGTAATTCCTTTATCAGTTGTCTCGGGATTGTAATACTCATCTCTATAAATCATTAGGACAAGATCTGCATCTTGCTCTATTGAGCCAGATTCGCGAAGGTCCGCCAACATTGGGCGCTTATTTGTACGTGACTCCACTCCTCTACTTAGCTGAGACAAAGCAACTACAGGTACTTTTAACTCTCTTGCCATACCTTTGAGGCCCCTAGTAATCCTAGATAATTCTTGTACTCGATTATCTGGTGTAGATCCCTCCATCAACTGAAGATAGTCAATAACAATCATACCCAACTCTTTTCCCTGCTCTGCCATTAGACGCCTACACAAAGAGCGCATTTCTAAAACACTAGAGTTGGGTTTATCATCTATGAATATGGGTAATTGACCAAGAGTATTAATCCCTTGTCCAAGCAAAGGCCATTCATCCTGTTGCAATCTTCCCGTTCTTAATCTTCCACTTTCAATACCAACCTCCATAGAAAGAAGTCGATAAGTAAGCTGTTCCTTACTCATCTCCAAACTAAAAACACAAACCGGGAGACTATGTAATTGAGCTACATTTTTGGCCAAATTTAAAACAATTGAAGTTTTTCCCATTGCCGGTCGTCCTGCAACAATAATCAAATCACTACGTTGCAAACCCTGTGTCATAGCATCTAAATCATAAAAATTGACCGGAATTCCTGCTACAGATGTACCTAAGGATCTGCTTTCAATCTCATTAAAAGTGGTTGTCAGAATTTCAGCAGTTGGAGTTAACCCTTTAGAGGGTTTTTCTTGACTAATTGCAAATATTTTTTGCTCAGCTTTATCAAGGACTTCATCCATGGGCAGAGTCTGTTCAAAACCAAGTTGAACAACTTCATTACCTGATCTAATTAACTGTCGACGTAAGAACTTATCCATTACCAACCTTGCAACCTGCTCAACAGAAGCTGTAGAAGAAACACGCTCTACTAATTCAATAAGTCTTTTACTTCCACCAACTTTTTCAAGAAATCCAGTATCAGCCAACCAAGCTGTCATGGCAGTTAAATCTGTGGGCTTGCCCTGGCTGTGAAGCATTAAAGCTGTACGATAAATCTCTCTATGAGCAGTCAAGTAAAAGGCCTCTGGCTGCAGCAAATCAGCCACCCTACTGATTACATCAGGATCAAGAAGAATTCCTCCTATAACAGCTTCCTCAGCCTCCAAGTTCTGTGGAGGAACAAGATCTAAAGGAGCTTCAAATTTAGGTTCTAAAGCATTTTGTTTGTTCCCAACAGAACTTTTTACATCTTCAGATCTAGCTCGTTTGTTAGAGGAATTTGCACTAACCATATAAAACACCCACTGAGAAGATCATGAAACTAACTTGAAGAGAGACAGCCACCTTTGAAAATCAGTAACTAACAACTTCAAGGTTTATCTCAGCAGTTACCTCTTTATGGAGCTTTATCTGAACCTTGTACTTACCTGTTCGATGAATTTCTGGAACTGTAATGTCCCTTCGATCGATATCCTTCTTAGTAGCTTCTTGTATCGCTTCTGCTACATCACCATTAGTCACGGTTCCAAATAAAACCTCATCATCACCAACTTGCTTTTTAACAGTAAATCTTCCAATTGTTTTGAGGGCAGTCTGAAAATCAATAGCTTGCTGCTTTAACTCTGCCTCTTGCTCGGCTTGCTTTGCTCGCCTATGAGCTACCTGCTTCATTACTGCTGGCGTTACAGGAACAGCTTTGCCATAAGGGAACAAGAAGTTACGAGCATATCCAGGAGCGACTTCAACCAAGTCTCCATCCTTACCAAGACTGAAAACATCTTCATTTAGAACTACTTGCACTCGCTTAGCCATGGTTTTTACCCAAAGAAAAAGATTGGTTTGACTATGACCTAACCCTAATACCTAGCAGGCAACCTAATCCTGGTAGCCAAACCAAGAAAACGCAAAAGGCGGATATGTTGCCAAGTGATATCTATCTGACCTTTTTGAAGACCTTGAAGGGCTGAATTAGGGAAAGCATGATGATTATTATGCCAACCCTCACCAAAGGTTAGGGCTGCTACCCAAGGATTATTTCTAGATCCATCTCCACTCTCATAGGCAACCGTTCCCCAACAATGCGTAGCCGAATTCACAAGCCATGTAACGTGATATACCAAAACCAATCTCAGAGGTATCCCCCAAAGAACCATTGACCAACCTCCAACTTCAGTTGTATTTCCGATCCAAAAAAGTATTGCCCCTAAAGGGATTTGAAGTAACAGAAAGTTTTTATTTAGCCATCGATAATAAGGATCCTTATTCAAATCTCCACTAAGACGTGGAACCGCTTTCATTGCAGGAATAGGTTGAAACATCCATCCCATATGACTCCACCAGAAACCTTTATGACTGTTGTGATGATCCGCCTCTGTATCTGAAAAAGTATGGTGATGCCTATGCAATCCAACCCAATCAATTGGGCCATGCTGACAGCTCAAGGCTCCACAAGTCGCAAACACTCTCTCTAGCCATTTAGGAACCTTAAAAGCTCTATGAGAAAGAAGTCTGTGATAACCAAGCGTGACACCTAAACATGCAGTAAGCCAATAGAGAATTACCAAGGCAGTTATTGCCTGCAAACTCCAAAATCTAGGCAAAAGAGCTAAAACGGTTAAGGAATGAATGCCAATCATGAATAAGATCGTGCCCCAACGCTTTTGCTCCTTTAAATGATGATTGCCATGCTTTTGCGGTAATTGCAATTTTGCTGAGTATTCCATTGCCTTATGCGAAGCTATAGGATTGCTTTGGGGAGCAGGAGCTACGAAGTCACTTAAAACCACTTGATCCGCCGTAATTCCGTCTACCATAGTCGATAAGGATCCGGATCAAGAAAATGCTGATGATCTTTAATCTGATTCCTTGACTACTGGCTTCCGAAATCAGCTGTCAGATGGACGGCGCGCAATGGCCCATCTCATACATGTATGGCATGAGAGAAATGGCTGGTCTCATAAGGTTCTACCTGCACTCGCAGAATGTCTAGATCTAGGCAGAGTCCACAGTTCTCAAATTTCCAATCTTCGTAACGGAAAGCTATCTTCACCTGGTCCAGAAGTCTTTCTTGCACTTTCACAAGCAAATGCGGTTCTTTCCAAGGGAATAGATCCTTTGAAAGCAAAGCTCCAAGAGATCCATCCCGAACTACTAAAAGTTCTTGAAGATTCTGCAACTCCATTACAAGGTGATGATGGAAAACCACTTGGAGCAGGCAAGTTATTTGAAATTTTTCTTGGCTTAGCGCCATTACCTTCTTGCTTCGATTGGTTTATTGAAGATGACGAGGCAATTGCGCTAAGTGCTGCACTAGCAGATTACTTATGTTGTGGAAAAACATGGCGAAACTGCCGTGAACAAGTGATGCAAGCATATCCAGTAACTAAACCTCAAAGAAGAGAACGCTTTGCGGAAGTTATGGCTGGGATAAAAGACTATTCTGCTGAAGAATTTGATGGTGAGTTACTTGATTTAAACTTCACACATATTGCACTTAGCGGTAATAGCAAACAGGGAGTCAATGACTTCTTAAAAAGCTTAAGATTAAGAGCGGAAGAAATTAAGAGTCAAGATGTGCCTTGAATATATTTAGCCTGGCGAACTTTACGAGCCAATCCCAAACGTCTTAAAAACTTAATGTGTTGCCAAGTGATATCAAATTCAAACCATCTCAGTCCATGTCGGGCACTCATAGGAAAAGCATGATGATTGTTATGCCAGCCTTCTCCAAAAGTAAGAAAAGCGACCCACCAACAATTGCGGGAAAGATCTGGGCAATCGAAATTTCTATAACCAAATGTATGTGTAGCAGAATTTACCAGCCAAGTGACGTGATATACCGCCACCAAACGCAGAGGTATGGCCCACAAAACAAGTCCCAAACCTCCACCATTAACTTGCATTATTTCGCCATACCAATAAAGCGTTAGACCTAAAGGAATTTGCAGAAGCAAAAACCAATGATCTAACCAACGATAAAAAGGATCAATCATAAGATCCCCAACAAATCGATCACTCACACGAAGTGCAGGGATTTCATGCAACATCCACTCACTGTGACTCCACCAAAATCCTCTACCCGCATCATGATGATCATTAGGTTGATCAGAGAACTTGTGATGATGTCTATGCAGGGCAACCCATTCAATCGGTCCACTTTGACAAGCAAGTGACCCCATCAAAACCAATAATCTCTCCAACCAAGTTGGAACCTCAAGACTTCTATGTGCGACTAAACGATGCAAGCCAAGGGTTACTCCTAAAACCGTAACCCAATAAAGAACTAAAAACACTACAAGAGCTTGCCAGCTCCAAAACTTTGGGAGTAAAGCAAAAGAAGCCGCTACATGCATGGAGAGCATAAAACCAGTTGTTCCAGCTCTAAATTTCCTTTGACTTGGAGGAAGCTTTGTCCGAGGACTAGTTATCCCCTCTCTCAATAGCTTTTCACGGCTAATCTTTGCAGACACAGAAGTGTTTTGGGTCAAAACAAACACCTAGGTTGAAAAAAGCTTGCCGTATGTATCTGCAACAGAACATACAGATAAGCAACACTAAGAATCTAAAGCAACTCTTAACCCCCTCTTTCGTTTTGTGGATCAACTTTCTTCAAATACTTCCAGTGAAGAGATAATGCGCAAATGGGCTGAGGAACAGGTTTCTTTGGCTTATCAACGTATCCAATCCATAAGGAACCAAAGGACAAAAGAAGTCGGTTTTAAGTTGCAAAAGGTTTTAAACGCATTCTCTTCAGAAAAAGTTGGAGTACAACATTTTTCTTCACTCACTGGTTACGGTCATGGAGATCAAAGTAGAGAAGTCATAGACAGAGTTTTCGCAAAAGTACTAGGAGCTGAGACAGCTGCTGTTCGCTTACAATTTGTAAGTGGAACACATGCAATTTGTAGTGCCTTATTTGGCATTCTTAGACCTGGAGATAAACTTCTCAGTATCACTGGTAAACCATATGATACCTTAGAAGAAGTAATTGGGATAAGAGGAGTTGGGCAGGGATCATTAAAGGAATTTGGAGTCATATATGAAGAAATCTCTTTAGATAATAATGGAGATATAAATACAACTTCTTTAGAAAAAGCGCTCAAGCAACCCATTAAGATGGTGTTTATTCAACGTAGTTGTGGATATACTTGGAGGCAAACTATTGGAATCAACAAAATCAAAGAAATTTGCAAAATAATACACAGTGAGCAACCGAATTGCGTATGCTTTGTTGATAATTGCTATGGAGAATTTGTAGAAAAGAAAGAACCTCCTGAAGTCGGAGCTGATCTCATAGCGGGATCATTAATAAAAAACCTTGGAGGGACAATCACCCCAACTGGTGGATATGTCGCTGGGAAAGCAGAACTGGTCAAACAAGCTTGTTATCGACTGACTTCACCAGGAATAGGAAACGAAGGCGGATCAGGTTTTGGTCTTTATCGTCTCGTATTACAAGGATTATTTCTTTCTCCCCAAATGGTTACAGAAGCACTTATTGGAGCAGATCTCGCTTGCGAAGTGTTCAGTTCTTTAGGATTTGGGGTCAAACCATACCCAGGTGAACACCGTGGGGACATCATTCAAGCAATCCGTTTAAAAAGCCCAGAGGCCATAAAAATCGTTTGCAAAGCATTTCAAACTTCTTCCCCCATAGGGTCATATCTAGATCCCATTCCAGGAGAAATGCCTGGATATCAACATGAGTTATTAATGGCAGGAGGAACTTTCATTGATGGAAGCACCAGTGAATTATCAGCTGATGCTCCATTAAAAAGTCCATATAACATTTTCATTCAAGGAGGCACTCACCACACCCATACACAAATCGCTTTAACAGAAGCACTTATTGGACTAGTAAAATCAGGTTTAATTGAAATCCCTTCACTCGGTCGAGTTTAAATCGACCCTCCTACATTTAATGGCATTTACTTTTCCTGAAAAATTCCGATTTGCTGATAGTCATGAATATGCCAATCCCGAACAAGACTTAGTAAGAGTTGGCATCAGCGAGTTTGCTGTCGATCAACTGGGCGACATCGTATTTGTTGATCTACCAGAAATTGGAACCAACCTCACCCGAGGCAAAAGCTTTGGATCCGTTGAATCGGTAAAGGCAGTTGAAGACATGTATGCACCAATTTCAGGAGAAGTTTTAGAGCGTAATGAAGCTGTCTTAGAAAACCCAGAAGAACTTCAAAATGACCCTAATGGCAAAGGCTGGTTAATGCTCTTGAAACCTAGTGATCCAAGCCAACTTGAAGAGCTGATGGATTCAAACAGCTACTCCAACAAAGTAGGTTCTTAATCAATCGAAAAAAATTCTATTTCTATGTATCAGACAATCCAAAGCTTTTATAAGCTGATCACTAATCCTGAGAACCATTGACCGTGCTTGAACCAGAGCCCCTTGAGGCTTCAAGCATTGGATCCGATGCATTTATAGATAGGCATCTTGGTCCAAATCCAAATGCCAGGCAGCAAATGCTCCATGCATTAGGAAATGCTGAGCTAGAAGAATTCGTAAAAACAGTTATTCCAGCAGGCATTCTTAGCCTGCCAAACCAAGAAAGCAGCCTTCCAAAAGGATGCAGTGAGGAGAAAGCTTTGCATGAGCTGCGAAACATAGCGGATAAAAATATCTTAAAAAGATCACTCATTGGACTTGGATATCACGGAACCGCTACGCCAGCTTTAATTAAACGTCAAATCTTCGAAAATCCCAGTTGGTATACAGCATATACCCCGTATCAGGCCGAGATTTCCCAAGGCAGACTGGAAGCACTTTTCAACTTTCAAACACTGATTAGTGAATTAACAGGCTTACCGATATCCAATGCCTCCTTATTGGATGAAGGAACAGCAGCAGCTGAAGCAATGAGCCTTAGTTTTGCTGTTAGCAAAAAAAGAGAAGCCAATCGTTTTCTAGTAGATCAGGAAACTCTTCCACAAACAGTAGAAATACTAAAAACGCGTTCTGAACCACTTGGAATAAAGCTAGAAATAGTTAATCCAGAAATCATTGATTTAGATAACGATATTTTTGGGTTACTTATTCAATTACCTGGAAAAAATGGGAAGCTCTGGGATCCAAAAGATTTAATACGTAAAGTTCACAAATTTAATGCATTAGTAACGGTTGCTATAGATCCACTTACTCAAGTTCTAATGCATCCGATTGGCGAACTTGGAGCAGATATTGCAATTGGTAGTACTCAACGGCTTGGAATACCTATTGGTTTTGGAGGACCTCATGCTGCATTTTTTGCAACTAAAAATGATTTCAAAAGACAAATACCTGGCCGTCTTGTAGGTAAATCAGTAGACAAAGATGGTAATGAAGCATTACGGCTGGCACTGCAAACAAGGGAACAGCATATTAGGCGAGACAAGGCAACAAGCAATATTTGTACAGCCCAAGTTTTACTAGCTGTAATGGCTTCATTTTATGCTATTTATCATGGCCCTGATGGATTAAAAGCTATTGCGAAAAGAATTGCTTATTTACGTAAAAACTTAGAAGAAGGACTAAAAATACTTGGCTATGAATTAGAAGAAATAACTCGCTTCGACTCTATTGATATAATCTGCCCTGAAGCTAAAGATATACACAAATCAGCTCACTTGCATGACATAAACCTAAGAATACTACCTATAGGTACTGATCTAGATTCATGTCAAGGCTTTGGGATTACCATTGATGAGCTAAGCGATGAAGAGGAAATATTTAAACTGCTCAAAATTATTTCTGTTGTAAAGAAAAAATCTAAACCTATTCTTACAAAGTCTCATTGCTCAACAAAAGAATTACTTCCAGGAATACCTATTAGAAAGAAACCCTGGTTGAAGCAGAGTGTTTTTAACGATTACCGTAGTGAAACAGAACTTTTAAGGTATATACAAAGCTTGGTGAATAAAGACTTTTCTTTAGTTCATGGAATGATTCCACTCGGAAGTTGCACAATGAAGCTAAATGCAAGCTCTGAGCTAATGCCTGTGAGCTGGGATGAATTTGCATCAATTCATCCTTTTGCACCAAGCAATCAATCATTGGGTTATCAAAGACTCTTTAAAGATCTAGAAATATGGCTAGGGGATTTAACAGGTTTTGATGGTATATCCTTACAGCCTAACGCAGGATCTCAGGGTGAATTTGCTGGTCTACTAGTGATTCGAGCATGGCATAAATCACGAGGAGAAGTAAATAGAAATATCTGTCTTATCCCAACAAGTGCACATGGAACTAACCCTGCAAGCTCAGTTATGGCCGGGATGAAAGTAATACCAATATCTTGTGACTCAAATGGAAATATCGACATTTTAGATCTAAAAAATAAAGCAACTCTACATTCTTCTGATCTCGCGGCATTGATGGTTACCTATCCATCAACTCATGGAGTATTTGAACCTGAAATCAAGAAAATTTGTGAAATCGTCCATTCAAATGGTGGGCAAGTATATCTAGATGGTGCAAATTTAAATGCGCAAGTAGGGCTTTGCAAACCTGGAAAATATGGCGCAGATGTATGCCACCTGAACTTACATAAAACATTTTGTATTCCCCATGGTGGTGGTGGTCCAGGGATAGGACCTATAGGAGTAGCTAAACATTTGATCCCATTTCTTCCTGGTCACCCATTAGTCAAATGTGGTGGAGTAAATGAAATTGGCGCTATATCATCAGCGCCCTGGGGAAGTGCCGGAATACTACCTATTAGTTGGATGTATTTAAGAATGATGGGTTTTGAAGGTTTAAAGAAAGCAAGTTCAATTGCACTTTTATCGGCAAATTACATTGCTCATAGGCTAGATCCTTTTTATCCAGTCTTATTCAAAGGTGTTAATGGACTAGTAGCTCATGAATGCATATTGGATTTGCGAAATCTCAAACAAACTTCCGGCATTGAAGTTGATGACATAGCAAAAAGGCTAATGGATTATGGTTTCCATGCTCCAACAGTAAGTTGGCCTGTAGCAGGAACACTCATGGTTGAACCGACTGAAAGTGAGAGTCTCCAAGAATTAGATCGATTCTGCGATGCAATGATTGCTATTTATAAAGAGGCTAAAAATATCCAATTAGGTGAAATTGATTCAGAAAATAACCCTCTCAAACAATCTCCTCATACTCTCAAAACAATTACCTCTGACGTTTGGGATCGACCTTATACCCGTCATGAAGCTGCTTTCCCCTTAACAGACCAATACAAAAACAAGTTCTGGCCTGCAGTTTCAAGAATCAACAACGCCTATGGAGATAGAAACCTGATTTGCACTTGCCCATCCATGGATGAACTTACAAATCCGGCACAAAGCACTTCCCCCTAGCCTAAAACCACTGAACGAGATATATTTTCACTGAAAACCGAATTTTTGGTTTAATTTCGCTGAGTAACCCAGTGTTTTAACCATACTGGTGCGCAGCGGCATTGTTCGCTGGGGGAATCATGGATAGGAACTCATCAAACAAACGAAGTCTCGAACTTCTTGACAAAGCTGGGCTAAAGCTTCCTGTACTAGATGGGGGTCTTCAAGATACTCTTCATCAAGGACAAACACTAAATGTGGATGGAACGAATGTTATAAGGGTTCCATTTGGCATCAGACGGCCACACAAACAAAGACCAGAAAGACCAGAAAGATGGGTCACTCTGGTTCTACCGCTCCAACCAAACCAAAATCCAACTCCCCCTCCGCAAGCAGCTTAAATTTTCAAGCAGCGTTTCTATTAGCACTTTCTTCATAAAGAAGAAAATCAATTCTTTTTTTGACCTGCTCTAGAGAATTATCAGATGATCTAAATCCCAAAAAAGACATTGGGCTACGCTCAGGTCTTACAAGCCATGTGTCATTTATTTGAGGCAACAATAAAAAACCTCTATATCTAATAGCCGCTTCATGTCCATGTGGATATGCCATTAGACAAAAAACATGTCTCAACTATTTGGGTACACAATATATAGTGTACCAGCCAAATATAGAAACTTTTCGGCTTCTACGTGAGAAAGATTATGGATCTCAAACAAATCCTCAATAGATCAGCCCCTGCAAGACATCTCGTAAAGAGTTCAAAGCAAAAAGCTAATTCCCCTAAACATTTGTCAAGTCAAGTCAACACCATATATGGTGGAAAACTTTTTTTGTTGAAGAAAGAGCAATCAAAAATCAAAGAAACAAAGTATTTTTGAAAAAACAGGCTAATTGACCTCAAAGCTTAAGAGGTTGCATTTGCATTAAGCGAATCAATAAATCCTTCATTGATTTGTTTTCGGGAGGTTTTTTCGAACTAGACATTAATTGCCGTCCAACCACCTGTGCGCCGAGGTGAGTTAACTGGATACGCAAAGATAAAAGCATTTCCAAACCTCCACCTCCTGAAAAACTTGCCATTGCAATTGGGCGGCCATTAAATAGATTCCTGAAATCATCACCCTGTACTGACAACCACGCAATCGCACTAGTTAAAACTGGAGGAATTGAACCGTTATATTCTGGAGAACAAATAATCCAACGCGGTATTGAAGCAATCGATTTATTTAATTCAGTGACTAAAGGTGGGATACCATTAGATGCATGTGTCCTTGGGTTATACAAAGGCAAGTCAAACTTTGTTAAATCAACCAACTTTGGATTTGCTCCAAGTTCAGTAGAAAGCTCAACAAATCCACGAGCCAGCTTTAGGTTTTCACCATTACTTGCTGTTAAAACCAGAAGATCATTTTTTAGGGTCATCAGAATAGTGCTTGTCGGAAGAGAAAAGAGTTTTTAAAAATTTTGTTTTAGTAGTTGGCGCCAGTTTTTCGATGATGAACGGCTGTAACACCATCTGGATCAATGACTTTGCCATTCCTTACCTCTGCATAAATCAACCAATGATCACCACATTCCATACGGTGTTTAACACAGCCTTCTAGCCAAGCAATCGAATCCTGAAGAATAGGTTGTGCGTTTTCAGAAAAGTCTAGCTCTAATCCTTGAAAGCGATCAGCGCCGGCCGAAAATGGTTGGAGAAACTGCTTCATCAACTTCTTCTCTCGACCTTCAGCAAGTAAGTTCAAAGCAAAAAAATCACCACAATGAAGTAAATCTTCTACAGCCCGATCTTTCGCCACAGCAACTGTTATGCCTGGAGGCGAAAAACTCGCCTGACTGACCCAGCTAGCAATCATTGCACTACTTAAAGCTGCATCGCCATGGCCCTTTCGGGCAGTAAGCACGCTGAGTGAGCCAACTACTCTTCCCAAAGCAAGAATTGCTGGATCACTACGACTTTCACTCAAGCCACCAGATGCACGTCTTTGTTTACGTGAATGAAGTTTGATTAGATCTCTAGCAAAAAGTGTGCCTGTTTCTTCAAGTGTTTTTACCATCATGGAATCAGGCGTAAATTTCACTTTGATAGGCTCAAACCCAAATGTAAAGCCGCCATCACGCAACTTGCGTTCAAGAAGATCTAAAGCCTCTCCACTCCATCCATAACTACCAAATACGCCAACTTTATTATTGCGGTTCCCTTCTGCAAGAAGGGTTCCCAATGCAGAAACAATTGGAGTTGGCGCATGGCCACCTAGAGTTGGTGAGCCAATGAGATAAGCATCAGCTTGACGTATCGCATTCAATAATTCATCTGGAGACGTGAATTCACAATTTTGACTTTCAACACGTACTCCCGTCCTATTAACCCCTCTAGCTAAGGCATCAGCAATAGCTGCTGTATTTCCATATGCGCTTGCAAAAAGGAGTAAAACTTTAAGAGAGGCTTGATAGTGCCCCTCACCCCAACGTCGATAATTACTTAATAATGAACGCCAACTGGTTTCTATCGCAGGTCCATGTCCAGGGGCAATGGTACGTATATCTAGAGTCTCGAGACGATCAATAATCGTCTCAACTTGAGTAGCCATAGGAGCCATCAAAGAATCATAAAAGTGTCGTCGTTCTTCTTCTGTACTAGTGCTATTAGCTTGAGCCCAATCATTTGTACAGATATGAGCAGCAAATAATTTATCACTCATTAACATTCCCAATCGTTCCTCAAAAGCCAAGAGTCCTCCCGGCCATCTTGGAGTAGGCGCAGGCAATAAGCGCAATTGATAATCACCACAAAGGGGAAGCTTCTGCTCATGTCTAACAACCTCTATTGAAGGTAAGGGAGGTAAAGAAGAACTAGTATTTTTTTTCTGACCTGGACCCACTGGTTTTCTCTGTGACCAAAGCTCATTTAGTAATTTGGCCCCTGGATTCGAACTTACTAATTTAATAGAGGGATACCTCTCTACTAATTGTCGAAGCAACTCCACTCTATTTGGATTAACATGCCCTACGACTACATAAGATAGCAATGTATTCGGAGGCAAGGATTCCGAAAGGGCTTGCATAAAAACGTCTGCATAAATTCCACCTGGTGGATGTACTAGAACTGCGGTCTTTTGATCAGAGTCAGTGGTAGTAAATAAAAAGCTATTATCTGTACTCCCACGTTCTAATGCATACTCAAGCTCAAACCTCAACCGCTGAGGGCTAAGGCAACGGAGGCATAGCAAGCCTGGCTCTATTGCAAGAGTCACTATCTCTAGTGAACTTCTAGGTTTCTTAGACTTCTGAAAAAATGGAAAAGTCATCAATAATGATTCCCAACCTTACGATGGTGAACAGCAGTTCGGGCTTCTGCATCAGCCAAATTCCCCTGTTCAACGACTGCATAAATAATCCAATGATCAGGACTTTCCATCCTTTTTTCTACACGGCAGCTTATAAAAGCCAAGGCATCAGACAATACTGGTCCTCCACTAGCTACATTCTCAAGCACATTTACTCCTTCAAAACGATCTGCTCCAGGAGAAAAACGTTTAAGAAAATGTCGAAGTAAAGGCTGATAATTATCCTCCCTTAAAACATTAACCACAAAGCGATCTTTTACTTGCATGAAAGCTTCTATAGCTCTGTCTTTAGCTACTGCAACCGTAATACCTGGTGGATTAAAACTAGCTTGCGTAACCCAGCTTGCAACCATCGCACTTCTCCTTAATCCATTCTGATTCTCCTGGCTAGCGGTTACCACATACAGTCCTCCACTAAGACGACCAAGAGCTTTATCTAAATCTCCATCGAGACTTTTCATGACCTCAATATTCTTCTTGCGATTTAGAATTTGGCCTAAATCAGTACCAGCTTCCTCAAATTGTTGATACACATTTAAGTCAGGTTTTTGTCGTACTCGAAGAGGTAGAAAAGCCTCCTTTTGACCTAAACCACGAAGTTGAGTTGCAACAGAGTCTATTGGCTCATCATTTCCGCTATATGCATCATATACAGCAACCAATTGTTTTTGACTTAATGCTGCAAGTAGCGTTCCAATAGAATTCTGCAAATCAGAATCAGGTTGACTAGGCCAAGTGGGAACCACAACTGCCTTCGCCTCAGAAATTAATGACGTTAATTCTTGGGGGTCTGAAGCACGAAGATCAAGTAATTGCACTTGAGCATCGGTCTTAGTAACTCCATGCGCTATCGATTGACTAAGCCGATCACAAAAACCATACTGACTGATATAACAAACAGCTGCATAACTATCACCTTTACTACGCTTACTACTCCATTCACGATAACTATTAATCCACAAAGAAAGATGATGCCTCAATAAAGGGCCATGTCCAACAGCAATAATATTAATTTGTGGCAACTTATCTATTCGCTTTAAAGCCTGCAACACACTTCTTGCATTAGGCCCCATCAAACAATCGTAATAGAACCGAAAATCAGGGGTAATTGCTTCCACATCATTATCAAATAACTCATCAGAGCAATAATGCAGCCCAAATGCATCGCATGTATAAAGTATCGAGGTGGCGTGATCAAAAGAGAAGATTGTATCTGGCCAATGCAAATTAGGTGTACTTAGAAACTCAACTTGATGATGCTTGCCACTAGCTTTATTAAGACCTAAATCCAGCATTTCCCCAGTCTTTACTGATCTTGATCGAAAAGATAGATGAACTTGATTCTTTAAGAATTCAATGGCCACCTTAGATCCAATAATTTCAATATTTGGATTCAACTCCAAAAGATCTGCAATTAGCCCTGAATGGTCTGGTTCAGTATGACTAACTATCAAATAATCAATCTCAGTCGGATCAATATGACTACATAATAGAGCCAACCAAATCTCCCTAAACTTTAGATGACTTGTATCTATTAAAGCTGTTTTATTACCTCTAATCAAAAAACTATTGTACGTAGTTCCATTGCGAAGACCAAATTCAATATCAAAACGACTTCTATCCCAGTCCAAAGACCTAATAGCAGTAGTATCAGTTCCTATTTTCTCCGATTGAAGAGAAAGCTTTGGTTCGTCGCTAGTCATCGCACAAGAAATATGTAGATAAGAAGGTCAAAAAGCTTCTTCGGCCCAATGGATAAAAAAGACAATTAGCGCTAGTGAGCCGCTCCACAATCAAGAATGGGCGAGATTTGGCAACCAATTTACAAGACCTGGTAAGCAAATTATAAATACCAGCACAGTTATCTGGAGTAATACAAAAGGTAAAGCCCCTAAATAAATCTCCTTGGTGGTAACTGCTTTTGGGGCTACTCCTCGCAAATAAAAGAGAGCGAAACCAAAGGGGGGGGTAAGAAAGGAAGTTTGCAAATTAGCACCTATAACCACACCAAGCCAAAGCAAAGCTTCCTGACCTAAGATTTCTCGTGCTGCAGGTAAAAGTAAAGGTACGACAATGAATGCTATTTCAAAAAAATCAATAAAAAATCCCAATAAGAAAATAATGAACATGCTCACAGTCATAAAACCAATCTTGCCGCCAGGAAGGTTTAACAACAGTTCAGCAATAAGCTGATCACCACCAACACCACGAAAAACCAAACTAAATGCTGTTGAGCCCAGCAAGATTCCCATGACCATTGAGGTGGTACGCAAGGTTTCATCAGAAACACGTGCAAGGGTCTTGCGACCAAAGCCACCGTTGATAGCAGCCAAAATCATCGCCCCAACAGCACCTAATGTGCCAGCCTCTGTAGGCGTAGCAATCCCAAAGAAAATGCTACCTAATACTAAGAAAATCAGTCCTAAAGGTGGAAGCATCACCCCAACCAAATTAAATAATGAACTTGGTCGTAGGTCTACCGGAATCTGTTGAGGAGCAAGTTGAGGTTTGATCGTAGTAATCACAATTACATAAAGAGCAAATACCGTTGCCATTAAGACTCCAGGTATAAGAGATCCGAGGAAAAGATCCCCTACAGATATTCCCAATTGATCCCCAAGTACAACTAAAACAATGCTCGGAGGAATAATCTGACCAAGGGTTCCTGAAGCCGCGATAACACCTGTTGCTAAAGAACGGTTATAACCAGCTCGAAGCATTGCAGGCAATGAAATTAAGCCCATAGTCGTTACCGTTGCAGCCACTACACCAGTAGTAGCTGCAAGTAAAGAACCAACTACTACTACAGCTAGAGCTAAACCACCACGAAGTCTCCCAAGAAGTCTTCCCATACTTTCAAGTAATCGCTCTGCAATACCTGATGTCTCAAGCATTGCCCCCATAAAGACAAAAGCCGGTATTGCTAGCAAAGTGAAATTACTCATTATCCCCATTATTCTTTGAGGAAGAGCTGTCACGAATAAAGGATCAATCACACCCAACACAATCCCAAAGAAAGCAAATAAAAACGCAATGCCTCCTAAGCAAAATGCAACTGGAAAACCACTGAGAAGTGCCACTAACAAAGCAAGAAACATCCCTGGTCCCAAAATCAATGTCAGATCAACGCTGATCACATATCCAAGAAAATCAATCTCAATCAAGGGGCTTCTCCGAAATTGAACTTTCTTGAAATTTTCCAACTGATGATGATCGATCATTTATAACTACATAAGATCTAAGTCCTTCTGCTATTCCTTGAAGAGTTAGTAAAAAAAAGCCCAATGGGATTAATGACTTAACCCAATAACGAGGAAGACCATCAGGATCAGGAGAAAGTTCCCCAATAGTCCAAGAATGCCATGCTGGATGTATTGAAATGATCATTACACCTAAAGAAAAAGGTAATAACAATGTGAGTATCCCAATTAATTCCAATCGAGCCTTTCGGCGTATTCCCCAGCGACCTTGAAGCACATCTACACGGACGTGTTTTTGTTGTTGCATTGTCCAAGACAATCCAAGCAAAAATGCTATATCAAACATGTACCATTGACCTTCAATTAGACCATTGGAGCTTAAGTTTTGACCAATCAATACTCCAAAATATCTTCCAACTACATTCCATAAGCCTAAGATCAACATTACAAAAACTGACCATCGAGCAATATGTGCAAATGCTTGAACGATATCGTCAAGACATTCAGCTATGCCTAACAAAGATCTCTTATTTCTTGTAGTCATCAGCTGTAGCTAAAACTAGCAAAAGAAAACTCATTGATCCTGTTCCAAGCAGAAACCTCTTTTCGAAACTGCTGCCATTGATAAAAGATCTTCTTAAAGTCTTGATCTTTCACCGAGAAATCAGAAAAAAGCTGTAAAGAAGCATCCTGGGCAGCATCTAAAATATCAATACTATAAGGAACAACTTTAGCTCCACTCTTTAAAAGTCTTTGTAATGCAGAGCCATTTAAATTGTCATATCTACTTAACATCGTTAGGTTTGCTTCAAAGCAAGCTGTCGTAAAAATCTCCTTATATTCTTTTGGTAACTTAGTCCAAATTTTTTGATTCACAAGACTGCTAAGTGTTGGTCCTGGCTCCCACCAACCTGGATAATAATAAAATTGAGCAGCTCGAAATAAACCGAGTTTTTCGTCATCATATGGTCCGGTAAATTCAGCCGCATCAATGACACCTCGATCAAGTGCTAAATAGATCTCACCGCCAGGTAATACCTGAACATTAACTCCCAACTCCGCCATCACCTTGCCACCAAGACTAGGAATGCGCATTTTTAAGCCTTGAAGTGAATTTAAGCCATCCAATTGTCGTTTAAACCATCCACCCATCTGAGCACCTGTATTCCCAGCTGGAAAACTTATGACGCCAAAATCTGAATAAAGACGATTGATTAAATCATTGCCACCTGCTTCATATAGCCATGAGTTTTGCTGTTGAGCTGTCAAACCAAAAGGGACAGAAGTACCGAAAGCAAAGGCAGGGTTTTTCCCATCGTAGTAATAACTAGCTGTATGACCACATTCAACAGAGCCTGCCTGAACGGCATCCAAAACCTCTAACCCTGGGACAATCTCGCCAGCTGCATATGGTTTAATCGAAAATCTCCCACCACTCAGCTCGTAAACTCTTTGGCAAATAGTCAGTGCCCCTCCATAAATTGTATCTAAAGAATGGGGCCAACTAGTAGCCATTCGCCACCTAACATTAGGCAACGAAACACTGCTAATTGACTCCTGGCGACGAATTGTGCAGGAATTCAAAACACTGGCGCCAACTGCTGCTCCAAGCGCCACAGCACCACTACCAAGTAACTTACGACGTTGCATCAAATTTAAATCGAAGAAAATCAGATTTAGATCAACTTTGGAACACTGATCACTATTTTGCTTTACTTTTAGCTGAAGATTTACCTTTCTTGATCAAGTAATCTTCCTGTAATTTAGCTATGGAAATGAAATCATTTGGTTCTTTATCCAAAGATAAATGAGTTTTAAGAAGTTAGATTTTGAAAGAATTTTTGCCTATATATGCCACCAAGTAGCAAATGAAGCTGCTTGCCCGCAATTCATACCTTCACTATTCCAAATCGTCCAAATACGAGCATTTTTAATAAAAAATTTTCTTCCTTTAGCATTTACACGAATTGCTGTATATCCCTTAGTTGATTCTAAGTGCTTTGCATGGTTCAAAGCTTGCAAACGTTCTTGATAATCATCCTCGGAAGCAGTGATCTTAGAGGGCATACCAACCATTTCAGACCATGTTCGAGCCCATAGATATAGCCCTTTAGCATTTACATAGGTAATAAGAGGATCAAGTCTAATATCATGAGCTAATAGAGGTATTTGCATCGAAAAAACCTCTTGAGCTCTACTAAGACTTAAGTCCTCGTAAGCTTGACAAGCTAATAATGGAATTCCGTAAGCTCGCTCATAAGAAGTCAGGATGCAACTTACAAGCCTGACCTTTTCCAAGGTGAGCCAAGGTGGGTTAACCACCTGTAGACATTGCTTGCATCATTGCCTCTTGAGCTAACGCTTGTCCCTGCTGTCGTAAATGATCCAAGAACAACCTTCTAGATTCAGGAAACTTAGGCTCCTCAGCCAATGGAAGTTCGCCGACAGAATCAAGTCCTGTATCCCCATCTAATGCCGGGGTGATCACAACAAGATCCGAACTCAAACTGGAGTCATATTGCCACCAAAGACTTGGATTCACTACTGCAGGATGGGGTTGAGCTGGAGCATTATCTTGATTATTGTCAACGTTTTGATTGCATTCGTCTTCGTTTATTAATGACGCAAGAACTTCCCTACGTTGATCCGCTAGATCAGCCAGTAATTTTATACGTGTTCTACCACGAAGCTGAAACAGAACAAAAGGATCTTCACTAAAGCGATCTCCCATCAAATAATAGATTGCACTTATATGTTTACAAGGATTGGCTTTATCGGGACAACTACATTCACTTCTTACTTCCTGTAATTTAAATGGGAATAATCTTTTACCACTAGCTGCAAAAGCCCTTTCGATATCGGCTGGCATTATGCCAGCTAAAAGCTGTGCAGACCAACGAGCCTTTTGTGTTAAAGCTTCTAGTACATAAACCCAATCTTCATCAGTAAGAACATCTAACCAAAGTTTCACCTTATAAGGATCCTCGCCCGTGCCTTGTACGCGTGCATGGACTCGACGGCCTTCAAATCGAATTGAAGTAACATTTCCTTCTCTTGCATAGGTCCATGCACGTTCTAATCTTTTCTTAAAACGATAAGAATTTATTAATTCCATCCATTGTTCTACCCACCAAGGCTGCTGACCTAAACCTTCCTGGCCTAGAGCAGTAGTAATTGAACTATTAGTTGGTTGAGCGTTGGAAGTCATAATAATTCGTTCTATCAGCTATCTTCTAAGGCAACTAATTCACGCAATTGATTAACTCCTAATCCTGCAAGCCAATCTTCTCCTGAGCCAATTATTTCATCAGCTAAACGTGACTTTTCTCGAATCATGCGATCGATTTTCTCTTCCACAGACCCACTAGTAATAAACTTATGAACCATAACTCTATTTTCCTGTCCAATCCTATAAGCACGATCAGTCGCTTGATTTTCAACAGCAGGGTTCCACCACCTGTCAACATGAAAAACATGGCTTGCACGCGTTAAGTTTAGTCCAACCCCGCCCGCTTTCAAAGACAAAATAAATATTTGTGGGCCTCTTGGATCTTCCTGAAATCGATCAATCATTGCCTGCCTTTTGTTCTTGGCTGTGCTTCCATATAAGAATGGGACCTCAAAGTTCCATTTCTTTTGAAAATATGATTTCATTAAATGTCCCCATTCTGCAAATTGTGTAAATAATAATGCCCTATCTCCTGCTTCTATAACTTCGTCTAAAATTTCCTCTAAACGCTGCAATTTTGCTGATCGAAGAACAAATTCTTTATCAATATCTTTTTCTTTTAGTGCTAGAGCAGGATGATTACAAATCTGCTTCAATCGAGTCAAAAGACCCAAGATTTTTCCATGTCGTTGTCCCCTAGGTGAGCACGCAATTGCATCCAATGTGTCTTCAACTGTAGATCTATAAAGTGACTGCTGCTCATTACTCAAATCAACCCATTCAGACAATTCCACCTTCTCGGGCAAGTCTGAAATAATTGCCTTATCAGTTTTCAATCTTCTCAAGATAAATGGACTGACCCGTATTTTTAAGTCTTTTAAGGAAGATATATCTCCATAACGCTCAACAGGAATTTGATAGCGTTGGCGAAAAAAATCTTCCTGGCCTAGGACTTTTGGATTTAAAAAATCCATAAGAGCCCACAACTCGCTAACTCTATTTTCTACAGGAGTGCCGGTCAAAGCAATACGAAAACGATTATTTTTTCCAGAACGTGCAACATCTCGAACTGCTTGACTTTGCTTCGAACTTGGATTCTTTATTGCCTGGGCTTCGTCAATAATCACCCCTTGCCAATCAATCATGTCAAGCAAATCAATATCTCTTTGCATCAGTCCATAACTAGTTAAAACCATGTCTTCATTTAGAAGAGCTTTCTTTAAAGCATTAGAAGTCGATAGTCTTCTAGGACCATAATGCTCATAAACACGAAGCTCTGGAGTAAAAGCATTAGCTTCTCTTTTCCAGTTTGTTAAAACTGACGTTGGAGCAATTAAAAGTACAGGTCTTTTCAATTCATTTTCAACCTTAAGATGCTGCAAAAATGCAAGTAATTGAATGGTTTTTCCAAGCCCCATATCGTCAGCAAGACATGCACCTTGATCAAAACGATGCAAAAAAGCTAACCATCCAAGACCACGTTCCTGATAAGGCCTCAATTGACCAACAAATCCTGGAGGCGATGCAAGTGCATCTGGGGCTTTTTGTTGATGATATTGCTCTAAAACCACCTGAAGCCTTGGTCCAGAATCAAAACGATGAACAGGCAATTTCATCAGGGTGTCACCTTCGGTAGCCGTCAGGCGTAAAGCGTCGTCCAAGCTCATTACTGGATTAGAACTGCAAAACCGCTCAGCATTTTTTAAATCATTTGGACGTAATTCAATCCACACCCCTTGATGAAGAACAAGTGGACTTCTTTTTCCTGCCAAACGCTCAAGTTCTTTTAATTGCAACGTCACTCCGCCAATCATTAATTCCCACTTCCAATCAAGATTTTCTCCCAGAGTGAAACCACGAGAAGCTTCAGGCAGTTCGGCCTGAATAGCAAGGCCTAAACGACTCGCTAACCCCCCAGATAAACTTGCTGGTAACTCAACACCTACACCTACATCACGTAACTGTGCAGCAGCGGTTCGCACTAAGACAAATGCCTCCGCTGGAGTTAAATACATTGATTCTGGAGTGGCTGTTTCAAGTCCTCGTTCAAGCGTTGGAAAAACAGTTAAAGCTCTTCCTAAACCTTCCAAAAGCACCTCTCCAGGATGATCCACACGGACTTCGCCTAATTGCAAAATCTTCGATCCAGTAGCCCAAGCAATAGAAGAAGAAACTTTTAAGGTTGGATCAGCTTCAGCCTGCAAAGAAAATCGCAACTCCCAAAGATCCTCTCCCTCTTGGGGTGTGAAAAGTTCTAGACAGGCTCTCGCTGGTGCAACTGAACCAGCAACTCCTTCTTTCCAATGATTACTAGCAGCTGCTAAACGCTCAACTTCTTCAGTATCTAAAGAAATAACCCCTGTATCTGATCCAAGTGCTTCTTGCCAGACTTGAAGCAATGGGTCGAGACCCTCTACATTTGATTCAAACCCCTTTCGAAGTTGCGCGTCAACTAACTCTTCTAGCAAATTTGCGACACGAAGCCTCCCACTTCGAGGTCTACATGATGCAACAGGGTTGGCAGCTCGCATGGCTTCAGGACGCAACCTTGTGGTGCGGTTACTTCTTATTCCTGCTGGCTCCCTCCATGGAAGTGCACAAGTAGCAACTAGTGGGAGTCTTGTAGCAAAATCCTCTAATCTCCTCCGATCATTCTCACGATTCAAAAGAGGAACCCAACGTGCCCGATGTGGATATCCTTCTCCTCTACTAAGTTCAACATGTGGCAGCCATCTACCTCTAGCAATAATGCTTAAAGCCCAACGCTGTAAATGACTCCACCAGCGCAATTCGTCTGCTAAATCCGGATTATTACCAGAAAGAGGTAATTTGGATAACCAACTAGTAGCTGAGGCTGGTTCAATAGCAAGACCCTCTACTTGCCAAGGCCACCATTCAGGTTCTTTAGGAATTGGTTCTCCAGCCTGCAATGGGAGACCTGTCCATACAGGTGTGATCTCATCTGTTTCTTCCGATTGGGGTTTTATCTTTTTCTGAGAACTACGCAAACCAAGAGATCGACTAGGCAAGGTCAAGCATGCCGTGGCATCAAAAATTCCATCTGGAAGAAGATCCATTGCAGCTAACCATGCTCTTAGTTCCGTAGAACTCAAAGTAAATGGATGCAAAGCTGGGGTGGCACCAGGACCAGCAGGAGAAGCAACCCTCCAAGTATCAGCCCACACAAGTAAAGCTGGCCGACCTGAACTGGTCGGATTACGAATAGCTGGAAGCCAAGTGGCGTGCAGCAGACTCATAGCCGCGAGACGGAAATCATGGGCTCGGTCCCAAGAACAAAGAGTGTGCTACCGAACAGTGCCAACCACACCCAAAGGAATCCCACTAGTAATTATGACAGGACTTTGTAGATCTGGTCATTAACTCTAATTTGATCTTCTATATATTTAGGTACACATAAAACAGTTACATCTTATTTTCAATAAATTCACCAAAGTATCGGAGAAAGGCTTAGCGATCTTTTCTCGCTAGCTTATATAGCCATGACTGTTGAGCAAAAACCACATGAAGAAATTTCACTTCCTCGTAGTGGAGCAGAAATTCGTAGTGCATTTTTGAATTTTTATAGAGAACGGGGTCATAAGGTTTTTCCAAGTGCCTCACTGGTTCCTGAGGATCCCACAGTCCTCTTAACTATTGCAGGAATGCTGCCATTTAAGCGCATTTTTCTAGGGCAAAAAAAGCGCCCGGCCGCAAGAGTTACAAGTACACAAAAATGCATCCGAACTAACGATATTGAAAATGTTGGCCGAACTGCCAGGCATCAAACCTTCTTCGAAATGCTTGGAAACTTCTCATTTGGTGATTACTTTAAAAAAGATGCAATTCAATGGGCTTGGGAACTCAGCACAAATGTATTAGGCCTTAGGCCTGAGAATCTTGTCATAAGTGTCTTCAGAGAAGATGAAGAAGCGGAGTGTATATGGCGAGAAGTCGTAGGAGTCAACCCAAAACGAATTATTAGCATGGATGAAGCTGATAATTTTTGGTCATCTGGACCTACAGGTCCTTGTGGCCCTTGCTCTGAGATTTACTACGACTTCACACCTGAGCTAGGCGATGAAAATATTGACCTTGAAGATGACACTCGCTTTATCGAGTTCTACAACCTTGTCTTCATGCAATACAACCGAGATGCCTCGGGAGAACTCACAACACTAGCCAATAAAAGTATAGATACAGGAATGGGGCTCGAGAGAATTGCACAAATCCTGCAAAAAGTTCCCAATAATTATGAAACAGATCTAATCTTTCCGATCATCCTCAATGCTGCATCACTTGCAGGAGTTGACTATCAAAAGATAGACGAAATTAAAAAAACATCTCTTAAAATTATTGGCGACCATAGCCGTGCGGTTACATTCCTAATCAGTGATGGAGTGACAGCTAGTAATCTTGGTCGTGGGTATATTTTACGTCGATTAATAAGGAGGGTTATCAGACATGGAAAGCTACTAGGTATCAAAAAGCCTTTTCTAATGACATTGGGGGAAACAGTCATAGAAACAATGAAATCATCATATCCCTTATTAGATGAACGACGGAAAATTATATCCTCTGAATTACAAAGAGAAGAATCAAAATTCTTAGAAACCCTAGAAAGGGGAGAAAAATTATTATCTGAAATACTAAAAAATAATCCTCAAAGAGTTAGTGGTGAAAAAGCCTTTGAGCTTTACGATACTTATGGATTTCCCCTTGAACTAACCCAAGAAATTGCAGAAGAGAATGGAATATCTGTTGATTTAGAAGGATTCAAAAAAGAAATGGAAAAACAACGCCAAAGAGCTAAGAATGCAGCAATAAATATAGACCTCACATTACAAGATGCTATTGATGAATTAGCAAGAAGGCATAAACAGACTCTATTTAATGGGTATAATAACCTTGAGCAAAGCAGCCAAGTACAAGGGCTAGTTGTAAATGGAAGATCTACAAATCGTGGCTCATCTGGCGATCAAGTACAGATAATTCTTGATAACACAACTTTTTATGGAGAAAGTGGTGGTCAGGTTGGTGATAGTGGAGTTATAACGCATATTAACCAACAGAATACGAGTTTGCTAGTAGAAATTGATTCAGTTACGAGAAGTCAAAATATCTTTATTCATCACGGATATATTAAAAATGGTGATCTGAAGGTAGGCGATACAGTACAAATTATAGTTAACAATGGTCGAAGACAAAGAGCTCAAGTCCACCATACAGCTACACACCTTTTACAAGCAGCCCTCAAAAAGATTATTGACCCAGATATCAATCAAGCAGGCTCACTTGTCGATTTCAACCGTCTGCGTTTCGACTTCAACTGTTCTCATGTAATTAGTTCCAAAGAATTAAAAAGTATAGAAGATTTAATCAACAATTGGATAACAGAGTCGCACCCTCTTGAGACACAAAACATGACCCTGGAAAAAGCAAAATCAATTGGTGCTATAGCGATGTTTGGCGAAAAGTATAGCGACACGGTTCGGGTTGTCGACGTACCGGGTGTCTCTATGGAGTTATGCGGTGGAACTCATGTCAAAAACACTTCTGAAATAGGGGTTTTCAAAATCATCAGCGAAAGTGGTATATCAGCTGGGATTCGAAGAATAGAAGCGGTGGCTGGTCCAGCTATTTTAGAATTTTTAAATGAAAGAGATGACGTGGTAAAAAGTCTCAGTGCAAGATTTAAAGCACAACCCAATGAAATCTGTGAAAGGGTTGAAGTTCTACAAACCGAGCTTAAAAATCTTAGTAAGACTCTAGAAGCCACACAAGAAGAACTCGCACTTACAAAAGTCATAGGGATAGCTAATGAAGCAACTATCTTTACTAACGGAACACTACTCACTAAACGAATAGATGGGATTGATGGCTCGGCTCTTCAAAAAGCTGCCGAAAAAGTCAGGCAAAAATTGGGTGATAAATCCGCGGTCATTCTAGGAGGACTTCCTAAGCCTAACGATCAAACAAAAGTGATTTTAGTAGCAGCTTTTGGGAAAGATTTGATAACCACAGGCCTACAAGCCGGAAAATTCATTGGAGACATTGCAAAACTATGCGATGGTGGTGGCGGTGGGCGCCCCAACTTGGCCCAAGCAGGTGGACGTAATGGTAAAGCGTTAGATCAAGCATTAGATATCGCCACCCAAAAGCTCCAAACTGAACTCAAATAAAGAAGCCGAGCTTTTAACAATTTAAATAAGTGCTTTGACGCAAACTTGCCTCTATATGATCCATCAACAAACGAGCTCCTTTTATCTTCAATGATCCACGCTGTATAGCCGTCTCACTAGCTATACGTAATCTTTCCAGTAACTGCTCAGGATCATGCTCCATTGCTTCAAGTACTTCAGAATTATTATTAGCTCGCACAACATGATCAACTTGATAGTTTTTAGTGTTCGTCATACGTATATGAACTGAATTAGTTGAGCCAAACAGATTGTGTAAATTTCCCATCACCTCTTGATAAGCTCCCCCTAAAAACATACCAATGATGTATTCCTCTCCATCATTGAGAGGATGGAGTTCTAGAAGAGGTTTTACTTCCCCATGATTAATGAATCTCTCAAGCTTTCCATCCGAATCACAAGTCAAGTCTGCAAAACGACCTAATTGCGTAGGCTCTTCATTCAATCTGTGTATAGGCATAACTGGAAATAATTGTTCAATTGCCCAAGTATCTGGAGCTGATCTGAAAATAGAAAAGTTTGCATAATAGGTACTAGCTAAGACAGAACGTAACTCTTTCAATTCCTCAGAAATAGATTTGTCATCTGGTAGGCATTGAATCAATGCACGTGCACAAGCCCAAGTTAATTGCTCGGCTTTCGCCCTTTCAACAAGTCCCAAATAGCCCAACCGAAATGCTGTCAAAGCATCATCCTTAAATTTAAGAGAATCATTCCATGCCTCTTGCAAAAATGAACTATCAATAACCGCACTCTTTGAGGACAATTCTATTCTTTCCAAAGTCTCTCGCAGATTCGTAACAACAAGGGGCTCATCATTTGAAATCTCTGGAGTTTCAGTCGAAACTGCACCAACACCAAGCACATTAAATACAAGAACAGAAAAATGACTTGCTATTGCACGTCCACTCTCACTAATAAGTATTGGTGCCTTAATGGAATGTGAGTTACAACACTCACCAACCGTTGCGACAACGTCATTTGCATAATTCTGCAAAGAATAATTAGTAGAAGCAGAAGTAGCTGTACGACTCCCATCGTAGTCAATACCCAGACCACCACCTACATCTAGGTAGCCCATTGGAGCCCCAAGACGACTTAACTCAACATAAATTTGCCCAGCTTCTTGTAAAGCATCCTTCAAAACAGCAATATCATTAATTTGACTGCCTATATGAAAATGAAGAACTTGTAATTCATTAAGAAGGTCTGACTTACGTAAAGCTTCTACAGTTGAAAAAATATCTGGGATCGATAGACCAAATTTTGCAGTTTCTCCAACAGACCTTCCCCACCTACCACTACTACGACTTGCAAGCTTCGCACGAATTCCGATTAAAGGCGCCGCTCCCAACTCACGACTAGCCACGATAATGCGTTCAACTTCATCCGGCTGTTCAATTACTACTACTGGTTGCCGACCAAGCTGACGCGCTAAAATTGCCGTTTCGATATAGCGTTGATCTTTATAACCATTGCATATTAATAATGCTTCTGGATCCTCTATTAAAGACAAAGCAATTAATAATTCCGCTTTGCTACCAGCTTCAAGTCCAAAATGCCAACGTCTACCACATGAAACCAACTCCTCGACAACATGACGCTGCTGATTGCATTTGACAGGGAATACAGCCTGAAAATTTCCTGAATACTTATATTGAGAAATAGCCTTATCAAAGGCTAAATGTAAACGCTCTAAGCGATCCTCAAGAATATCGTCAAATCTAATCAACAATGGCAAACCCAAATTTCTAAACTCCATTTCCTCAACCAAATTCATTAAATCCAGAGTCCCACCATCGGCACCCTTGGGATGTACAGAAATATGCCCAAGAGAGTTAATCGAGAAATAGGGCTCTCCCCATAAGCCCAAACCATATAACTGGGAACTATCGTTAACCGACCAGGGCTGATGGTTAAGCTCTGACTCAACAGGCAATTTCCCAGACTTCGCAGATTGATCACTCACAATTCAGAGAACTGCATAATCATTGATTGAAATCTAAAGACGAATGGACTATCTGCCATGTTTGCACTTGCCAAGTGGGCTAATGGCCTATAACGATGTGCAGGTTCTAATCTTTTCGAAATCATGTCTAAGGAAAGGACTTTTATTGCTATCAAACCAGACGGTGTTCAACGTGGGCTGATAGGAGAAATCCTAAATCGCTTTGAGCGCAAAGGTTTTAAGCTAGTTGCACTCAAACAACTAATACCCAGCAAAGCACTAGCTGAACAACACTATGGCGTCCATAAAGATCGTCCCTTTTTTGGTGGTTTAGTCAATTTCATAACCAGTGGACCCGTTGTTGCAATGGTCTGGGAAGGAGATGAAGTGATTTCTAGTGCCCGAAAAATAATTGGATCAACAAAACCAGTCGAAGCAGAGCCTGGAACAATTCGTGGTGATCTAGCAATAAATATTGGTAGAAACGTAATTCATGGTTCTGACAGTCCACAAACTGCCGAATTTGAAATACAGCTTTGGTTCCAATCATCCGAACTAAACGAATGGACACCTACTGATCAAATATGGCGTGTAGAAAATTAACTCTGTTGGGTTTGAAATGATCTTTTCAAGACCGCCTACTGGTAAAGAGTAGGTGGTCTAAATCAATTAATAATCTAATAAAATTTAACTTTCAAAACGATTGAAGCTAAAAGCCTTAATTAGTTTTTTTTCTTCATCAGGTAAGTCTTCACAAACAATTAAAGATGCTAACAACTTTGATGTAATTGCAGCCAACAAAACACCATTTCGGTGATGACCAGTAGCTAGCCAAAGTCCTCTAATTGACGATGAGCCTAATACTGGGAGTGCATCAGGTGTACAAGGCCTAAAACCCCACCATCGCTCCATAGGTGGCCATAAAGATGCAGCAGGCAATAACTCACGAATGCCATCTTGCAAACTAGTTTGTCCATCAGGCGTTAAACCTTGACTAAACGCCGCTTCCCTTTCGCTGGTGGCTCCTACAACTACCAAACCATCTTCACGAGGGACTAGATAAATCCCAGGACCAAAAATTATCCTATTCAAGGCATCCTTAGGTCCTTGTAATGAAAGCATCTGACCTTTAACGGGGAACATTGGTAACTTCTTAAAGATCTGACCACTCCAAGCTCCCCCACATAGCACCGCTTTTTGACTACAAATTGTCTCTAGCCGACCTTCTGCAGAACGAATTTTCACACCCGCAAATACTTGTCTCTCATGCACTAGTTCTAGAACCTCAATCCCTTCCTGAAACTGCACACCAAGCCCAACACAAGCTTTCTCTAATGCCCTCATTAAACGCCTTCGATTATCAATTTGACCATCTTGCGGAAACAATAATCCGTGCTTCCAACGCAACCCAAGTCCTTGAACTTCCCTATCAAGTCCGTCACGAGTTAAAGGAAGGCCCGACGCAGCAGTCGGAAACGCATCCCGCTCATTAGAAGTCTCAAAAGGAACTACAACACCACAAAAACGTAAACCACAACTAATGCCACTATCAGATTCAATACTGGATACCCATTCAGGAATACGATTCAAACTCAGTTGGCCTAAACGCAACAAATCACCTGTCAAGCCTTCAGCATGAGGTGCAAGCATGCCAGCAGCCACAAATCCAGCAGCTTCAGTTCTGCTACGACTTAATACATTCACCGTTATCCCTTTACGAGCCAACTGATGCGCAAGGGATAGACCCATCAACCCACCCCCAATAATCAGCACTGAATTTGTTAGCTTCACCAAACAGCTCGATCAGTAAAAAATGAATGGCTGTGTTTCAGGTCAACAATTTGACCACGAAATTGCACAACTTTCATAAGATTCCTATATCTATCAGAAAAGTGATGACATCTGCCAACAGAAGCTGGGAAGCAGTTATTGGTCTGGAGACTCATGTCCAGCTAGGTACAAATAGCAAGATTTTTAGCAACGCATCAACCACCTTTGGTGACGACCCAAACACACATATCGACCCTGTTGTATGTGGTCTGCCAGGGACATTACCCGTAATGAATCAAAAAGTGCTCGAATATGCAGTTAAAGCAGCTATGGCATTAAATCTAAAAATTAGTAAGCACAGCAAATTTGATAGAAAGCAATACTTCTATCCTGACCTTCCAAAAAACTATCAAATATCTCAATTCGATAAGCCAATAGCAGAAGATGGTTGGATTGAAGTTGAGGTCGCTGAGAAAGGGAAAGAGACCTACTTGAAAACAATTGGAATTGAACGACTACACATGGAGGAAGATGCCGGGAAATTAGTGCATGCAGGCAGTGATCGTTTAGCTGGATCCAGTCACTCGCTAGTCGACTACAACCGAGCAGGTGTAGCGCTGGCGGAAATCGTCAGCAAACCTGACCTACGAAGTGGAAGAGAAGCAGCCGAATATGCATCTGAAATTCGGAGAATAATGCGTTACCTAGAAGTATCGGATGGAAACATGCAAGAAGGCTCCTTGAGATGCGATGTAAACATCTCCGTACGTCAAGGGCCAGATGCACCATTTGGAACAAAAGTAGAGATCAAAAATATGAACTCATTCTCTGCAATACAAAAAGCATGTGAATATGAAATTCAACGACAAATTAAAGCATACGAAACAAATGAAAAAATCATTCAAGAAACACGCTTATGGGATGAAAATAAGCAGATAACAAAAAGCATGCGAACCAAAGAAGGAGCTAGTGATTACCGCTACTTTCCTGATCCAGATTTAGGTCCTATTGAACTCAGTGATGAACAAGAGAAGACATGGAAATTAGAACTGCCAGAACTTCCTGCACAAAAACGTCACAGATATTCTGAGGTTTTAGGATTATCACAATATGATGCCCGAGTCCTTACTGATGAAAAGCCGATGGCTGATTACTTTGAAAAGGTAATCGCTAAAGGCACAGATGCAAAAGCGGCAGCAAATTGGATAACAGGTGATATTGCAGCTTATATAAACTCTAATAGGATTAATTATGCAAATCTCCCTCTAACACCAGATGCTTTAGCAGAAATCATTGCAATGATAAATAAAGGAAAAATTAGTGGAAAAATTGCAAAAGATATTTTGCCTGACTTACTTGAAAATGGTGGCTCTCCCAAAGAAATTGTGGAAGAAAAAGGGCTTGGAATGATTAGTGATCCAGAAACTATTGCAGAAATGATAGAAGAAATATTGAAAGCAAATCCAAATGAAGTCAATGCCTATAAAGCTGGAAAGAAAAAATTACAAGGATTTTTTATTGGTCAACTAATGAAAAAAACAGGTGGGAAAGCTGATCCAAAGCTTACAAATCAAATCCTAAACAAAAAGCTAAATGATTAAATTCTTCTAAAAAAGATAAGAAACCTGAGAGATCCAATCATTTAAAGGGCCGCTATTATCAATAACTATATCTGCAAAGATTCTCTTCCTTTCAATTGACCATTGGGAGGTGATACGAATTCTTGCTTCAGTCAATGTAATACCATCACGTTTAATTAATCTCTGGCATTGCTGATCAAATGTGCACGCAACTAACCAGATTTCACTACATAATTCAGAAAAGTTAGCCTCAAATAACAAAGGTATCATTAATATAATGACTGAGGAAGTCTGATATTTGATTAAATCCTTTTCCAAGGATCTTCGCACAAATGGATGTACAAGTGTCTCCAGCCATATCCTCTCTCTTCGATTAGAAAATATTATATTTGCAAGAGCAGATCGATCTAAAGTATTTGGAGTACATTCAGTCTCAGACAAGACTTCGGTCCCATAGCGGTCCAAGACCACTTTTGTTAAGGAGGTTTCAGGGGCCAAAGCTTGTTTTGCATATAAATCTGCATCTAAAATTGGAACACCTCGTGTATCCGCCAAAAACTTCCCAACGCTGCTTTTCCCACTGGCTATTCCCCCTGTCAGGCCAATACGCCTTTGATATCCTTGCCATCGAAGCATTTCATTGCAATTCACGAGCTCAGGATTCATCAAGAAGGAAAAGCAAAAAATTGGCCTCTGTTAAAAAGTCGTGAACAATTCATTGGCAAGCAAATGGCAATCTATAGAAGGGGGAATAACAGCCCCTAACGGTTTTTTAGCGGGTGGTATTAGAGCAGGATTAAAGGAGTCTAATAATCGAGACCTTGCACTTTTATTAGCTCCTAGTGATGCTACTTGCACTGCAACTTTTACACAATCCAGTGTAAGGGCTCCCTGCATTGACTTATGTCAAAAGAGGCTTTCCATAACTCAAGGCGGGGCAAGAGCCGTGCTAATTAATTCTGGTCAGGCAAATGCATGTACAGGAGAAAGAGGAAGGATTGACAACTTTCTAATTACTGATGCATTAGCAAGTCACCTTAAGCTCAAAGAAGAAGAAGTCTTAATCTGTTCAACTGGTGTAATTGGTGTGCCGATCCCTGTAGAAACCGTCATAAATAATATAGGCAAATTGATCACTAATACTAGCGATGAAGGGGGCAATAATGCTGCAAATGCCATAATGACTACTGACACTTTCAATAAGCAGTCAGCTTATGAAATAACAATAAATAACAGAAAGGTCAGGGTGGGTGGCATGGCAAAAGGTTCAGGAATGATTCACCCAAACATGGCAACTATGCTCGCCTTTTTGAGTTGTGATGTAGGTGTCTCTGTTGAAGCTTGGAAAGCAATGATAAAACGAATAGTAGACCGGTCGTTTAACGCCATCACCGTAGATGGAGATACAAGTACAAATGATACATTATTAGCGTTTACTTCAGGCGAACCTATAGAGAAAGAATATTTAGAACTTTTAGAAGAAGGTCTAACTTTAGTGAGTCAGGATCTTGCAAGGTCAATAGCTAGAGATGGAGAAGGTGCTACATGCCTCATTGAGACAAAAGTAAAAGGTGCAAGTAATGAGAAAGAAGCTATTCATATCGCTAGAACAATTTGTTCTTCACCTCTTGTAAAAACAGCTATCCATGGGAAAGACCCGAACTGGGGAAGAATCATTGCGGCCCTAGGAAGAGCAGGTATAAAAATAGAATCTAATTTAATTGCACTTGGGATTGGGCCATATAAGATGATGGAGAGTGGTGTACCAAAAGAGTTCAATAAGAAAAGAGCTAGCGACTATATCGCTAGCAAAATGGGAAAGAGTTATAAAAAAGTAGGTGCTGTTGAAATAAATATTTCTATTGGGAAAGGGGAAATTTATGGAGTATCGTGGGGGTGTGATTTATCAAGAGATTATATCAAGATAAATGCAGATTATACAACATAATAAATTCGAAAAACTATAGCATTGACCTTGCGAAGGGTACATAATTCCAATTAGTTTTATTACTCAAATAATAATTGATCTAATTCTACATTTTGATATAATCGGGGTTAATGTGAATTCTGCGTCTGAATGAAAAATGAGGGGTCAGATGTTTTAATCATTGGTGCCGGAATGGTTGGACTCTCACTAGCGCACCAATTACTGGAGAAAAACCCTAATCTCTCAATAACAATTATTGAAAAAGAATTTCAAATAGGTAAACACAGTTCAGGTAGAAATAGTGGGGTACTACATGCTGGTGTTTATTATGAGCCATCAACATTGAAAGCAAGGGTTTGTGTTGACGGGGCAAAAAGACTAAAAGATTGGTGCCAAGAGCAAAACATAGAGATCTTAAAATGTGGAAAAGTCATTACTCCACAAACAAAAGAATTAGATCCAGGACTGGATATACTCCTGAAAAGAGGTCAACAAAACGGAGCAGTAGTTAGCATAATAAATAATGATGAATTCAAATCCTTAGTTCCAGATGGATTCAGCTCAACCGGACGAGCCTTATGGAGTCCAGGCACATGTGTTGTCAAACCTATAAAAGTTATTCAAAAATTAGCTGGATTGCTAGAAAAACGTGGTGTCAAAATACGTTTAGGTGTGAAAGTATTAGAATTTAATGTTAAGGCTAGAAGTGTGAGTATGATTGAAGTAAATAGCGCTAATAGTAATGTTGTTGAAACATATGATTATAATCACTTATTTAATTGTGCTGGTTGCCAAGCTGATAGAGTGGCCCACAATTTTGGAATAGGAAAAGATTTTATTATCTTGCCCTTCAAAGGGATATATTGGAAGTTAAATCCAGAATCAAATTTTAAATTTAAAACGAATTTATACCCTGTACCTGATTTAAATGTCCCATTCCTAGGAGTACATGTAACTCCTGCACCTGATGGAACAGTTAGTTTAGGACCGACTGCAATTCCTGCTTGGGGTAGAGAAAACTATAAGGGGTTAGAAAAAATAGAACCAATGATGGCAATAGGTTTCTTGGGTGACATCGCCAGGCAATGGGTGGCTAATAAAAACGGATTTCGTAGATATGCTAGAGAACAGGCATTTAATGGAATAAAGCCGATATTTCTAAAATCAGCTCAAGAATTAGTACCAAAGTTAAGAGATCGAGATTTAATTCCATCTGAAAAAGTTGGTATAAGAGCTCAATTATTTAATAGAAAGAGCGGCAAACTGATACAAGACTTTCTTTTAGAAGATGGAGAATCCAGTACACATATATTAAATGCAATATCACCTGCTTTTACAGCTAGTTTTGCACTGGCTGACTTGATAATTGAAAAGTCCTCATTGAACATCTAACTATTTTTGTAATGTATATGATAAAAAGTTTTGATCTCGATCTAGAAATATACATAAAGGAGCATGTTCAAAGAATAGTATGAGTACCATAAGCTAAGATGGGTATGAGGTAGAATAAGAAGGCAAGGACATAGTCCTGAGTCATCTGGAAACTACTTTAGGGGCTATTAATCTCAACTTTAACCTCAAACAATCTACAATCATCAGGATTTATGGAGAAAAGCGTTTGCAGAGTTTCCGGTGATGCTCTAAGTTCATTAGTGAATTTTGGAAATATGCCTTTGGGCAATGGTTTCCTTTTGCCAAAAGATTTTGACAGAGAATATTTTTATAAAATGGCAGTAGGCTTTTCTGAGAAAAGCAAAATGTTCCAACTTATAGATCAACCTACACCGGAAAAGATGTTTCATGAAGAATATGCATTCTATTCAAGTACATCCATAAGAATGGCAGAGCATTTTAAAGAATTTGCGAATTCCATTATTGCCTCCGAATATCTTCAGTCAAAAGATCCATTTGTTGTAGAACTTGGATGTAATGATGGAATAATGTTGAAAAATTTTGCTGATAAAAAGATTAAACATCTTGGTGTGGAACCTTCGAAAAATGTAGCTAAAGCTGCTAATGAGAAAGGGGTTAGAACATGCTCCGAATTCTTTAGTGCTGAATTAGCTCATAAAATTGTTGAAGAAGATGGAAAAGCAGATGCATTTTTAGCTGCAAATGTTATGTGCCATATACCGAATATAGTTGATGTAGTAGAAGGCATCAATATACTTCTAAATGACAAAGGAATAATTGCATTTGAAGATCCTTATCTTGGCGATGTAATTGAAAAAGTATCTTACGACCAAATATATGATGAGCATGTATTCCTTTTCTCTGCAATATCTATAAACAACCTATTCTCACAATTTGACTTTGAATTAATAGACGTAATTCATCAACCAACACATGGAGGCTCAATGAGATATGTGCTAGCAAAGAAAGGTGTATTTAAAATAAAAGAATCAGTAATTAAATTACTAGAGAAAGAAAATTTACAGGGGCTAGACAAAATTGAAACGGTACTCAAATTCAAAGAGAATGTAGAACATTCAAAAGGAGAGTTAGTTACTCTTTTGAAGAAGTTAAAAGCACAACACAAAAGAATTGCTGGCTATGGTGCGACTTCCAAGAGTACAACTATTCTAAATTATTGTGATATTGGACCTGATTTAATTGAATATATATCAGATACCACTCCTATTAAACAGGGTAAATTAACACCTGGTGTGCACATTCCAGTTGTTCCTTATGAGACTTTCAAAGAGAATCCACCAGATTACGCAATATTATTTGCATGGAATCATGCAGAGGAAATCATGGCGAAAGAAAAAGATTTTATGGCCAAAGGTGGCAAATGGATTACTCATGTACCTAATGTAAGAATACTGTGAATATAGTTTGCGCGAATCCCTTAAAGCAATTTCATAGGTATCAAGATGAAATTGAGACTGCAGTTATTAAGGTTTTAAGAAGTAAATGTTATATCTTAGGAACAGAGGTAAGATCCTTTGAAAATGAATTTGCTAACTATGTAGATTGTAGATATGGCATAGGGGTTGCCAATGGGACTGATGCTATAGAAATTGCCCTTAGATCCCTAAATATAGGAAAAGGAGATGAAGTGATAACAGTTTCCCACACCGCAGTTGCAACTATTGCTGCAATCGAGGCAACAGGCGCAACTCCTGTGCTGGTTGATATTGAAGAAGATACTTTTACGCTAAATCCAACCCAAATAGAGTATGTAATATCCGAAAAGACAAAAGCTGTAGTAGCTGTCCATTTATATGGACAAGCTGCAAATATTACTACTATCAAGGAAATTTGTGATAAAAGAAATATCCAATTAATTGAAGATTGTGCTCAAGCTCATGGAGGTTTATTTAATGGAAAAAAGCTAGGAAGTTTTGGTAAGTTAGGATGCTTTAGTTGTTATCCCACCAAAAATTTATCTGCGATCGGTGATGGAGGAATCATAACTACTAATGATTCTGAATTAGCCTCTAGATGTAAAGAGATTAGAGAGTATGGGTGGAGGAAAAAATTTATCAGTGAAGTTAAAGGGAAAAACTCTCGTCTCGATGAGATTCAAGCAGCAATATTAAGAGTAAAGTTAAAATACTTAGATGAAGATAATTCCGAGAGACAGAAAATAGCTCTTATTTATGACAATCTATTGAAAGAAACATCTCTAAGGCTACCGTTCACACAAAAAGGCAATGTACATGTATATCATCAATATGTAATCAGAACTAATGCCCAAAAAGATTTATTAGATTTCCTTCGTGAAAACAGTGTATTTGCAGGGATACATTATCCAATGCCAATACATTTGCAGCCAGCGTATAAAAACAAAGTCAAAATTGCAAAAGATTTAAGTGTTACTGAGCAAGTTGCTAAGCAAATCATCTCTTTACCAATATATCCTGGACTAACAATAGAGGAAATAGAGTTGGTTTCTCAATTGATCAAGCAATTCCATATATCTTGAGAAATAGTGCCGGAGTAACCTTAAACCGATTATATTAAAAAACTTAAATAGTGTCTTTAGAAGAAAGTGTATGCTGTATACATAGAACTTGACCCTATTAAACCATGAAAACAATTGAATGTAGCTTGGAGGGAATCATAATTCTGGAACCAAATAAATATAATGATTCACGGGGATTTTTTCAAGAATGCTTTCAAAAGGAAAGATATACTCAGCATGGGATCAAAGAAGAATTTGTACAAGACAATCATTCGCGATCATATAAAAATGTTTTACGAGGAATGCACTTTACAAAAAAAAGAAATCAAGCACAATTACTTACTGTCATTCGAGGAAAGATTTATGATGTTGTTGTTGATATAAGAAAGGAGTCAAAAACATTTGGACAATGGTTTGGTGTGGAATTGAGCGAAGATGGCCCCACACAAATATATATGCCATTTGGATTTGCGCATGGTTTCTGTGTGCTATCTGAAGTGGCTGACTTACATTACAAAGTCAGTGAAAAATATGATTCCCAGGATGATCATGGAATCAATTGGGCTGATCCAGATTTACAAATTAAATGGCCTATTGAAAATCCTATAATTTCTGAAAAAGATTCGAAGCACAGACCACTAAAGGAACTTATATAGTATAAATAAACTAGTTTTCAAAGCCATCAAGGATAATCAATTAAAACTAGCGCTTTGCTTCAAATTAGCAGTTCATGCACAATTCGGGTTAGCAATTAAAATAACAGCATAATGAATTTTTGAGGAGAAAAGTGAGTGCATGTCAATTTTTTGAAGATAAAAATATTCTTATCACAGGAGCTTCTGGATATCTAGGCAATGCAATTGTTGGAAAATTATCCAATATATCTAAAAAGATTATTAGATTATCAAGTCGTAAGCTCCCTAAAAAGAAAGGTTGTATTGATGTCATGGCTGACATAAGTCGAGCTGAATCCTGGAAAGAAAATCTACTAGATGTAGATATAGTTGTGCATCTAGCTGCACAAACAAGTTTCTACAAGGCTGAACAAGATCCTGCTTACGATCGCATCTCAAACTTTCTGCCTATGTGTCATTTGCTTGATGCCTGTCAGGACTTTGACAAAGATCCATTCATCATTTTCGCAGGTTCTGCAACAGAAATAGGCATTCCTGATGCCTATCCAGTCAAGGAAAGTCACCCTGAAAGACCAATTACATTTTATGATTTACATAAACTTCTCTCGGAAAAGTTACTTGAAGGTTTTGTAAGACAAGGAAAAGCAAAAGGAACAACTCTGCGGCTCGCAAATCTATATGGCCCAGGCCCAGAATCTAGTACACCTGATAGAGGTATTTTAAATCAAATGATAAGCCGTGCTATTAAAGGAGAAAAAATCACCGTTTATGGCGATGGAAAAGCTATACGTGACTATATCTATATTGATGATGTCGTTGAGGCATTCCTGACTGCAGGAAGAATGATGAATCAAGTAAATGGAAAACATTATCTGATTGGCTCTGGCCAGGGTGTTAGTCTTGTGGAAGCTTTTAATATGGTTGCTAGAAAAGCAGAGGAAATGACGGGAAACGTAGTTGAAGTTGTAAGTATTGATGAACCAAAGGGCTTGTTAGCTATTGAAAAAAGATCTTTTATTGCCGATTATTCAGAATTTGAAAAAGATACGGGATGGAGGCCATTCAAGAAAATCGACAATGGAATAGAAGATACAATTCATTCTTTTCTTGAAAGATAAAAAACCATGTCAAGATTGAAATACTCATATTTAATACATTCATTAATAGGGAGGTACTTTTAGTGAAAAGTTTTCAAGATATATCGTCAGTAAAAATACAAGAAATAAATAATATAAGCGCATCTAGCGGGTCTTTAGCATTTCTAGAGAGCCATAATGACGTACCTTTTGCAATTGAAAGAGTATTTTATATATATAATATTAAAAGTAATCAAACCCGAGGAAACCACGCTCATATAGATTGCGACCAGTTCTTAATTTGCCTCAATGGAACCATAGAAGTGACGTGTGATGATGGCGAGCAGAAAAATTATTTTATACTTGACAAACCTACATCTGGCCTATATATACCATCAACAATCTGGAGTCGACAAAAATATATTGTTGACAACAGTATCCTTATGGTCCTTACAGATAGAAAATACGAAGAGAATGACTATATTAGGGATTATGAAGAATTCCTAGACTTTCGAAAGAAGCAATGAAGAAGTTTGTTGTAACAGGTGCATTAGGCCATATTGGCTCACGGTTAATTAGAGAACTTGCGAATTGGTTCCCGGGATCTGAGATTATCATGATTGATAATATGTCCGCCCAGAGGTATTGCTCACTATTCAATCTTCCAAAAACTTCTAAATACCTCTTTATAGAAGCTGATGTGAGCAAAATTAACCTAGCAGAAATAATTGATGGAGCAAATGCTGTATTTCATTTAGCTGCGATCACAAATGCTGCTGGAAGTTTTGAAATTGCCTCCGAAATCGAAGAAAATAATTACATATGTACAAAAAAGGTTGCTAAGAATTGCTTGGAAAAGAAAACTCCTCTCATCTATTTATCATCAACAAGCGTGTATGGTACATCAGAAAAAAGTATTGACGAAAACTGCACTTCTGAAGAATTAAAACCTCAAAGTCCATATGCTGAAACAAAATTAAAAGAAGAAAAACTAATCCAAGATCTAAATTCTAAAGGGTTAGATTCCATTTTACTTAGATTTGGAACTATTTTTGGAAAGTCGCCCGGCATGAGATTTCATACAGCTGTCAATAAGTTTTGTTGGCAGGCAAGTATAGGACAGCCATTATCAGTATGGAAAACAGCTTATCATCAGCTAAGGCCATATCTGGACCTTACAGATGCAATGGGTGCATTCAAAATAATTCTTGAAGAATCAATTTTTGATGGTGAAATTTACAATGTACTTACTGGGAATTATTCTGTCGAAAGAATAACTCAAGAAATCACAAAAGTCATTCCTGATGTAAAAATAGAATTTGTAGATTCGAAAATCATGAATCAACTTTCATACGAAGTGCTAGATATAAAGTTCAAACAAAAAGGCTTTGATGTAAATGGTGATATATCAAAAGGTATAAAAGAAACACTTGATCTACTTACGCTATGAAGCTATTCACTCTCCGGAAAGCAATCGAAAAATGATTGTGTAATTTGGTAGTAAATTAAATGAATTCAAATATGCCTCATGAATTTGAGTATCAGTTCACATTATTTACTGCAACATATAACCGTGCCCATACCCTACCGAGGGTTTTCGAAAGTTTATGCTCACAAACATATAAAAATTTTGAATGGATTATTGGAGATGATGGCTCAGAAGATAACACTCAGGATCTAATCGAAGAATGGCAAGAAATCGCCGATTTTTCCATAAAATATTTTCGGATTGAACATTCAGGAAAACATTTTGTCTTTAATCAAGGTGTCAAAATAGCAAAAGGAGAATTTTTTGCAGAAATAGATTCAGATGATGCATTAAAGCCAGAAGCACTTGAAATAGCATATGAGCATTGGAATGAAATACCGACTAGTAGAAAAGGACAATATTTTGCAATATGCTTTGCATGTGAAACTGAAAAGGGCGAAAGAGTTGGAAAACCCTTTAACACATCTCCTATAGATATTGATTACAGAAAATTTAACTACTCCAAAAAATATAGAAGTGAGAAATGGAGATGTTTTCAAACAAATATTCTTACAAAATTCCCCTTTGAAGAAAGTGAAGTTCTCAAAGATACCCTAATACCAGAATCCATAGTATTCTGCGAAATCGCAAAAACGCATAAAGCAAGATTTTCAAATAAGATACTAAGAATCTACTATCAAGATGTCCCCTCACTCTGTAGAAGACCAGTTCATCCAATGATAAATCTTGAAGGGTTAAATTTAGCTAGGTTATATACGATAAATAACGACTTGGAATTTCTTATATATAAACCATTAGAACTAATTAAAAGAGTCATAAACTATGCAAGATTTTCTTTCCATCTAAAAATAACTTTACCTAAGCAAATTAACTCTCTTAAAACAAATATTGGAAAGATACTATGGATAAGCCTGCTTCCAGTGGCAACTAGTAGATATTTATTTGATCTTTTAATAAACAATACGCCAAATGAGGCGAGAAAAGCTAAGCAAAGGTTAGAAAAGGCAAAAAGATATTAATTAGAATCGTTAAAGAAAAGCTGAATCAGCCAAACCCAAATAAAGCACGAGTTACTGGCTCACCAGAGAAAACTAGCTCCGTTATAATAAGCATTAAAAAACCAAACATAGCCAATCTACCGTTAACCAATTCAGCATTTTCAGAGAAGCCAAATACATTCTCTACTTCATCTCCATAGTTATCAATCCACTTTGGGGGTGTTTCCAATTTAGTTTTATCTGAATGAACATCATTCAATTGAGGGTCTTGAAAGTCCTCAGTTAATTTGGAGTCACTTGAGTCTCCCATAAGTTCGTAGCTCAGAAACAATGGTATATTTAAAAATATATTAACTCATGAACTAGAAATCTTCATAGTAAAAAGAAACAGTCTTCTCTAAACAAATCAAGCATATGAAACTCTGGAAATCACATGAATTGCCTCAACTACCAGAATTAAAGCTCGCTGTAATCGGTCATGTAGAATGGGTATCATTTCTGGCAGTTGATGAATTGCCAAAAGCCGGGTTAATAGGGCGTGCTAACAAATATTTTGAAGAGCCTGCTGGTGGGGCTGCAGTTGTAGCTGTTCAGCTAGCAAGAATAACCAAACAACCGGTTCACTTAATTACCTCGCTAGGCAAAGATTACTATGGAAATAAATCACTATCAAGACTGAAAGATCTAGGATTAACTTTAAGTATTGCCTGGCGAAATGAAGCAACAAGAAGAGCCATAAGTATTGTCGATAAACAAGGAGAAAGATCAATAACAGTTATTGGAAAACGACTGCAGCCTCATGCCTCTGATGAACTTCCTTGGGAGGAATTGACTAATTATGATGGTGTTTTTGTAACAGCTGTTGATGCTGAAGGCTTGAGAAAATGCCGAGCAGTCCCATTAGTAGCAGCAACACCTAGGATAGGAATAAAAACCATACAAGAATCAAATATTAGTTTAGATGCACTTATAGGGAGTGGCTTAGATCCAGACGAAAAAGCACCTGAACACCTATTCAAAATTCCACCTAAACTCAAGATTGCAACCGAAGGTTCTTTGGGTGGTGATGCAGGTCAATTAGGTCGCTATAAAGCATACAAGTTAAACTCGAAACCCATAGATGCATATGGATGTGGTGATAGTTTTGCAGCAGGTGTAACTGCAGGATTAGCTGCGGGCTGGGAACCTGAAAAAGCAATCAGTTTAGGATCATTTTGGGGGGCTAAATGTTGCACTCATTTTGGACCTTATGAGAAATAATTATTATGATAATTATTTTTTTTTCTCATTGATGATTTCCTCGACTTCTTTATCATTCTTTTTGACTTTTTATAAGCATTTAGTTTTTCAAATTGATTGAAGCGAAATCCCACTATAGAAATCAAAATGACGAAACAAAAGATTAAAAAATAAATATTAGCCAAAAATTTTAAATTAAATCTTCTATGATTTTGACAAGGAATAATTATAAAGCAAGTTAATGATTAAAAATTTAAGGACTAGTCAGAATGTATAAGCCGATCTAATTCTTCAAAGAACTTCTAAAGCCACTGCCACAAGAAGAACTTTCATAACCATCTGGTGCATTAATAAGAAAGCCACCACCACTAAGATCTCCGTAATAACTTAAACACAATCCTTTTAGCAAGCCGATCTGGTTAGAAGGCGCAAAAATAGTGACACCATCGGCCCTTGCTATTGGAATACCAGCACAGTCACCAGGGCGAAGTCGAATATATAACCAGCCTGAAGCACAACTATCCTCAACCAAGTCAATATGCATAAGACCTGGCGTACCCGCAAAAGAAGCTTGTCTGATCAACTCAGCCACAGCATTTGGGGTGACAGTAAGAGCTTGCCCCCGTTGCATAGTTCTAACAGAATAATGATTTAAATAATAAGCAATTAGACGCTACAGAGACCTTTTGGCCTTCTGGCGCAGAAAATGCTTAAGCACTAGAACCTATTCATTAGATGAATGGGCGATCCAGGGTTCGAACCAGGGACATCCTGCTTGTAAGGCAGGCGCTCTACCGCTGAGCTAATCGCCCATTTACACAATTCTGCACTACCGAATACCCAAAGGACTATTTCTGGGCTCTCGTAATGACTTCTGGTAATAATCATGACAAAGCCACAAAACTCTTATGTTTGCCATTTGGGCTTTGTATATCCCTTTTCCTTGGCATAGAAAATGGGCTGATAGGTCTGATTTCCTTTCTTGTAGGTGGACTATGGCTTTCACCTGACCTTGATACCAAATCAAATGCTTCTAAACGGTGGGGAATTTTAAGTTTGTTATGGATGCCGTATAGAAAGCTAATACCGCATAGATCACTGTTCTCACATGGTCCTTTAATAGGCACATCAATACGACTGTTCTACATAGGTTCAATTGGCTTTCTTGGGCTCTCCATCCTTCATCCTTTAGGACTACCAACCCCTTCAGATGGAATAAAAATATTATTTACAAACTTTTCAGCTCACAAAGCTATTTTCTCAATGATAATTTTTGGGCTAGAAGCAAGCACATGGCTTCATCTCATACAAGATGGAGACCCTCTCCCTAGTGAATTATTTAAAAAAAGCAATCACTAAGCAACTCCTATCTAAAGGCATCTGAAATGAACAGTTGGGACAAACAAAATCAGACTGACAATATGTCGAAGCTGGAAAAAGTAGTTGCAACATTGAGAGACCCAGAAATTGGCTGTCCCTGGGATTTAGAGCAAACTCATCATTCTCTAATACCTTATCTCCTTGAAGAAGCATATGAAGTTGTAGATGCAATAAAAAATGGGAATAGTGCTGATCTTGCTGAAGAACTAGGTGATTTGTTATTACAAATCCTATTACATGCCCAAATCGC
>QCGE01000011.1 GCA_003278195.1 Prochlorococcus sp. AG-363-P08
AGGCGAAGAAGTTCCACAACAGAGCGTAGAGAGATTCGGAAGACTTTCTAAAGACAAGCACAGAAAAGAAGGCTGGAAAATCCGTATAAAAGCTAGTTCTTGCAGTTATTCTCAGCAAAAAACCCTGATCAGGCAACAAAAGAACCACTCCTGCGAAGCAACACAAATCTTGAGATAATTGTGTAATTTCTCACGTAACAGCATTTTGCTGATTACGGATTACTCCTAGACGCAGATCCAATGAAGCCTTGTATCCTGCTCATCGAAGACGACCAGGACATGCGCGACCTGGTGAGTGGTCATTTAGAGCACAGTGGTTTTGATGTTCAGAAAGCTGAAGATGGAATAAAAGGTCAGGCCCTTGCACTCCAATACAGCCCCGATCTCATTCTTTTAGATCTCATGTTGCCTAATGTTGATGGGCTAACAATCTGTCAACGATTAAGGCGAGACGAACGCACTGCAGGAATACCAATTCTGATGCTTACTGCATTAGGAGGTACTAAAGACAAGGTAAGTGGATTTAATTCAGGTGCAGATGATTACCTCACAAAACCATTTGACCTTGAGGAGCTTGCTGTAAGAGTCAAGGCTCTACTTCGCCGTACAGATAAGGCGCCTATTGGAACAAGCAGCCAACAAGAAATCCTTAGCTATGGTCCTTTGACGCTTGTTCCTGAGAGATTCGAAGCGATCTGGTTTGATCGAGCAGTAAGACTTACCCATCTAGAATTCGAACTTCTCCACTGTCTTCTTCAGCGCCATGGCCAAACAGTTGCTCCCTCCTTAATACTTAAAGAGGTTTGGGGATATGAACCTGATGACGACATAGAGACGATCCGCGTGCATGTTCGCCATCTGAGAACAAAGCTAGAGCCAGATCCAAGAAAACCTCGCTTTATAAAAACCGTATATGGTGCTGGTTATTGTCTTGAGCTACCTACAGGAGGAGAAATTGAAGTGATGCAAGATGTCTTAGCTAAAGCGAGAGAAGAAAGAGATAAAAAAAATAATGAAAGACAAAGCGAAAGAGAATCTGCTTAGTTAAAGATCAATATTAATCTGCAATAAAGCAACCTCCCAAGCAAGCCTTGGCTGAACAAAGTTCAAAAGATGTTTTCTAAGTTTAGCTAATCTTTTGACTGGTTTTGCATCATATCTTTTTAACCATAAATGTTGCCCTAGCCAGTCAATTAACCAAATTTGTTCCTCACCATCTAAGGTTTCCGTCAAATCTTTAGCCAAAGAAAGTGACTCCTTGGGAGTATGGGGGAAACCCTTTAATCTATTCAATAAATCCTTTGGCAAACTTTCCCAGATATTTATATGCCTAACAAGAGCACCTGGAGAACCTCCTGAAAGTGCTAGTAATTCTTGTTGATCTGCTTGATTCAATCTGACGGTTGTTTGCTTATCTCCAATCCTGTCAAAAACCTGACTAAGAGAATTGTTATCCAGTCTATTGAATATAACTTTCTGGCATCGAGAACAAATCGTAGATAACAAGCGATCCGGCGCACTTGACAACAGAATCAATAAACCATGACCTGGCTCTTCTAATGTCTTAAGCAACGCATTTGATGAAGCCTCCGGCATAGCCTCAACATCTTCAATAACCACCATCCCCCTTTTTGATTCAACTGGTTGGCGAGATAAAAACTTTTTCACTGATCTTATTTGTTCTAGTCGAATCTGAGGGGGAGAGCGTCGATTTATCCCCTCTTCAGCTGCTGCTGAAGAATTAACTAAACGTCCTTGGTGGGTGTATGTAGGTTCTATCCAAAGCAAGTCAGGATGATTCAAGCCTTCTAAGCGGCGACGGGTTCTTTCCTCATGCTTACCTGAATTCAGAACACCTTCTAAAAAACGAAGTGCGGCTAATTTGCGGCCAACGCCCTCAGGGCCAGCAAAAAGATAGGCTGGAGCTACATAAGATTTTGCGATAGCAGCTTCCAAAATGGAAACAGCTAATGGTTGGCCAATTAAGTCAGCAAACAGATTCTTTTCAGAGTATGAAATGGACATTACAAGGCTAATTTAGCAAAAAAACTTACTCAATTCACTTGAAATAGCATGATTTACAGCAGAAGAGCTCTGATCAGCATCTATCTGAATCCAATTACGATTATCAGCAATTTCTAAGAAGCCTTTAGCCACTCTTTCTAAAAACTCAACTCCCTCAGCCTCGATACGATCATTAGCAATTGTTTTTCGCCTAAGTAAACTTTTCTTCACTGATAAATCCAGTAATATTGTTATATCAGGTATCAACTCACGCGTAGCTATCCGCTCGAGACTCTCAATTATTTTTATATCTAACTGTCTACCATATCCTTGATAAGCAAGAGTTGATCCACTAAAACGATCACTCAATACCCAATCGCCATTACTGATCGCAGGCAAAATCTTTTGAGAAACATGTTGCGCTCTATCAGCGGCATACATTAACAATTCGGCTAATGGTTCTGGTGCTACTTCCCCAGGAGGATGCAGTAACAAATCTCGTAAAGCAACTCCTAAGTCCGTACCACCAGGTTCTCTAGTCAAAAACAACTTTGCCCTTTTTGGCATCAAACCACTATTAGGGAGCCATCCTGACAAAAAATCCATTTGAGTTGTTTTGCCACAACCATCAATTCCTTCAAGTACAAGTAGGCGTCCCGTCATGCAACACGCAAGGTCAATGCATTTACAACAACAGTGATTGAACTCAATGCCATCAACAGAGCAGCAATAGGGGGAGAAAGCAAAATTCCATAAGCAGGTAATAACAATCCTGCCGCTATAGGCAAAGCAATCAAGTTGTAGCCAAAAGCCCAAAAAAGATTTTGTCTGATCTTGCCCATAGCCCTCCTGGCCAAAAGCAACGAATCTGGCAAGCCCTCTAAACGATCTCCTAAAAGTACTAAATCAGCTGTTTCCTGTGCAATTTGTGTACCTGTCCCTACCGCAATACCCAAATCTGCTGCTGCAAGAGCAGGGGCATCATTAATTCCATCCCCAACCATTGCGATAGGACCATTTGCTTTCAAAAGGAGCAAACGCTCTAATTTAGTTTCAGGTAAAAGCTTCCAACCAAGCTGATCAGTAGTAAAACCAAGCTTTTTACCAAGATTTAAAACTGCCTCCTTTCTATCCCCACTAAGAATCGTCAAATCAAATCCCTCCTTACGTAAACGATCCAAAGCCATAGAGGCATCAGGACGAAGTTTGTCGTCAATAGCAATAAGCCCTAAAAGCTCTTTAGCTGAAGAAACCGCAACTAAAGATTGTCCATTCCTTGCTGCCAGATGAACATCATTCTGAATTTCCTCATTCCATTCCACTCCTTCAGCCTTAATCCATTCTGGTGTGCCAACTCGAACTATTCCTTCTAGACCTTGAATATGACCGGATATCCCTGAGCCAGGAAAAGTAGTAGTAGAAACAGGTATCAATGAAGGCATTTTGTAATTTTGTGCTTCTTGAATTACTGCATGTGCCAAGGGATGCCTGCTGTACTGCTCAATAGAAGAAGCAAGTTGAAACATCCTTGCTGGTTTCTTATTCCTTAAAACCGCAGAAACCAATGGACTGCCCAAAGTCAAAGTGCCTGTCTTATCAAAAACCACCTGCCTCAAAGAAGCTGCTAATTCAATTACATCCCCTCCTCGAAATAACCATCCTCGGCGTGCTGCTTGACCAGAGGCCACAGTGATCACAGTTGGTGTTGCCAATCCCAATGCACATGGACAGGCAACCACAAGAACAGCAATTGAAAGCTGCAAAGCCAACCCTAAAGGGGTCTGAGCTGACACCCCTAAAGGGGAGTGCAAATGATTGCCATGTATCAAACCCTGCCCAGAAGCATTTAAAACATTTGGCCAAATTCGAACACCAAGCTTCCACCAAAACAAGAATGTTGATAAGGCCAAAATGACAACGCCATAACAAAAACGTCCTGCAATTCGATCAGCCAAGCCTTGTATTGGAGCTTTTCTTGCTTGAGCCTGCTCAACTAATCCAATGATTCTCGCCAAAGCTGTTTTTGCTCCAACTTCTTTAACCTCAACAACCAAAGTCGCCTCAAGATTGAGGCTGCCTGAAGAAAGTTCCGTACCAGGTGAAGCCTCTAATGGCAACGTTTCTCCAGTCAGACTAGAAACATCAACAGCGGAAAATCCCTCAACAACTACGCCATCAACTGGAACACGGTCACCTGCTAAAAGTTGCACGCGCTCACCTTTTCTCAAGGAGCCCACGCGAACCTCACGAATTAGATCATTCCCTAAAACCAGTCTCGCAGTATCAGGCTGTAATTGAGCTAATTGCTTAAGTGCTCTACCTGTCCTAAATCTGGCCCTCTCTTCCATAAATCGTCCTAACAGAACAAAGCCAAGAAGCATCACTGGCTCATTAAAAAAGCAAGGCCAACCAACACCTGGCCATATCAATGCAACCAAACTCGCTATATATGCACTCGAAACACCTAAGCCAACCAAGCTGTCCATGGTTGGGGTCCCACTGAATGCCGCAACTGCACCACAACGAAGTATTGAGCGCCCTGGACCTAACAAAGCAACTGTCGCCAAAAAAGCATGAAAAGGCAAAGCACCCAAGTAAGGCAGATCTAGATGTCCTCCTTCAGCTAGATGGCCCAGAACTGAAAGTAGTAATAACAAAAGCGCAACAATTAACTTCCGCCATTCAGTAAAAAAATCAACAAATGAATCCCTTTCAGCAATTTGCAAAGCTTCTAATGGATTGGTATTCCTTACACGAGATGGGAAACCCTTCAGAGCTAATGCTTTGAGAACACCGTCAAGATGATGATTAGGGTCCTCCATGTCCAAATACACAGTTCGTGAAACCAAATTGACACTTGCACTCGCTACTCCCTTTTGTTCAAGCAAAATCGTTTCTACAGCCCGAACACATCCGCCACATTTCATGCCCTCTACATCAAGCAACAGAGTTTCAGGATCTGCCTGACTCACAGGAAAGCTCACCAGTTTGAGGTTAATAAATGCAGGTTAATAAATCCCTAGGGCTACCGCTCAATTAATTCAATCAAGAAAAACCTAAATAGACCATCAACAGGAGAAAAATCCTCTGATTTCAGGCAGGATATGTACCAATGATATTTTTTCAAGACCCACCGTGCCACTAAGTCAAAAGAAAGACAATTTCATCGACAAAGCTTTCACAGTTATGGCAGAGCTGATTGTGAAAGTGATGCCAATCAACGAACAAGAAAAAAAAGCATATATCTACTATCGAGAAGGACTTTCAGCACAAGACTGTGGAGACTATTCAGAAGCTCTTGAATGCTATGAAGAAAGCTTGAAGCTTGAAGAGAATGCAGTTGACAGAGGCGAAACTCTTAAAAACATGGCAATTATCTATATGAGCAATGGAGAAGAGGAGCGAGCCCTCGAGACTTATCAAAAAGCACTTGAACAGAACCCTAAGCAACCATCATGCTTGAAAAATATGGGTTTAATTTACGAAAAAAGAGGCAGACTTGCCGAGCAAGCAGGAAATAAAGATGAATCGGATAGTTGGTATGACCAAGCAGCGGAAGCTTGGACTAAAGCAGTACGGCTCTATCCAGGAGGCTATCTAGATATTGAAAACTGGCTCAAGACAAGTGGAAGAAGCAATGTAGATGTTTATTTCTAATCCAAAAAAGAGGATTTATTGAGCATTTATGTCAAAGATCCCTGAGCTGTAATAACCATCACTTCGGCGATATTATCTGCCTCAATAATCTCCATTTTATTGGAAATCTCAATAGAATTGGTCCCACTCCCACTAGGCACAATAGCCCTAACAAAACCTAATCTCTCTGCTTCCTGAACCCTTTGCGATAACTGGCCTACAGGCCTTAATTGTCCCCCTAACCCCAACTCACCGATAAACACTGTTCCTTTAGGGATTGGTAAATCTTTGAAGCTAGATACAACAGCTGCAGCAACACCCAAATCTGCCGCAGGTTCTTCAACTTCCAGGCCTCCAGCAACAGCCAAATAACAGTCATAACGAGACAGTGGAAGAGAAATATGTTTTTCCAAGACTGCCAAAATCTGGTGCAACCGATTAGTTCCTAATCCTGTAGCAGATCGTCGTGGACTGGCATAACTAGTTGGACTAATTAAAGCCTGCAAATCAACTAATAGAGATCGTGTACCTTCACAAGCAACTATCGTCGAAATACCTGCAGCTGAAGAACCACTAAAAAATAATTCACTTGGATTATTAACCTCAACAAGCCCACTCGCCTGCATCTCAAAAACACCAAGCTCATGAGTTGCACCAAAACGATTTTTGACTGCTCGGAGAAGCCTATGACTAGCAAATCTATCTCCCTCAAAAGTTAAAACAGCATCAACTAAATGCTCAAGCACCTTTGGACCTGCGAGCATCCCTTCTTTTGTTACATGCCCAACAAGCAGTAAAGCAATTCCATATTTCTTGGCGACACGTTGCAATGCAGCTGCACATTCCCGAACCTGCGCGACAGAACCAGGAGAACTGGTTAATTCCGAATCATGTAAAGCCTGAATACTGTCAATAATTGCGACTTCAGGCCTTAAAGATTCGAGTTCTTGTAAAACAACCTCCAAATCAGTTTCTGCCAATAAATTTAAATTTGTATCTGCTCCCTCTATTCGGCTCCAACGAAGCTTCACTTGCTCCGCCGACTCTTCTGCACTTACGTAAAGAATGGACCTTTGAGAAGCCATTGCAGTGGCACTCTGTAACAAAAGTGTGCTCTTTCCAATACCTGGATCTCCACCAACCAAGACCAATGAGCCAGGTACCAAGCCACTCCCTAAAACCCGATCAAATTCTTGAAAGCCACTTGGCAATCTTTCAATTAGCTGCTGACCTACTCCACCCATTGGCCTAGAACGCAAATTCGAAGGTTCCTTTGATAAATCAACCCCTTCTCGTCGCCTTCGAAGATCTTTGGCTTCTATGACTTGCTCAACCAAGGTGTTCCATTCTCCGCAACTAGAGCATCGGCCAAAGAACTGCTTAGTCTGAGCTCCACAGTTCGTGCAAACAAAAGAATTACTAGCTCGTACCACGTTAAATTTATAAAGAAAGTTAAAGTTGGAGAGTGTGGAGCCCCACGATTTTTTGTAGGGCTCTTATCTAGGATCCAATTCTTGTCACGCCAAAGAAAGTTTTGACGGTCTCAAGTCCATCAAAAGAAACTATTCTCGTAGTCGACGATGAAGCCAGCATTCGAAGAATTCTGGAAACTCGTCTGTCGATGATCGGTTACCAAGTAGTTACAGCATGCGACGGAAAGGAAGCACTTGATCTATTTCGTAAAAACGAACCAGATCTTGTTGTTTTAGACGTGATGATGCCCAAACTAGATGGCTATGGAGTATGTCAAGAATTAAGAAAAGATTCAGATGTCCCTATCGTCATGCTCACGGCTCTGGGTGATGTCGCTGACAGGATTACTGGTCTTGAACTTGGAGCGGACGATTACGTAGTCAAACCATTTAGCCCAAAAGAACTAGAAGCAAGAATCAGATGTGTCTTAAGAAGAGTCGACAAAGAAGGAATCGCTGGTATTCCCAATTCAGGTGTTATCCAAGTAACAAATCTGAAAATCGATACAAATAAAAGGCAGGTCTTTAGGAATGATGAAAGAATTCGCCTTACCGGAATGGAGTTCAGCCTTCTAGAACTACTTGTAAGTCGTTCAGGAGAACCTTTTAGTCGAGGTGAAATCCTTAAAGAAGTATGGGGCTATACGCCAGAAAGACATGTGGATACACGCGTTGTTGATGTGCATATTTCTAGACTACGTTCAAAGCTTGAAGATGATCCTGCCAATCCCGAACTAATTCTCACAGCCAGAGGCACAGGCTACTTATTCCAGCGCATTGTCGATTCCGTTGCTTCCGAAGGACCCTGATACAAACCCGGCCTCTGAGCCGAAAACCAAGACAAGCCGCCCAAGAGCTATAAGGCGGCTTGTTATTTGGTATAGGAGGAATGCAGCTGTAACCACACTCGTTGATACAGCCACAACTTCTGCTTCTGCAGCAACCAATGTTGCAGGAACAGTTGTCTCTAGCGCAGGAACAGTTGTATCAAACGCAGGCTCAATGGCTGGAAGCATGCTTCAGCCCCTTGTATTTGACCCATTAAGAAGGCTGCAGGGCGGAGATAGCAATTCAGAACCCAAAAAAATTGACAGCAAGGATCGCCTCTGGGTAGCAGTTGATGGGATGGGTGGAGACAATGCTCCTGGGCCAATCCTTGAAGGTTGTCTTGAGGCTATTCAACGGCTTCCCATCCGTATCAAATTTGTAGGCGAACAAGAAAAAGTCTTCAAAGCTGCCAAACAAATAGATTTAACAGAGCTCCTAAATGAAGCAATTCAATCAAATGAATTGGAAATTGTTCCAAGTGGTCCATCTATAGAAATGAACGAAGAGGCAACAGCAGTTCGTAGAAAAAAAGATGCAAGCATCAATCTTGCGATGGACCTTGTTAAACAAGGAAAAGCAACTGCTATGTACTCTGCCGGCAACTCTGGAGCATTAATGGCCTCGGCCATCTTCCGATTGGGAAGACTTGCTGGAATAGACAGGCCAGCAATAGGGGCTTTATTTCCTACTAAAGATCCTGGTCAACCTGTTTTAGTTCTTGATGTTGGCGCGAATATGGATTGCAGGCCTACATATCTTCACCAATTTGCACTATTAGGGAGTATTTACTCTAGGGATGTACTGCAAACCAAAACACCCCGTATTGGCTTACTAAATATCGGAGAAGAAGAATGCAAAGGTAATGATCTAGCAATTCGAACCCATGAATTACTGAGCAACGAAACTAGGCTGAACTTTGCCGGGAACTGTGAAGGAAGAGATGTACTTTCTGGCAACTTCGACGTTGTTGTTTGTGACGGATTCACAGGAAATGTTCTTTTGAAATTCCTTGAATCAGTGGGAAGCGTCCTTTTAGATGTCCTGCGAGCTGAGCTTCCTAGAGGGAGACGAGGGAAAGTTGGATCAGCTTTTCTCCGTAGCAATCTGAAACGCATTAAAAAACGGCTAGATCATGCTGAACATGGTGGTGCCCTCCTCCTTGGAGTAAATGGCATTTGCGTAATAGGACATGGCAGTAGCAAATCATTATCTGTAGTAAGCGCCCTTCGTCTTGCTCACTCAGCTGCCAGTCATGGAGTAATGGAAGACTTAGCAGAGCTACAAAAAACTCCTATAAAGCAACTTATAGAGAAGAAGGTCGAGCCTGTGTGATTGACTTACGCCATCCGGGATAAGGAACCCCTTGGTAGGAACGTTGCCAAACCTTTCAAAAATAGCTCTTGTTGGATGTGGCAGTGCATTGCCATCACAAGCTCTTGAGAACAAGCAATTAAGCCAAAGAGTCGAAACTAATGACTCATGGATACGTAGTAGAACTGGAATAATTTCACGACGAATCATTAGCAAAGATGAAACTCTGACGAGCCTTGGAAGTATTGCCTGCTGCTCAGCAATGGAAATGGCTGGTTGGGATCCAGAAAGTGTTGATTTAATTCTTTTAGCAACATCAACCCCTGATGACCTCTTTGGATCTGCACCACAAATTCAGGCCCAAATAGGCGCCAAAAGAGCTGCCGCATTTGATCTCACAGCAGCTTGTAGCGGATTTTTATTTGCTGTCATTACTGCCTCTCAATTTTTGAGAACCGGTGCGATGCGCCGTGCTCTTGTCATAGGGGCCGACCAACTCAGTAGTTGGGTTGACTGGGATGATCGTAGAACTTGCGTATTGTTTGGTGATGGAGCAGGAGCAATTGCCCTAGAAGCATCAAATTCAGGCAAAGAAGGCATTTTGGGATTCAAAATGAAATCTGATGGAAGCAGAGGTGATTGCCTCAACCTACGGAAAACCTCTTCCCATTTACCATTAGTAGAAGAAATCAGCCATCAAAAAGGAGTTTTCAACCCTATTGAAATGAATGGGAAAGAAGTTTATAAATTTGCCGTAAAAGAAGTACCGGCAATATTGTCTGAGCTTCTGCAAGCCACTAATACTGACCCACAGGCCCTCGATTGGCTTCTACTACATCAAGCAAACCAAAGAATTCTTGATGCAGTTGCAGATAGGTTCTCAATTCCTTACGAAAAAGTTCTTAGCAATCTTTCAAACTATGGCAATACTTCAGCTGCCACTATCCCTCTGATGCTTGATGAAGCAGTCAGAGAAGGGAAAGTAAAGCCTGGAAATTTAATTGCAACAAGTGGTTTTGGTGCTGGACTTAGTTGGGGTTCCGCTCTTCTTCGTTGGCAAGGGCCAATCTAGGCTTACTGGACAATCAACAACAGATTTGATGACTATTGCGTGGGCATTTCCTGGACAAGGCTCTCAAAAGATTGGAATGGCTAATCATGTAATCAGTCTGCCTGGCGCAAAAGAAAGATTTGAAACTGCTTCTGAAATTATTGGACGAGATCTTCTCGCAATATGCAACGGAGAATCCTCTGAGACAGAACCCCTAGCAGACCTTAACGATACTCGTAATACACAACCGGCGCTATTTGTAATCGAATCAATCCTTGTAGATGATATGCATCGCCAGGGCCGCGAAGCGGCATTGGTTGCTGGCCATAGCTTGGGAGAACTTGTTGCTTTATATGCAGCTGGAGTATTTGATGCAAAAACAGCACTGTCTCTTCTTCATCGCCGTTCTGAACTAATGGCTGCTGCAGGAGGAGGCGCAATGTGCGCAATATTGGGATTTAAACGTGAAGAATTAGAAACCCTTGTAAATGCAACTGAAGGTGTTGTTATAGCCAATGACAATAGTGACTCACAAGTTGTACTGTCTGGCAACCCACAATCAGTTTCTTTAGTAACTAACCAGCTCGAATGCAAAAGATCCATACCTCTATCGGTCTCTGGAGCCTTTCATTCACCCTTTATGGAAGAGGCATCTAGAAATTTCTCTAAAGAACTTGATCAAATTCATTTTGAGAATTCAAGAATTCCTGTAATAAGTAACGCTGACCCCATGCCAAGCTCTGACGGAAACCTTCTCAAAGAAAAGTTGAAGCTTCAAATGACAAATGGAGTGCGTTGGAGAGAAACAATGAATACAATGCTGAATGAAGGTGTTAGTAGTTTGATCGAAATTGGCCCAGGAAATGTGTTAAGTGGACTTGCTAAACGTTCAATGAAAGGTGTTATAACAGCGCAAATCTCTACTGTAAATGACTTAGGACATTAAATCTTGAACAAATCAAACAATCTTGTTACGAATGAAATATCACTTCAGCCTTATCCAAGGCCAAGTCTTGTTTATTTAGCTGTTAGCTATCTACTTGTATTTCCTGTCTTTCGGGGAATTTTTAAAGGCTATGTTTCAGGCTTAGAAAAAGTCCCAAAGCAAGGACCTTTAATAATAGTTGCTAATCATGGCTCCCATCTTGATCCTCCACTGCTAGGGCATGCCTTAGGCCGCCCAGTTGCATTTATGGCAAAAGCAGAATTATTTAAAATACCTTTAATTGGAAAAATCATACAAGCTTGTGGGGCTTATCCCGTTAGAAGGGGAGGTGGAGATAGGGAAGCAATTCGAGTTGCTACAAAAAAATTAACTGAAGGATGGGCAACAGGGATCTTCCTTGACGGCAAAAGGCAATCCAATGGCAAAGTAAATAAACCTTTATCAGGCGCAGCATTACTTGCCGCCCGTAGTGGTTCAGCCTTGCTTCCTATTGCCATCATTAACAGCTATAGAGCCCTTCCTAAAGGGAAACTTTTTCCAAGATTTATTCCAATTCATCTACGAATTGGTGATCCTATCAGTCCACCAATAAGCCGCAAAAAAGCAGATTTAGAAGCCACTACAAAACAGCTTCAAGCACTCATCAATTCAATGTTAGATATGGATCTAGTAAGTACTTCTGAGAAGAAGGCAAAGGAAATGAAACTGAAAAATCAGCAAAAGCCTTAGGCCATTGCTTCTTAGCCCAAGTCCTTAAATCTTTTCCTGTTAATACCCAAGTGATAGATCTCGCTAAATCAAACAAATATTTATTTACATGTTCCTCCTCACAAAGGGGTTTGCATGGCACTGATATGCCAGTGAGGTGAATGCCTCTGCTACCTGCAACAATCCAACCAACAGTCATTGCTCTTTTTAAGTGATCTTCGCTTGTAACTAGCAATGTGTGATTAACACCTTTCACAACTAATTCATCAACCAAGGAAGTAAAATTACTAAGCGTGTCATGAGCACGATAATCAAGCTTTACGAGATCAGGAGATATTCCAGCATTGTTAATAAGCCATATGGCATGTTCAGGATTACTTCCACCACTAACAACCAATGGCAACTTCAAATTACTGGCAAGTCGAACACCAACATGCTCTCGATCGACATCGCCTCCAAGCACCAAAATCATCTGGGGAGACTCAAAATTTAAGACAGCCTTTAAATACAATCGGCCAGGTCCAATAAAGATGGCTCCTATAAAAAAACCACCTAAAGCAAGAATTGAGAAACAACCCTTCCCCATCAAACTCTGCCCACTGGGGAAGTTGGGTAAATAGGTAAAACTTCAGTCCATTGAGCGGGTTGTTGCCCAGCATGAAACTCATAGGAGCGTTCAAGAAGAATTCGCACATCTGCATCCACATTTTCCTTTGCCTCAACCAAAGAATTTAATTGCGAATTGAAAGGTATCAATTTAGGAGTTTCCAACTCCAAAAATTTTTTGGTTCCTAGAATTGTTTGAGAATTTGAAAGGACCTGATAACAGCCAGCAACTAATCCTCTTCTTTCCAAACTTTTACAAATCCAAAAAGGTTTCTCTCTATCTTCTTTAGCAAATTCATTTAAAAGTCTAGGAGCCATTAAAGAAAAGCTACTGAAACCATCAAGAGGGCAACTCAACTGCTGAGCAAGAGTTCTTGCCATCACAATTGACAACCTAGTACCTGTAAATCCACCTGGCCCAGTAGCAACTGAGATACGAACCAACTTGGGCCAATCATGAAAAGGTAAAAGAGTATTTACGCAACTCAAAATGCTGTTCGACAGCTGTCTTCCTATAGGGAAGACAGCTGTCTTTAAACTACTAAAAGGCTCTCTAGAGTCCAGAATTGCAACTCCAAAATCTTCTGACGAGCTATGTAACGCCAATATAAAAGAAGAATTTTCACAAACTAAGTCTTCTGTTGGTTTGGATTTCATCTAGGAATTTCCTCTCCAGGCCTTAATCGACGCCATCGCCCATAATCCTCTAAAAAGCTCCCACAAGAACGTACATCCCATTCCACTTGAGTTCCACCATCAAGGTCATCCATCACAGTTACATGGATATATGGATCAATTGGCTCTTTATCGGGATACTCAGTGAGATGATCCACTCCATGCTGCCTTTCAACTGCGTGATAGGCATTACAGCGATCGACCCAGTGGCAGTTCACACAAATGCACATGTCCCTATCTCTCGCTGCAAAATCAATTTTTAAAGGCGATCTCAATATTCTGACTCAAAACCTTTGGAAGCGAGTTAATCCCAGTAGGTGGCCAATTTCAATTAAAGAACTCCCTCCTGGTACTGCCTTAGTTGGCGGCGCCATTCGGGATGGTCTACTTGAGAAATACCACAAGAAACAAGATCTTGATTTAGTTGTCCCAAATCGAGCAATTGATTTAACGAAAAGCCTGGCCAAAAAGGTTGGGGGCAAATTTGTTCTACTTGATGCATCTAGAGATATTGCAAGGCTGATCGTTGACACCTGGACCATTGATATTGCTTCACAAATCGGAGGAAACCTTGACGAGGATCTATTGCGGAGAGATTACACAGTCAATGCTATGGCTTTAGAGCTTAATAAGACTTCTCTCATTAAAGATCCCACTGGAGGACTTAATGACTTAGCCAAAAAACGACTAGTTGCCGTAAATGAAAAAAACCTTACAGATGATCCTCTTAGACTAATAAGAGGATTAAGAATAATGGCAGAATTAAATTTCTCAATAGATTCTAAAACGAAATCTTGGATTAAGAAACACAATCAGCTTCTAAAAGAAACTGCCCCAGAAAGGATTCAATACGAAATAGAAAGGCTTGTAAATGCAGAGTGGGCTGATAAGGCTATAACTTTAATAACCCAAATTCAACTTTTAGAAGCCTGGCAAGAAAATACTCAAAATTATTTATTGCCGAAGCAAAATATAGGTCTAAATGACTTAGAAATACAAGTTGCACTTCCTCTACTGAGACTGACATATTTATTAAGTCAAAAAGGTTTAGCTCAATTACGATTTAGCAAAAGGCAACAAGAACGGTGCCAAAAGCTTAGGTATTGGCAAGATCGCAATAATGGCAATGGTTTTCGCGATTTAGAAGAAAAAGAGCTGCTTAAATTACATCAAGAACTTGAACAAGACCTTCCAGCGTTAATACTTGAACTTTCTCCGTCAGACCAAAATACATGGTTAAAACGCTGGAGAAACCCCGAAGACCGATTATTTCATCCAAGGGCCCCAATAAATGGAAACACTCTACAAATCAGTCTGGGACTGCCATCTGGCCCACTCCTGGGAGACTTATTAAACTATCTCTGCCTTGAAAATGCGTTTGGTCGCATAAAAAATCAAGAAGAAGCACTTCACGCAGCACGTAACTGGTGGGAACATAAACAGACCTTACTGTGATTAACTATTTAAATATCAAGTAAAAAACAGATCAATTTGATTTGATCCCCAACCGTTTCTACCTCCCATCCTTTTCATGAGTGTTCGCCTTTACATCGGCAATTTGCCGCAAAATTTTGATAAAAAAGAACTAGAAGCCTTATTGGCAAGTGTTTCTGAAGGGATTCGCTTCAAAGCAGTTCTAGATAGAGAGACGGGAAATTGCAGGGGTTTTGGCTTCGCCAACATTGACGATAAGAAAGTAGCCAGTGCGCTTATTGAGCAGCTCAATGGTCGTGAATTTAATGGGAACAATCTGCGAGTCGAACGTTCAGAAAGACGTGATTCCAATAGTGGAAACTCACGGCGTGGTGGTACAAACTCAAACAACAATTCCCAAGCAGCCCCCCGGAAAGGAGCAAAAAAAGTTATACACAGTGATGCACCCAATGCAGAAGCACCCGATCCACGCTGGGCTGGGGAGTTATCTAAATTAAAGGAATTACTAGATAATCAAAAAACAGCTGTATAGATAGGAATACTTAACGGTATTGGGCAATCAAATAAGACACGGGAAGATTAATTATCTTTACCCATCCTTTAACATATGCACGGTTATTGAATACGTCATAATCAAGTCTTTCTATTGCATCAAGAATCCCCCTATACAACCTTAACGAAGTCCATACAGGCCAACGTGCATCGCTAGAGAGCCATCTAACACCCTCTTCAGAGCGCTCAAACCAATCTCTTGCCCTTGCAAGCTGAAATGCCATTAATGCTTTCCAATTTGAATTAATTTTTCCTGCAATCAGTTCTTCTTCAGAATAATTAAATTTAATCAAATCCTCTTGAGGAATATAAATTCTTCCACGTCCTCTATCTTCTCCAACATCTCGAAGAATGTTAGTAAGTTGATTGGCAATACCAAGAGCAATCGCAGCATCTGAAGGATCTGGAGAAGAACTCCAAGGTGCTGTCGTATAGGCAGGGTCTAACCCCATTACACCCTGAGTCATAAGCCCTACTGTTCCTGCAACCCTATAGCAATACAGTTTTAAATCTTCAAAAGTTTGATATCTATGGAGATTAAGATCCATTCTTTGTCCTTCTATCATGTCTAAATATGGTTTTATTTCCATGGGGAAATGTCCAATAGTATCTACCAAAACAGCATCAAGTGAATCATTAACTTTACCGTCAAAAATACCCCTAGTTTTCTGCTCCCAATCATCTAGGCGTCGAGATAATTCATCAACTGTTCTTTTCATTGCCTCAGGACTATCCATCAATTCATCTGTTCTTCTACACCACACATATATTGCCCATATTGCTCGTCGTTTAGCGGGAGGGAGTAAAAGAGTTCCCAGATAAAAAGTCTTTGCCCATTTTGCAGTTTCCCGCCTACATGCTTCATAAGCCTTATCAAGGTCAAAAGGAGCAGATGAGCTAACTATATTTCTTGAATCTGAAAGGTTCATATTCAGATATCAAATAAATCTAAAAATAACTTTATTCATTTACTTAACCCCTTCTTTGTGATTTTTATGAACTTCACCAGCACAAAGTTTGCCACTAAGAACAGCCCCTTCCATAGATGCTAGATATCTTTGCATCGTATAATCACCCGTCAAAAAGAAATTAGATATAGGAGTTTTCTGGCTAGGGCGAAAACTCTGGCATCCTGGTACAGCCTTATAAACAGATAAAGGGGTCTTGACTACCTTGTATTTAATTAATTTCGCCTGATTATCTCCAATAAGATGCATCGGAAAAAGTTTTTTTAGCTCTTCCATAGTCGCATCTATAATGTCTTCATCACTCCTACCAATCCAATCTTTTGCAGGCGCAAAAACTAGTTCTAACATAGACTTATCTGGGTCAGCATACTCCTTACATGTAATGCTCATATCAGCATATACGCTTAACAGTTTTGAACGGCTAAATAATAAATGGTCAATATCTGTTAACTTCCTATCGAACCACAAATGTATGTTAATGACAGGAACACCCTTTAATCCATCTAACCTCTTAAATATATCCAAATCTTTCCACTGTTCTGGAATTAATAACTTAAACGGGTCAACTGGTAGGGCACTCACATAAGCATCTGCTTCAATATCAATAGCTGATTGCCCTTTATCATTGGCAATAGAAAAATTTTTAACAGTTCCGTCTTCATTAAGATTGATTTTTCGGAGTGGTCTATTCAAATGGACCTCACCACCAAACCCTTTAATATGATCAACAATAGGTTGGCATAGTCTTTCGGGAGGAGCACCATCTAAGAATGCCATTTTAGATCCATTCTTCTCTTGAAGAAATCTATTAAGTGCGGTCAGTAAAACAGTTGAGGATATTTCATCAGGTCCAATAAAATTCAAGGCCTTGCTCATAGCTATAAATACTTCGTCATTAACTCTTTCAGGAATATTGTGCAACTTCAACCAATCTGTCCAAGAATAATTATCACAATCTTCTACATAATTTTGCCCGCGTAACATTGCAGGCACTAAGCCAATTCCGAATGCAATCTTTTCAGGCCAAGTGAGCATATCGTTATTACTCAGAATAGCCGCCACACCATTTAATGGCGCAGGTAAATCTGGAAAATCAAAGCGACTATATGTGCCTGGCTCATTTGGTTGATTGAAAATCATCGAATGGCTTTTCCATTGAAGCCTTTCCTCTATTCCAAGCTCACCAAATAATTGCAACATATTTGGATATGCCCCAAAAAAAATGTGAAGACCTGTCTCATACCAGTCCCCGTCTTTGTCTTTCCAAGCAGCCACCTTGCCTCCTAGAACATCACGCGCCTCATAGACAACTGGAGTATGGCCAGCGTCTGCAAGATATTTGGCACACGACAGTCCTGCTAAACCGGCTCCTGCAATTACAACCCTCATAACTTTTTGAAAAGTCAAAACTAACCTTAAAAGGAGCAGAGCCTCTTTTGCTGCCTAGAGTTCTTTAAAGTCATCACACGGTCCCACATTTGACCGGTCAATCCCCTATGGCCGAGACACTACTAAAATGCACTACACGCCACATAAGGCTATTCACCGCAAGGGTTGAAGACAATGCATTGGTGGCTGATGCGAATCAGCTCACCCTGGATTTGGATCCAGATAACGAATTTATTTGGACAGAAGAAGTTATTAACAAAGTGCATCAACGTTTCAAGGATTTGGTGGCCTCCCAAGATGGTCAAGAACTTAGTGAATACAACCTGAGACGTATTGGTTCTGATTTGGAAGGCACTATTCGCCAGCTTTTACAAGCAGGAGATTTGAGCTACAACCCTGATTGTCGGGTTCTTAATTACTCGATGGGTCTACCAAGAACGAATGAACTGCTGTGACACGCTCTCCTTATAACCAACAGCCGCGCCGACGAGAATTCCGAGGTGAACGCAGAAATCAACCTAATGAAAGGTCTAGGTCACAGAGTCGTTATCAAGAAACAGATTTTGGACGTAGAAGTAGGCCTGGTCCATCTTCACCATCTGGTGGTGGTGGTGGTGGTGGTGGTTTCAAACTAAACACTGGAAGTGTTGCAGTTATTGCAGGAGTATTAGTCGTGGGGATTGGTATTGGGAGTGCGATCACAAGCACCACCCAAGGCGGTCAAGGCAATATCGCAAGTCAGCAACAACTGGACATGGCAGTACCTGATCCAGAGTTTTGCAGACAATGGGGAGCAAGTGCATTCGTTATAGATGTAGAGATGTATACAACACTCAATCCATCTACCAGCTTCGTCACGCAACCTGCTCTTCAGCCAGGGTGTGTAATACGTAGAGAGAACTGGACTGTATTACAAAAACAAGGTGCGATTACTAATGAAGATGTAAGAGAATGTAAGCAAAGAATGAATACCTTTGCTTACATAGGTTCAATTAGGGACAATCCTGTAGTGAGATGTGTCTATCAAGCTGATATCAATGAAAATAAATTTATTACTAAAGGAGTGGCGGAAGATGCTGGGGGAGTAAATCAAGAAGCAATTCAATTCTAAGCCAAATATTTATCAACATCTTGTGAGTTCTTTTTAAGGTTTCTAATAGGACTATTTGTACTTGCAAAAATTGGTAATACATCATCCCTAAAAGCCTCAGCAGCTCGAGAACAATATCTGGCTGGGTGCATTATCAATTTCAATTGCCTATGCACCTCCAAATCAGCCACATTTGGCTTATGAACCGTGCCAGCTGTTAATTCTCGTTCAATTGACACAACAGGTAAGAAGGCAGCGCCTAATCCTGCCTGGACAGCATTTTTAATAGCTTCTAAGGAATTCAATTCCATTTCAACCCGCAATCTTTGAATATCTAATCCAGAGTTTGTAAGTAATTGATCGACCATCTTCCTTGTTGTTGACTGTGCATCTAAGCCTATAAAGCCAATTCGATAAAGATCCTCCTTTGTTAATTCAGTATTCCTAGAAAGTGGGTGTTTTACGGGAAGTACTAGCGCCACTTCATCAGTCGCATATGGAACCACTTGAAGTAACTCTTTTAACTCTGTTGGCAACTCTCCACCAATAATTGCCAAATCAATCTGACCATTCGCAACACTCCAACCTGTACGACGAGTGCTGTGAACTTGTAACTGAACTGAAACATCAGGATACTTTTGTCGGAACATACCAATCATGCGAGGCATCAAATATGTTCCCGTCGTTTGACTAGCCCCTATAACTAACGAACCTCCTTTGAGGTTATGAAGGTCATCAAGAGCTCTGCATGCTTCCTGGCATTGGCTCAAGATTCTTTCGCAATATCGAAGAAGTACTTTGCCAGCAACTGTGAGTTGAGCCTTGCGACCACCTCTATCAAATAAAGCCACTTCTAACTGCTTCTCAAGATTTTGAATCTGTAAGCTAACGGCAGGTTGAGTGACATAAAGGCTGTCAGCAGCTTTTTTAAAGCTTCCTTCCCGCTCAATAGCTCTTAGGATTCTTAATTGATCGAGGGTAAAGGGGAGAAGTTCGGCCATGGCAGCTGCCAAAAAGGCAGCAACAGTAGAAAAACTTTAATAGGGAACCCCGCGATACCAGAATCAACTCAAGATTTCATCTCAAAATTGGTACAACTCTCCGCAGTGCATATCCACCACAGCAGCCTGATAATGCTTTCGCTGATAATCGGCTTCGCTGTGATTCATAGCGGGGGGGCAGCTCTCCGTAGTAGAGCAGAAGAATTAATTGGAGCTAGAGCATGGAGATTGATTTTTGCGACTGCAAGCATCCCTTCAGCAATAGTTTTAATTGGCTATTTCCTAGCTCATCGTTATGACGGTATAAGGATTTGGAATATTCAGGGCCTCTATGGAATAGAACAAATTGTGTGGGTGCTTACAGCAATAAGTTTTCTTTTTCTTTACCCAGCAACTTATAACCTCCTAGAGATCCCAGCAGTTCTGAAGCCTGAAGTAAAGCTTTATTCCAAAGGAATCATACGAATTAGCAGACACCCACAGGCGGTGGGGCAAATCCTGTGGTGTTTAACCCATTCGCTATGGATTGGCACAAGCTTTATGTTAGTGACATCTATTGGGCTAATTGGACATCACATTTTTGCTATTTGGCATGGAGACCAAAGATTAAAAAGGAAGTTTGGAAGTGCTTTCGATGATCTCAAGCAAAAAACCTCTGTTTTCCCATTCTTAGCGGTTGCTGACGGACGTCAGCAACTGGATATAAAAGAATTCTTCAAACCGTCACAAGTGGGCATTGCTATTGCAATAACTATAATCTGGTGGGCTCATCGTTTTATTTCAATTAGCAGCAAAGCGTTTCTCTCTTCACCGCTATCGAAACTACTGAGCTGAAATGCCTACACTCGCAAAAGCCCGAAAAATCTCATGCCCTCGGCTGCAGAAGTTGCTTGGTTAATTCCTACACTCCCTTTAATTGGAGCAGTGGCTGTTGGCCTGGGATTAATTAGTGTCAATTCAACAATCAACAATCTCAGAAAGCCTGTTGCAATAACACTTCTAAGCTGTATAGGAGCTTCAACAGTACTCAGCTATGCAGTTTTAGCTGAACAATTATCAGGAGCTCCAGAAGTCGAACATCTTTTTGTTTGGGCAAGCGCCGGGAACTTTATTTTGCCCATGGGCTATGTGATTGATCCACTAGGGGCGGTAATGCTGGCTCTGGTTACCACGATCGCACTACTAGTGATGATCTATTCACATGGCTACATGGCACATGACAAGGGCTATGTCAGGTTTTTTACTTATTTAGCCCTTTTTAGTAGTTCAATGCTTGGGCTAATAGTTAGTCCAAATCTTCTGGAGATTTACGTTTTTTGGGAATTAGTTGGAATGTGTTCATACCTTTTAGTTGGATTTTGGTATGACAGAGAAGGAGCCGCTCATGCAGCACAAAAAGCTTTCATCGTGAATCGAGTTGGAGACTTTGGTCTTCTATTAGGGATTCTGGGACTCTTTTGGGCAACTAATAGTTTTGACTTCCATGGAATTGCTAGTGGTCTCAGCGATGCACTGAGCACAGGGGCAGTACCTCAATGGGCTGCGTTAACTCTTTGTCTTTTGGTTTTCATGGGGCCTATGGCTAAGTCAGCACAGTTTCCCTTACATGTATGGCTTCCTGATGCCATGGAAGGTCCTACACCTATCTCAGCTCTAATTCATGCAGCAACAATGGTTGCTGCAGGCGTATTTCTTGTAGCAAGGCTCGAGCCTCTATATAGCCAATTCCCTTTTGTAGGACTTGTAATTGCAGTTGTAGGAACAATCACCTGTTTCTTAGGAGCCTCAATTGCTCTTACACAAATGGATCTAAAAAAAGGGTTGGCCTATAGCACCGTTTCTCAACTTGGTTACATGATGCTTGCGATGGGCTGCGGAGCACCAATCGCTGGGATGTTCCATTTAATTACTCATGCCTTTTTCAAGGCAATGCTCTTCCTTGGATCCGGTTCCGTAATACATGCAATGGAAGAGGTTGTGGGACATGAACCGATACTTGCCCAAGATATGAGGCTGATGGGAGGGCTCAGAAAAAAAATGCCAATAACTTCTAGAACTTTCCTTATAGGTTGTATTGCTATAAGTGGAATCCCTCCACTAGCTGGGTTTTGGAGCAAAGATGAAATCCTTGGGCAAGCATTTAATACCTTTCCATTTCTTTGGATTGTTGGGTTCCTAACCGCAGGAATGACAGCTTTCTATATGTTCCGTCTGTACTTTCTTACTTTCGAAGGCGAGTTCAGAGGTGAAAATAAGGAACTGCAAGCTCAACTTATGAACCTCGCTGAGATATCGAATGATGAAGAGGATCACCAACACCAACCAGGGAAATTACATGAATCCCCTTGGTCTATGACAATGCCATTAACAGCATTAGCTGTCCCTTCAGTGGTTATTGGATTTGTAGGAATTCCTTGGAATAGTCAATTTGCAAAGCTACTAAACCCTCAGGAAGCGCTTGAAATGTCATCTCATTTTGAATGGGGAGAATTTCTTGCTTTAGCTGCAGCATCTGTTGCCATCTCTACAGCTGGAATAAGCTTCGCCTTCTTTGCTTATTACAGAAATCGTATTGATATAGAAAAGCTTTTTGCAAATCGCTTCTCAGTAGTGAATAAGTTCCTTCAAAACAAATGGTACTTAGATGAAATAAACGAAAAAATCTTTGTTAGAGGAAGCCGAAGGCTTGCGAAAGAAGTCCTAGAAGTGGATGCCAAAGTTGTTGATGGTGTGGTCAATCTCACTGGCCTTCTGACCTTAGGCAGCGGCGAAGGGTTGAAATACTTCGAAACTGGACGGGCACAGTTTTATGCCCTAATCGTCTTCGGGGGAGTAATAGCGCTAGTAGCTCTTTTTGGCGTATTAGGACCAGCACCAACTTGATTTCCTCCAACTTCTTATGTGTCAACGCCTATAAAGGCCATGCAGGAACTTCCAGGATTTCTACACTCCCAGGAGTGGTCATTGAGCCCTGTACGTGCTGGAGCTTGTCCTAAGTACAAACCAAATGCCTGCAAATCCTCTCATAACTGAGCAACTTGGTGCTGGCTTCCCCTGGCTGAGCCTCTCCATATTCTTCCCTCTTGTAGGAGCTTTTTTAGTACCCTTCATACCTGACAAAGGAGAAGGTAAAGAGGTCCGTTGGTATGCACTTTGCATTGCTCTGGTTACTTTCCTAATAACTATTGGTGCATACCTCCAAGGCTTTGACCCAACCATTGATGACCTTCAACTTTCAGAAAAAATTAGCTGGCTACCAGACTTAGGACTGACATGGGCTGTCGGGGCAGATGGCTTATCAATGCCACTAATTCTGCTCACAAGCTTCATCACAGCATTAGCTGTACTTGCAGCATGGCCAGTCTCATTCAAGCCAAAGCTTTTCTTTTTTCTAATCCTTGCAATGGATGGAGGCCAAATAGCTGTTTTTGCTGTGCAAGATATGCTTCTCTTTTTCTTGGCCTGGGAACTAGAACTCCTACCCGTATATCTTCTACTTGCAATATGGGGCGGTAAAAAGCGTCAATATGCAGCTACTAAATTCATTATTTATACAGCAGGAAGCTCACTATTTATTTTACTTGTAGCTTTGGCAATGGGCTTCTTTGGTGGAGGCGCTCCTAATTTTGAATTTTCTACTCTTGCCGAAAAAGCATATGGATCTAGTTTTCAGGTGCTTTGTTACATAGGACTCCTGATTGCATTTGGAGTCAAGCTACCTATTGTCCCCTTACACACATGGTTACCTGATGCACATGGAGAAGCGACAGCTCCTGTCCATATGCTTCTTGCTGGAATACTTCTAAAAATGGGTGGTTATGCATTACTAAGATTTAATGCGCAACTATTACCAATTGCGCATGCACAATTTGCACCTCTTTTAATAATCCTTGGAGTTGTAAATATCATCTATGCTGCACTGACTTCTTTTGCTCAAAGAAATCTAAAAAGAAAAATTGCATATAGCTCCATAAGTCATATGGGCTTCGTACTAATAGGAATAGGAAGTTTCAGTTCACTTGGGACAAGTGGTGCAATGTTGCAAATGATTAGCCATGGGCTAATAGGTGCAAGTCTATTTTTCCTAGTTGGCGCAACCTATGACAGAACTCACACATTACAACTTGATGAAATGGGTGGTGTAGGACAAAAAATGCGAATTATGTTCGCGCTTTGGACTGTGTGCTCACTCGCATCACTAGCACTGCCAGGAATGAGTGGTTTCGTTTCTGAACTAATGGTTTTTGCGGGCCTTGTAACAGATGAAGCATATACTCTTCCTTTCAGAGTAGTAATTGCTGGCCTAGCAGCAATAGGAGTAATCCTCACACCTATTTACCTACTATCAATGCTTAGAGAAATATTTTTTGGGAAGGAAAATAAAAATCTTGTCTCTCAAACAAAGCTTATAGATGCAGAGCCTCGAGAAATTTATGTAATTGGATGTTTACTAGTCCCAATAATAGGAATAGGGTTATATCCTCGGCTAGTTACTGATAGCTATACAACTTCAATTGAAGCTCTTGTTAAACGTGATGTTGCGGCTCTAGAGCAAATCCAAAATCCATCTGCTTCACTAATTCTAAGCAAGGGCATAACACCAGCCGTTATCAAGGCTCCAAAGCTGTAAAGCCAAGATTCTGATTTTTAAACCAAAACAAAATCCAACAACAACAGAAACAACCCCTGGCAGCTTTGCATTAATACAGATAACTTTCGAAGAGCAACGGATTTACCTTGCAGGACGATGGAGTGAAAACGGGCGTGGACTCGGCAGCCCGGCTTGCCATCCGACTGCTGCAAGATGCAGCTGAGAGTGGTGAATTAGATCCATGGGATGTAGATGTAATAGCTGTTGTCGATAGCTTTTTAGATCAACTAAGACAAAGAATTGAAATTCCTCGCAGAGTTGCAAAAGCAATAAAAATTCAGGGTGGAAGTTTTGAACAAGATTTGGCAGACAGTAGCGAAGCCTTTCTTGCGGCAGCAATTTTGGTAGGTCTAAAAGCAGAAGTATTAGAAGCCCAAACTTTTCCGCCAGAACCAATAGAAGATGATTACTTTGATGTCGAGCTAAATGAACAAGGGTGGTTAGATCCCAGCTTTGTTATGCCTAGAAGACCAGAAAAACACCTTCTAAGACGTCCAGTAGCCCCACCTCCACTAAGAAGGCCTGTAAGCCTAGGGGAGCTCATTGAACAGCTTGAATCTATAGCTGAGCAACTCGAATCTGATGAACTGCAACACCGTAGAAGAAACAGAAGAAAGCGCTTTACAGATAGAGAAGCAATTGCACAAGTAAGGGCACTAGCTCATCGAGAAAAACTTCCTGAAACAACAGCAGCTTTAGGAGTATTTATTAAAAGTTGGGAGAGAGCGATGTATTGGACTGATTTTGAAGTTCTTGTCAGACATTGGGAAAAGACTGCTGCTGAGGATTTAGATACTGATCGAGTAGGTGTATTTTGGGCACTCTTATTTCTGTGTTCACAAGGAAAAATAGAGCTAGAGCAAAAGGATTCCTTGTACTCTCCAATCCGTTTAAAAAGAATTCTTTCACCAGGTGGCTTTGCTCAACTTCCCCTTCAAAGTGTGGACGTGCCAGATGCCACTCCGGCCGCCGCTTAGAAGGGAATGATCACAGCCGTCTATGTTATTTGACCAGCTGAGCCTAGAACGCCTATGAAGGCGATGATCCTAGCGGCCGGTAAAGGGACACGAGTCCAGCCGATAACCCACGTGATCCCCAAGCCAATGATCCCAATTCTGCAGAAACCCGTAATGGAGTTTCTGTTGGAGCTTCTTAAGGAGCATGGGTTTAAAGAAGTCATGGTGAACGTTTCACATCTGGCTGAAGAAATTGAGAACTATTTCAGAGATGGGCAAAGATTTGGAGTAGAAATTGCCTATAGTTTTGAAGGTCGAATAGAAGATGGTGAACTAATTGGAGATGCGCTTGGTTCTGCAGGGGGATTAAAAAAAATTCAAGACTTCCAAAACTTTTTTGATGACACTTTTGTAGTCCTTTGTGGAGATGCATTAATAGATCTAGATTTATCTGAAGCAGTAAAGCGTCATCGTGAAAGAGGAGCTCTGGCTAGCTTAATAACCAAAAAAGTTCCTAAAGAGCAAGTAAGTAGTTATGGAGTTGTTGTTACCGATAAAAATGATCTGGTGCAGGCTTTCCAAGAAAAACCTGCTATTGATAAAGCTCTTAGCGATACAATTAACACTGGAATTTATCTTTTTGAACCTGAAATTTTTGAGCATATACCTTCTGGAAAACCATTCGATATTGGATCGGACCTCTTCCCGAAATTGGTAGAAATGAAAGCACCTTTCTATGCCCTACCGATGGATTTTGAATGGGTAGATATAGGCAAGGTTCCTGACTATTGGCGTGCAATTCGCAGTGTATTACTAGGTGAAGTTCGACAAGTAGGAATTCCTGGTAAAGAGGTAAGGCCTGGAATATTTACAGGTTTAAATGTTGCAGCAAACTGGGATAAAATAGATGTAAAAGGTCCTATATATGTCGGAGGTATGAGTCGGATAGAAGACGGTGCAACAATCATTGGTCCATCAATGATTGGTCCTAGTTGTTGTATCTGTGAAGGTGCAACAATTGATAATTCTATTATTTTTGACTATTCAAGAATAGGGCCAGGGGTTCAACTAGTAGAGAAATTAGTATTTGGGAGATATTGCGTAGGCAAAAATGGTAACCATTTTGACTTACAAGAAGCGGCTCTTGATTGGCTGATTACTGATGCTCGACGTCAAGACCTTGTAGAACCATCCCCACAACAAAAAGCCATGGCAGAACTACTTGGAACTGATCTCACGGCTGCTGCAAACTAACCCCTGCTTTATCTAAAATTCTAGGAATCAACTCCTCAGCCTTCACAGCCATCATATGTACTCCTTGAGCAATTTCTAAATAACTTTTGACCTGTTCAGCTGCTATAGAAATTCCCTCAGCGATTGGATCAGAAGCCTGTTCAAGTCTCGCAATTAATGAATTAGGAATTGATGCACCAGGTACGACCCTGTTAATAAACTCAGCATTTTTAGCAGATTTAAGTAAAAAGACACCAGCTAAAACAGGCAATTCCAGTGGTTCAGAAATCTTAGAGACAAAACTTTCAAGCACCTTAGGTTCCATGACCATTTGAGTCTGCAAAAAACTTGCACCAGAATGCTTCTTACGCTCAAGGCGGCGAAAAAGACTGGAAAAGCTCTTGCAATTGGGGTCAGCTGCAGCGCCAACAAAAAAATCAGTTCCTCCTTCAGGCAAGGCTCCCTTAACTGGATCCTCAGCATGATTAAAAGAAGTAACTTGTTGAAGTAATTTCACAGATTCAAATTCATTTACCGGTCTTGCATCAGGTTGATCGCCGACTCTGACAGGGTCGCCTGTCAAACAAAGCAAATTCTTAATTCCTAATGCATGCGCTCCGAGCAAATCCGCCTGAATTGCTATACGGTTTCTATCTCTACAACCAAGTTGAAAAACTGGTTCTAATCCAGCCTCGATCAACAACCTACACACAGCAAGACTACTCATTCGCATTACAGCTCTACTGCCATCAGTGACATTGATTGCATGTACACATCCACGCAGTTTCTCGGCCATTGCTAAAGCCTTCGAAGGATCTCCACCACGAGGCGGCATAATCTCTGCTGTGATAGTTACCGATCTGGTCTTTATTGAGTTCTGCAGTGCTGAGATCACAACCCATCATGCATATCGTCCTTACTATGGGTTATCGCAAGGCATAAGTCCGCTTAAGATGTTTATGAAGGGGTGAGAAGGAGGTGATGAACACAGGCGGTCTATCTGATTCAGGGTCAATGTCCCTTTCTGCAAGGGAGATGGAAATCATTGAGCTTGTAGCTAGTGGTCTTACAAACCAAGAAATAGCTGAACGGCTAACCATCAGCAAAAGAACTGTGGACAACCATGTAAGCAATATGTTTACAAAAACAGGTTCAAAAAATCGCGTTGCGCTTCTTAACTGGGCTATGGATCACGGGAAAATTTGTAGAGATGGATTTAACTGCTGCTCTCTTCCAGATGAAACCTCCTCCGACTGCTAGACGCCTTAAATTCTTGCTCAGGCAAAGACATTAAGGAGCACCCAGCAGATGGCAGATCAAACAACTCTGCATAGGCGATACAAGCCTCCTTATCAGAGCCTATGAATCTAAGGATTCCATCTGTGTCATAAAGACCAAACAAACCGCACTCCTAGAAGAATCGGACAAACCAGAAAGAAAAACTTGCTGGAAATATAAAGAGAATCTAAAGGAAAGAAGTGCTCCTAGTCAAAAAACCTTTTCTTTCGCTGCTCCACGGGCCATTGAGAGATAGGTTTTTTAGCTAAAAAAGCATTACTCATCTGGGAGTCACCGGTGATTTCCATCCCACACCAGTCTGGAATTGCAAACACCGACTTAACAGATGGAATCTCGATTTCAGCAAGCACAAGAGGGTAATTCTCGCCCTCGAAGCAATCAACAACCCAATCACCACCCTCTTGATTTAATTCATAGCGTTTCTTGACTAAACGATCCTCGGACAAATTCCAAAGTTCTTCTGCATCTGCCAAAGGAATCAAATATTCAAACTCATGCCGAATAATTCCTACTGATGGCGCCTTTAGCGTCAACCAAGCTTTCTCCCCCACATGAATCCTAACCCTCACAGTGAGGCCATTTTCAGCAGATACTAGATAACACTGATGAAATAATTTACCTGGACCAGCATGCTCTTTCCAGCCTTCGGAGCAAACCAAAAAACGTCTCTCAATCTCCAATCCCATGAATAAACAAGCGCTTGTTAATCCTTGACAAAACTTCCTGCCCAATGAAGCTTATGCGTGAGACTTCTGTAATAAGAAGGAGACTGATCAAGTAGCAACATAATTGCATGATGAGCTGAACGCTCTACAACACAACATTGACCTGGCTTAAGCAAATCTCCACCAACCCCATCCTTCCAGAGCTTTACTCTTCTAGAAATGTCACCTAAAGGCTTAATGACCAACCTTGATCCAGGAGGTACAACTATTGGTCGACTAGAAAGACTCATTGGACATATTGGACAAACAATAATTGCATCAATACTCGGATGAAGTATTGGTCCACCAGTCGCCATTGCATATCCAGTGGAACCTGTTGGTGTAGCAAGAATTAATCCATCTCCTCTGTATTGATCAACAATTTCGCCATCTATTTCCAATTCAAGAGTGCATGTTGGAGAAACCTCATCAGAGTAAACACGCATATAAAAATCATTGAGTGCAAAATGACAATCTGATGGCTCTTGAAAAGAGGAGTCTCTATTATTTCTACCAACAGATTCATTCACATAACTAGATTGTATATTTGCCTTTAGCATCATTCGTTTTTCAATCAGAAAAGAATCTTGTAGTATTTTTTGCCAAAAACTTTCTTCATTAAGAACACGAGAATCATGAGTCAAGAAACCCAGGTGACCGCCAACATTAAAGCTAAGAATTGGGACCTGATAAGCAGCAAGGTGACGAGCTGCTCCTAGAACCGTTCCGTCACCTCCCAGCACAATGGCCAGATCTGGCAAAATTGAATTTCCTGATATAACTTCTGGCAATGGACTGTCATTAAGGCAATTCATAGATATAATTGCTTTTACACCAATAGCCTCAAGTTCTTTAGCGCAATTATTTGCCTGGGTTCTTGCTTGTTTACTATCAGACCTATATATAATCCAAACCAAATTTAAACGCATTTCTTTGCCCTACCAACGCAAAAGGTTGAAACGCTCCATATCAACAGTTACACGGTTTCTATAAAGTGATAAAAGTATTGCGAGGCCAACTGCAGCCTCAGCTGCTGCAACAGTAATAACAAAAACGGCAAACACTTGGCCACGAATCAATTCACCATCAAGATAAGAAGAAAAAGACATTAAATTAATATTAACTGCATTCAACATTAACTCTATGCTCATCAGAACTCTTACTGCATTTCTACTATTAATCAAGCCCCATATTCCTATGCAAAATAGGATTGCAGCCACCAAAAGATAAGCTTGAAGTGGGACTTGACCGTTTGAGAAATCTAGCATTTTGGTTATGAAAAATAAAAGTTAAATAAGCAATCAAGAAATTGATTGATCAGGCAAAAGAGGTGTATCTGACTTCTCTATTAGACCTTGATCTACTGGTTGACCGGTTCCAACATCCTCTACCAAAACATCTCTCCTTGCAAGTACAATTGCTCCTATCATTGCCATCAACAAAAGAACGGATGCCAATTCGAAAGGGAGGAGATAATCAGTAAAAAGATGTTCTCCTATCCTTTCAGTTGCCTCCTCTCCTATTGCTGGAGGGCCAGGCAATTCCCAAGGCGTCTTAACAACAACCCTAAACAGCAAGGCTAACATCGCGGCACATACACCACCTGAGACAAGCCTCCTTAATTGCAAACCCTCAATAGGCTTCATATTCTCCCTTTTATTAACCAACATAATTGCAAAAATGATCAAAACATTTACTGCCCCTACATAAACCAAAACTTGAGCTGCCGCAACAAAACTAGCATTTAAAAGTAAATAAAGGCCCGCAACCGCCATAAACACCCCACCTAATAAAAAGGCGGAATAAACAATATTTTCTAAAAGAACAACCCCCATTGAACCAGAAACAACAACTGCCGCTAGAACAAGGAAACATATAAGTTCTGTCGAATTAGAAAGATTCATTCGTGTGAGTTAGTTTCTACTTGAGAATCACTGTTAGGAATTGTCTCCTGGGGAAGTATTTTCATATCTTCCTCATGAGATTTATCTAGGAGTACTTGAGAAGGAAGTTGTCCTGCCCTAGCCTGATCAGCAGGAACATCATGAGGGTCCATGACACCAGAAGGAAGATAAGCAAGCTCACGCAATGGCCTTACGGAAGGATCAGTAGTTACACTTGTAGGCAATCGCCCCAAAGCAACATTATCAAAATTCAAACTATGGCGATCAAAAGAAGAAAGTTCATATTCCTCAGTCATAGAAAGACAATTTGTAGGACAGTATTCCACACAATTTCCACAAAAAATACAAACCCCAAAATCAATTGAATAATTGCGCAATTCCTTCTTCTTAGTCTCCTTATTCATTACCCAGTCAACTACTGGGAGATTAATGGGACAAACCCTTACACAAACCTCACAAGCAATGCATTTATCAAATTCATAATGGATTCTTCCTCTATATCGTTCCGAAGGAATTAACTTCTCATATGGATACTGAACAGTTATTGGTCTTCGTCTGAGGTGATCAAAAGTTACTGCCAAGCCCTGAGTCAAATAATTAGCTGCATCTGCAGCATCCTTGGTGTAATCGGCAACCTTCTTTAGGAACCCAAACATTTCAAGTACCTAGCTCGGACAAAATAGGACTCTGACCAAATTTTACAAGGGCCTTCATCATTATAGGCAGAATTACTTAAAGTCTTTCAAAGGTTTTGCTCTTTTCATGTCAATCAACCTCCAAAAGCTATCGGGAAAGTCAACTTAAGTGCTGCTGTAACCAAAAGGTTTACAAGTGATATTGGCAGTAAGAATTTCCAGCCCAAATCGAGTAATTGATCAATTCTGACTCTTGGAGTCGTCCACCTAAGCAAAATCGCCAGGAAAACAAGTAAATAAGCCTTGAGGACTGTCATAACAATTCCAACTGAACCTGTTATGACTTGCACAAGGGGTGAGTCCAGAGGCAAGCCCAACCAATTTGACAACCATTCCACAGGTATTGGGAAACCCCATCCGCCTAAATAAAGAACTGAAACTAAAAGAGCAGATAAAACTAAATTGATATAACTGCCAAGATAAAAAAGTGCAAACTTCATTCCTGCATACTCAGTTTGATATCCAGCTACTAACTCTTCTTCCGCCTCAGGTAAATCAAAAGGCAATCTTTCACACTCTGCCAAAGCACAAATCCAAAAGATTAAAAACCCAACTGGCTGTCTCCACACATTCCAACTAAGCAAGCCAACACCATTTTGTTGCTGAACAATATCAACTGTACTTAACGAGTTACTCATCATAACGACTGCTAGAACTGACAATGCAAGAGGTATCTCGTAACTTATTGACTGAGCAGCGGCTCTTAAACCTCCAAGAAGAGAGTATTTATTATTCGATGCATATCCACTCATTAACAATCCAATAGGCTGAATACTGCTTAAAGAAATCCAAAGAAAAATCCCTACTCCAACATTACTTATCAACAAATTCTGACCAAATGGAACTATCAACCAAGACAAAATTACTGGTACTAAGACCAATACAGGTCCAAGAGTAAATAGCAATCCATCCGCCCTTGCTGGTATTACATCTTCTTTGACCAACAACTTCAATCCATCAGCCAATGGCTGAAGTACACCAAGGGCACCTGCATACTCAGGCCCAATTCTCTGCTGTGCTGCTGCTGATATCTTTCGTTCAAGCCAAACCGTGACTAAAACGCCTACAACTGCTGCAAATAAAACAAGCAACATTGGTAAAGGGAGCCAAAGCAAATGTGCTACTTGCGGAGAAAGGCCTAATCCCTGAAAAACATTAGTAAAGCTGTACTCCAGATCTACGCCTGATCCAAGGGTTGCAACTGCATTTGTGGCAAAAGTGATCACCTTGCTCATGGCTTTAATAATTCAACTTAAGCATCTATTGAGTTAGATCGCTCCTCAAGCGGAAGCCAAGCTCGTTTTTGTGCGCCTGTATAAATCTGAGAAGGCCTAAAAATTCTATTTGCCCCTAGTTGTTCCTTCCAATGTGCCAACCAACCAGCCACACGTGATATTGCAAATACAGGTGTAAAAAGATCCCTCGGGATCCCAAGTTTCCGATATACCAAGCCAGAGTAAAAATCAACGTTTGGATATATCCCTTTTGGGCCTAATCGAGTTGAGGCTTCCTCCTCAAGAGCAGTTGCTACTTCATACATGTCATCTTTGCCAAATCTCGCAAACATCTCTTCAGCAAGACACTGCAAAATAGATGCTCGTGGATCTTTAACTCTGTATTCACGATGACCAAATCCCATAATCTTGCGCTTTTTAGAAATAGCGTTATCTAAAAAATCTCCTGCTCCATCAGCTTTTTCAATCTCTTCCAACATTGCCAAAACATCCTCATTTGCTCCACCATGCAAAGGACCCGCCAGAGTTCCTACGGCTGATGCAACAACTGCATAGGGATCAGTCAATGTACTTGCAGTAACACGTGCACTGAAAGTACTTGCATTCAAACTATGTTCAGCATGAAGTATCAAACATCTATCAAAAATACGGGCAGCAAGAGGGTCAGGTTCTCGTTCTGTAAGCATGTATAGAAAATTGGCTGAATAAGCAAGGTCATCTCTAGGCTGAATTGGATCCTGACCTTTACGAATTAACTGAAAAGCAGCAACCATTGTTGGTATCTTTGCAATTAGTCTCACTACTGCGTCATAAATATATTGCGGCTTATCAATCGCCCTACGAGAATAAAAGAGGCCTAGAGATGCAGCACTTGCCTGCAAAGCATCCATAGGATGCCCAGTAGCAGGAAAACATTTCAACATATCTCGAACTCGAAAGCTCACTCTTCTATGCATTTGAACCTGAGCTTCAAATTCACGTAATTGATCTTGCGTAGGCAACTCACCCCATATCAATAAATAAGCAGTTTCCAAAAAAGTACTATGTGCAGCTAATTCTTCAATGGGATATCCGCGATAAGTCAAATTCCCATTCAATCCATCAATATCACAAATAGCTGAATGAGTAACAGGAACACCCTCTAGTCCAGGGCGAAACAATATTTCTGAGGTTTCTTTACTCATTTCAGCCACCTAGTCATTTCTCAACAAGAGAGAAGGTTTAAAACTCAACCTAAGAATAAAACCTCGTTACTACCCCAAGGTAAGTCGGGCCAGCAAAAGAAGTCCGGAAATTTCTTCACCCTTATCAAAAGCCCCCATAGCAATCACCCCACCTTGAACACTTGAACGAAATGATCGACCTGCAAGAGCTTGTAGCAATTTCCAAGGCGCCCAACTCTCCAACTGTTCTCTTGTGGGATTAGCACCTAAGGCAATTAGTTCTGTAAAAGAATTTTCATCTGATCTGCTAATTGCTTTTAATTGTTTAAGTAGAGGCTCTAAATCATTATGTTGCTTTCTTTGTTGAAGCGCAGCAATTGTTTCACCCCACCATGAGTAATCAGAACTTTCTTCCAAGGCAAGAGCAAGTTGAGTATCCAAAATTCTTTCACCTTGCCTAAACTTCGTTGAGAATTTTGTCCACACCTTAAGATTATCTTCTTCAGAACTTACATCTGACTGAAACATTCCTTCTTTGACAAGAGCCTCATCAATATCTGAAACTAGAGTATTGGATGGTTCCATACCAATTACCCAGCCTTTTGGCTCTTGAAGCCATATAATTGGTCCTTTATCAATACTTTGAATTGTTTTCAAAGAAAGATTGTTTTCTCTATTTAATTCAGGAAGAAGTTTAGAGCCAATAAGTTTATAATCAAGGGATTCCTTATTTGAATCAAATAAAAGCTTAGGTGTAGATGAAACACCTATGATTTCAGCAGGTCCTCCAGCTTCTTCTAGCAATGGAATAATGTCTATAGAAGGAATATTAAATTCATTAGAAGGTCTATCAAAAGGTAATTTTCCCTCTAAAATAAGCTCGGATCCATCGATTCTTATCCCAGCTACTAATTCTTTGATGGCGCCTTTCTCACTAAAAGAAAGTGGAAACTGAAGCAAAGGAGTTAAAGCCTTTGGGGATGCAATAACTATTGCATTTGCATTATGAAGATTTTCTAATGAAGATATTAATTCCTGATCTCTTAATTGTTGCCTTTCTGGTAATTCAGAAACATCTATAGCTTGCTCAAGAACAGACCTTCGAGATGTAATTAGAGCAAGGTTTTCATCAACTAAAGTTGAAGAAATAGGTTGTTGATTTTTGCCATTTAGTGGACTTTGCAAAGTAGTCAATTCCTTATCCTTATAAGTATTAATATCCAGATCTTTTTCTTCCAAACTACGTTTCTTCCAAAAAGCCTCTAAGAATTCTTTAGCTCCACCCTTGTTTCTACTTGATAAAGCTAAAAGCCATCCCAATGGCTCTTGCTCTCCCTCTGGCTCCAAGATTGTCAAACTAATATCACTACCCAACCAGTCTTGCAACTCTGAATCAAAGTCAATCCCTGCAAGTGAAAAGGAGCCATCACGCAGCCTTTTAATGGCTTCTCGCGCGTCGTTTCTTCTTTTGGGAGCCACAACAGCCTCTGCATATGCAGGCAAACTGCTGGGCTCCATAAACCAATGCAAAGTTAATAAAGAATCCCTAGATACATATTCCGCAGCCCTAGGCAACTGCAATGACCGAAAATCAGCTGCACGAAGTGGACTATGAAAAACCATTGCAAAGCCAAATCCAAGGGTCGCCAACAAGAAAACAAGCAAGCTGGCAATTAATGCAATAAAGAAGGAGCGAGCCTTCATTGATTTAACAAGTGTCCGGTAAGAATATCTTTAACCATTAAGTTCCAAAAGTGGCTATCAATCATCAAAATAAACAGATGGACAAAATGCAACCCCAAAGAATTTCACCAAAAGAATTGCATGAATGGATCAAAAATGGTTCTCCAGAACCTGTACTAATAGACGTGCGAGAACCTGAAGAACTAGCAATTGCAGCTTTCCCTGAAAATGTAATTCACCTTCCCCTAAGTCAAAGCAGCATTTGGGTGAAAAATTTGGGTGAAAAAATACCTACTGAAGAGCCATTAATAATTATTTGCCATAAAGGGATTCGCAGTTGGAACTTTGGTACATGGCTTCTACAGCAAAAGCTCAGATATGACGTTTGGAATCTCGAGGGAGGTATTGACGCTTGGAGCTTTGAGATAGACCCAAAAACCCCTCGCTATTAATAGCTCTTACAGATTTTCTTGAAAAAATCAGTTAAGAAGATATTTAACCTAATAGCATCAAGAGAACCAACAAAAACAATTGGAGACTCTGTCCATACGGCAACAAAAGGTGCTGCGTGCAACGGTGCACCACTATGTAGACACAATCGAGCCCGTAAGCAGTAAAACCCTAGTACGTAGATTCGGATTACAAGAAAGTGCTGCAACTGTAAGGTCAGCGATGGGAGCTCTTGAGCAGCGAGGCTTCTTGACACAACCTCATATATCTGCAGGACGCGTTCCCAGTCCTCGTGGTTATAGGCACTACGTTGACTGTCTTTTACCTCCTCCAGGGACAGCGGTTAATCACCTCGAAAAAGAATTAACTCGTTTAAGCCTTAAATGGGCTGCTCTTGATGATTTCCTTTGGCAAATCGCCAAAAGGCTTACAGACTTCACAGGCCTCATGAGCCTAATAACAAAGCCCTCAAGAACAAAAACAACTCTTCAAGAAGTTCGGCTAGTTAGAAGCGATAATCGTTTATTAGTAATGCTTGTTGAAAACTCAAGTCAAGCCAATCTTCTAAATCTCCGACTACCGCATGAAATGATAAATGAGCTTGAAGGATTAGAAGCCTGGACTAAAAACCAACTTATAAAATCAGGAGATGGAAAACTAAACTGGAAAAGTTTACCAAGGCATTTAATTACAAGCGGATCTTTTCTAAAAGAAGCTATTGATAATCACAGGGAAGCAAAAGTTAATTCAGAAGAAGATCCTTTATTTCATGGAATCTCACAACTCATTTCTCAACCTGAATTCAATGAAAGCAATAGCTTCAAGCCACTTCTTGAATTAATTGATCGCAAGCCAAAAGCTGTTATTCCACTCAATAAAGCTCAGAAAAATGGAGTATGGATAGGTGACGAACATCCAGAAAAGGCCCTGGCTGAATGTTCTGTTGTTCAAGCAACTTATTTTGGTTCCTCAGAAAGCGTTGGACAAGTTGCATTAATAGGACCAACGCGAATGGCTTATTCAACGGCGATAGCAGCCGTTAGCAAAGTTGCTAAGCACTTAGAAAGAAGGCTCAATTAACAATCAATCAAGAAATCTCCTCACCGAGTTTTTCTGCCACCGTATTTACATCCTTATCACCTCTCCCAGAACAATTAATTACTACTTCATTTCCTTTTTTCAATGTTGGACAAAGTTTTTCTAACCATGCAAATGCATGTGCAGTTTCTAATGCAGGAATAATGCCTTCAAGTTCACTTACTCTTTGCAAAGCAGCCAACGCCTCTTCATCAGTAACAGAAACATATTCTGCTCGACCTATTTCTGATAAATAACTATGTTCAGGCCCTACACCTGGATAATCCAAGCCAGCACTAATTGAATGGGCCTCCTGAACTTGCCCATCAGAGTCCTGAAGTAAAAAACTCATAGCCCCATGTAATACACCAGCTCGTCCCTGAGTAATAGTTGCAGCATGACGACCAGTCAAAACGCCATCCCCAGCTGCTTCCACTCCAATCATTCGCACAGAAGTTTTCTCCACAAATGGATGAAAAAGCCCCATTGCATTGGACCCTCCCCCAACGCAAGCAACAAGAACATCAGGCAATCGACCAAAGGCCTCATGGCATTGCTGCATGGTTTCTTCTCCTATTACCGCATGAAAATCCCGAACCATCATTGGATATGGATGAGGGCCTGCAACGGATCCAAGAATGTAATGAGTGCTTTCAACGTTGGTAACCCAATCTCTAATCGCCTCACTTGTTGCATCTTTAAGAGTTGCAGTACCTGAAAGCACAGGCTTCACAGTTGCTCCAAGCAACCTCATTCGAAAAACATTTAGAGCCTGACGCTGCATATCTTCCTTACCCATATAAACAACGCAATCAAGTCCAAAGCGAGCACAAACCGTGGCAGTAGCGACGCCATGTTGACCAGCTCCAGTCTCAGCAATGATTCTCTTTTTCCCCATACGCAAAGCAAGCAACGCCTGACCTAAGGCATTGTTGATTTTGTGGGCTCCTGTGTGATTAAGGTCTTCACGCTTAAGCCAAATTCGTGGACCTCCATCGACTCTTGAATAATGCGATGTCAACCGCTCTGCTTCATAAAGCGGTGTAGAACGTCCTACATAAGAATGCAACAATCTATTCAGCTCTGATGTAAACGATTGATCACTCCACGCTTCTTTAGCAGCCTGCTCAAGCTCAGCGAGGGCAGGCATTAATGTCTCAGGTACATATTGTCCTCCAAACCTGCCAAAGCGTCCCAACTTGTTTGGTCGAGAGCTAAGTGCCAAATCAAAATCATTATGCTCAGAGGAAAGACTGCTATTCATGAACCAAAAGATTGAAAATAAACATGTGTTCTGGGCTAGGAATTAAATCTATGCCAAAAGGAAACTGGGTTGAATTCAATCATTCAGAGCTAACTCACGAAGCTCAAGCTAATGGGTCTAGCAATTCCAAAGCAAATCGTGAAGTTAGAGTCCAAAGGATTCGTAATAGCAAAGGAGGCAAAACAGTTACGGCAATAACTGGGCTAGAGCTAGAGAAAAATGAAGCTGTTCTGCTACTAAAAAAAATCAAAGCAAAACTCGGTACTGGCGGAACAGTCAAAAGCAACTGTCTAGAAATACAAGGAGATCAAGTCATAAAGATCCTGAAGATTCTCAACGACGAGGGGTATCGCCCTAAACGTGCTGGTGGATGATAAATAGTTTTCCATACTCATAGATAATTAGTTCTCTTTTCCTACTACTCAAATGGCCTCTCCCTCATCCAACGCAAATTCGCAAAAAGCAACTAATGTCACTTGGCATAATGCTTCTGTTAACAGAGAAGCAATCTCTAAAAGAAGAGGACACAAAAGTGTAATTCTCTGGTTCACAGGCCTTTCTGGATCAGGAAAAAGCACTTTGGCAAATGCTGTAAATGCATCTCTATTTGAAATGGGCTTATCAAGCTATGTGCTTGATGGTGACAATGTCAGGCATGGGCTTTGTAAAGACCTTGGCTTCTCTGATTCAGATCGAGAAGAAAATATAAGAAGAATTGGAGAAGTCTCAAAACTCTTCCTTGATTCTGGAGTAATCGTCTTAACAGCATTTGTATCTCCTTTTCGTGCCGACCGCGAGAAAGCAAGACAGCTGGTAGGAAGATCAGACTTCTTAGAAATATATTGTGCCGCAGATCTTGCAAGCTGTGAAAAACGTGATCCCAAAGGATTGTACTCAAAAGCACGCTCAGGAGAAATCAAGGATTTCACCGGTATATCAAGTCCTTATGAAGAGCCAATCTCTCCAGAAATTAAACTAGATACAGGTAGATTAGACGTAGAAACTTCAGTCAAAAAAATTGTCCAAAAACTAATTACTCTTGAGTTAATACCTGACAGGAACATATGACTCAGTCCATATCTTCTTGATATTTTTCAGCTCCCAAACTAAATAGTCTTGAGTCTTTATTTACAACATCATCATGCATGGATTTGCGGTAATTAGACAAACGTTTCCCTAAGTCATGGTCAAATGCAGCCAAAATCTCTATAGCCAATAAACCTGCATTTAGGCCTCCTCCAATAGCAACAGTTGCGACAGGAACACCACCCGGCATTTGCAAGATTGAAAGCATTGAATCTATTCCTGACAAAGTCTTGCTCTTCACAGGCACGCCAATCACAGGTAAACAAGTCAATGAAGCAACCATCCCTGGTAAATGTGCTGCGCCTCCAGCGCCCGCAATGATTACCTTCAAACCTCTATCTTGGGCACCATTAGCAAAAGCCACCATCTCGGTAGGAGTGCGATGTGCTGACAAAACTCTGACTTCCACTGGAACGCCAAAATCATCCAAAATATCAACAGCAGGTTTCAAGGTTGCCAAATCAGAATCGCTGCCCATGACCACAGCCACTAAAGGATTTGATTCAGCGGCTTCACAAGGCACAAGAAAAGAAGCAGAGGACACTATGAATAATGACGCGATTACAACCCTTTCGCATTAAATCTATGGATGACACACCAATGCGCAGGATCACCAACATTCGCCTTCCTGAACCAATAAGTACTCAAACTGAATCAAATCACTGGTGGATTGACTTAGACAAACAAAACAAAATAGTTGCACTGAAACCAATGCCATGCAACTCGTCAATAAAAGGGGAGGATTGGGGAAAAGACCTTATAAGTCCGATGGGAATCGACCTTCAGATCAATGGAGGAATGGGCCTTAGCTTTAATAAATTAATTCAAAAAGACCTTACTAAATTATTAAAGCTTTTAGATAAGCTTTGGATTGATGGGGTAGAAGAAATTTGCCCAACATTAATAACCTGTGAAATTAATCAACTAAGAAGATCACTTTCTGTTCTTCATGAAGCACGCAAACACCATTCTGAAAACCGCTGCAAATTGCTTGGAGCACACCTTGAAGGACCATTCATAGCCAAGGAAAAAATCGGAGCTCATCCATTAAAGAATCTATGTCTACCAAGTATTTCTTCACTTGATGAAAGAATAAAAGGCTTTGAAAAAGAAATACTGATAATGACTTTGGCTCCAGAATTATCTGGCTCAAGCAAAGTCATTAAAAAGCTTCAAAAACTTGGAATCATTGCCTCACTGGGGCACTCAAGTGCAACGTCTGAAGATTGCAAGTATTGGTTCAAAAACGGAATAACAATGATTACCCACACTTTCAACGCTATGCAAGGTCTACACCACAGAGAGCCAGGGCCGATTGGTGAAGCAATTGAGAATGGCAACATCTTTTTTGGTCTTATAGCAGATGGAGTTCATATAAACCCTCTCATAGCATCTTTGCTGCACAGACTGGCACCTGAAAAACTTGTGTTAGTAAGCGATGCCCTATCTCCTTATGGACTCGGAGATGGAGAATATGCATGGAACGGAGATGCATTATTAGTTGATGGTCAGACTTGTCGAATACAAAGTGGACCATTAGCTGGAACAACCTTACCTTTGCTAAATGGATGCAAAAATCTTTCGCAATGGATTCAAAACCCAAAAGCAGCAATTTGGTCTTGCACTATTGCTCCAAGACAAGTCATTTATGGAACAATCCCATTGGAACAGCATTTTATTGGGAAACCTATAAAAAGATTTTTAAGATGGCATGAAAATCCAAACAACAAAACCCTTGAGTGGCATATAGCTTCCTAAGATCCTGTTCAATTTCCCAACATTCAATCTATGCCCATCGAAGAACTAGAAAACAGGAAAAAAGCCGAGAAGGCGGAAGTTACTCAATACTTCAATGAAACTGGATTCGAACGTTGGAATCGCATCTACAGCTCAAGTGATGATGTTAATAGAGTGCAACGAAATATACGCATAGGGCACCAAAAAACCATTAATGATGTCCTGTCATGGGTAAATGAATCTAATAATATTAATGAAATTAATTTCTGCGATGCTGGTTGTGGTGTTGGAAGCATTTGCATACCTTTATCTCTTATGGGTGCAGGCTCAATTGTCGCTAGCGATATTTCACAATCAATGATCGAAGAGACAAAAAAACGCGCGGTAACTGAAGGTGTAAATATGAATAAATTATCTTTCCTAACCTCTGATCTAGAAAGCCTTAATGGCTCATTTCATACAGTAATTTGTCTAGATGTTTTTATACACTACCCCCAAGATGCTGCTGAAGATATGGTACGTCATCTCTGCAATTTAACTGAGAATAGATTAATTGTTAGTTTTGCACCCTATACACCTCTATTAGCAATCCTAAAAAAGATAGGGCAAGCATTTCCTGGCCCGAGCAAAACTACCCGCGCTTACACACTTCGTGAAAAAGGAATCATTAAAGCTGCGGAAGCTTGTGGATTTAAACTTAAACGTAGAAAATTAAATAAAGCACCTTTCTACTTTTCACAACTTCTAGAGTTGCAAAAGATATGACTTGAATTTGGTAAAGATAAATTTTCAGAAATGATCTCATATTATATTTAGACCTAATTCATCGCTTGTCTGCAAAATCTTAGGAGGCAAGCATGAAAAAGTCCTAGGGTGGTTAGAGATTGGTAAATTGACAATTTTATAGGAATGAAGGCAATAACCACCATTCCCAGGAGTTGATAGTTCAGAAACAGTTCTATCACATTTATAAAATGAATCGCCCTTCAAAGGAGTTCCTATACTCGCCAAATGTATACGAATTTGATGAGGTCTTCCTGTAAGTATAGAAATCTGAACTAAATCTGCATTTTCTCTCCTTTCTAAAATCTTTAATAACGAATAAGCATCTAATTTGCGGCCTTTAGAAATGGGATTCTTTTCATCTAAACTAGCTAGATAAGGAGCCCAGACTCTTCCAAGTATCGAATGTGATCTTTGCACTATAGGAGTGTCGATTAAAATTGAGTCCCCTACATTTAGGCCTGGATTTTTACAAGCTAATCCTCTATATATTTTTTGAAAATTATTTCTACGCTTGGTACTCTCAAAAAAAACCTTAGATATTTTAGACCTAGTAAACGACCTTCTTGAACAAACTAATAAACCCGAAGTAAAGCGACCTAAGCGATGGACAGGACAAGGAATATCCTCCTTACTTGATATATAAAAATATTTCCTAAAGAAGCTAGTCAGAGTATGTTCCAAAAATCCCCCTCCAGGGGTAACAGGCAATCCAGAAGGTTTATTAATAATAAGAAAATCTCCATTATCAAAAATGACTTCCCAAATCGAAGGGACCGCATCTTCACGCCACGATGGTCTTTGCCAGCAAAGTTCATCCCCTGTAATTATTATTCTGTCATTAGTAATTTTCTTACCATTTAAGGAAATTTGTCCAGCAGCTAATCTTTCTATCCATTGATCCTTTCTTGAATGGATATATTTGCAGGAAAAAAAATCAATGACATATTTACAATTGAAATCTGCAGATACTTTATTTCTATACAACCACCCTTCATTATTACTTCGTGGAAGCCATTCATTAATATCTAAATCCGAATATTCTACTTCCAACCTAATCAACCAAGTTGTTCTCTAAAGCATAGCGGACCAATTCTGTTCGACTAGAAGTGCCGGTCTTATTAAATAATCTACTAACATACTTCTCAACATTCCGAATGGAAGTCTCCAATTGCCTTGCAATCTCCTTATTCATCAATCCCTCTGCAACCAACTGTAAAACACTAGCTTCTCTGGGAGTGAAATTATGTACAACATTAGCTTTACTATTTTTCCCATCTACTTGCGCAAGCAAAGAACGAATTTCTGTTATTTGCCTAGCCATCTGTCCAACATCTGCATCTGCAAAACGTGCTGCTTCTACCAGCAATCTATCTTGCCTGCGAACAACATTACGAACACGAGCAACTAACTCCTCTGGATCAAAAGGCTTTGGTATGTAATCATCAACACCCGCTAGATATCCTTGGGTTCGATCAACAGTCATACCTTTGGCAGTTAAAAAAATCACAGGGGTGCCAGCTAATCTTTCATCATTTCTCAATCGTTTCAATAACTCATAGCCATCACACCTCGGCATCATCACATCACTGATAACAAGATCAGGAAGCATTTGCTGGGCTTTCTCCCAACCTTCTTCTCCATCAACTGCAGTTGTAACTTCAAAACCTTCGTCCTCAAGATAAGCCTGCACAGCATTACGCATTCCTGGCTCATCATCAACGAGTAATAATCGATTTGCCTTTATCGTCTCTGTCGATCCATTAAAAGAATCATCCATTAGAAACTACTCATGTATTCATTAAAGTAAATCTAGAACGATTTCAAAGCATGCCAAAATCAACAACAAGCCACAAGCTTATGGAAGCTTGAGTATCTCTTGATTCTCAATGAGATTGGTTGAATAGCCTAAAGCCCGAGCTTTATTACCTAGTGTTGCCGGATCAACACCAGCCATCTCAGGGAAACAGGCCGCCCACCAAACCAAATGGTCTTCTCTATTAAATTGCGTAATCTCACCACCTGGATTCAAACGACGAACATAAATTGCTATGGAATCACGCTTCACCCTTAATGGTGTTTCATGATTACATCGAACTGATTCTGTATGAACTTTCAACTCATAAGGCCATTCCTGCCAAAGCTTAAAGCGGCGCAAGGATTTATCAGATTCACCCTTTTCAACCTCATACATACCCAATAAATAATCCCCTCCAGCATGCGGCTTGATAAGCAATGTCAAAAGTTCAGGGGGACGTAACTTCTTTCTTTTCTCCATAGCCTCTTTACGTCCATAAGACTCTGCAGGAATTCCTGCGAAACAGTACAAAGCAATCAGACTAAGTGCAATGAACCTGCTCCAGTAACGAATACCAGTCAAGAGAGGAAACTTTTCGATCATGCAGCCCAACTTAATCAAAAACCGTTTAGAGAGAGTTCCTATAGCCCTTGACTATCAAGCAACAACTCCTTGTTCAAAAGAAGTTCTTGAGGCAATGGCACCCTATTGGAATAAAGAATGGGGGAACCCTTCAAGTCGCCAACATAGCCATGGGCTTAGGGCCTCTGCAGCAGTAAATCTGGCGAGAGAAGAGTTAGCATCATGCCTCAAGATCACTCCTGATCGCATAATTTTTACCAGCGGAGCAACCGAAGCAAATAATCTTGCTTTATTAGGACATGCGAGAGCAATAGCAAAAGATCGCAAAACAACTTGTCACTTAATTACCGTCTCAACAGAGCACCTTGCTGTGCTTGATCCTTTGAGACAACTAAATCATGAGGGATTCGAGTTAACTGAAATACGACCAAACAAAGATGGTCTGATTAACACAGGAAAATTAGTAGAGGCTTTTAGAAAGAATACAATTTTAGTTAGCATAATGGTCGCAAATAATGAAATAGGAGTAATCCAACCAATCCAAGAAATAGCAAAATTATGTCAAGATAAAGGAATTACATTTCATAGTGATGCTGCACAAGCATTGGGAAATATAAGTCTTTCACCAGACAAATTAAATCTTGATCTTATGAGCATAAGTGGACATAAAATTTACGGGCCTAAAGGCATTGGAGCTCTAATCAAGCGCCCAGGTATTCCATTAATTCCCTTACAATATGGCGGAGGCCAAGAACAAGGATTCAGAGCAGGGACACTTCCTGTTCCTCTGATTATTGGCTTGGCAAAAGCATCAAAAATTGCGGTCGAAACTCTAAAAGATAATGAGAGAAAATCGAAAAACCTACGAGATAAGCTTTTAACTGAACTAAAAAGCCTTTTGCCTGATATTTCCATTAATGGTTCATTAGAGCATCGCCTACCAAATAATCTCAACATTACTGTACCTGGCGTAAAAGGAATTAACTTACATAGAGAGTTACGGAAAGTGATCTCATGCAGTACAGGATCAGCATGCTCACATGGTTCTCCATCACATGTCCTGAAGGCACTGGGGCTAAGTCCAAAGGAAGCATCTGCCTCCTTAAGACTTAGCATTGGAAGAGAAACTACAAAAGAAGAAATAAAGATTGCTGGAGAAAATATTGCTCGAGTAGTAAACCATTTAAGAGTTCAATAAAAAAGACCAATGATAAAAATACAAATTAATCATCAAAAGTTAATTGCAAAAGATTCTACTGAATAACCTAGATTATTTTCTTCGCAATACGAAACTTTGCGCTTCTGCTTCTTGGGTTAAGAGCAATCTCAGAAGCACCTGCAGATATTGGTTTACGTGTAATCGGTTCCAATCGACTATCTCCAGAGAAGGCTCTTTTCACACGTCTATCTTCTAAAGAATGGAAACTTACAATTCCAACCAAACCTCTTGGCTGCAACCAATCTGGAGCTTTACTTAACAATTTTTCAAGCGCAACCAACTCATCATTAACAGCAATACGCAATGCCTGAAATGTTCTAGTAGCAGGATGTATTCGACCAAAACGACTCTTAGGAGGGAAGCACCCAGCAACTGCATAAGCCAAAGCTTGAGTACCGGCATATGGGCCGTATTTTTCTAGATCTTGCTTTATTCGTCTTGCAATTCTTCTAGAGCGCTTCTCCTCACCATAAAAGTAAATAATGTCAGCAAGTTCACTCTCAGTTGAATTCTCTAACAAGTCAGCCGCTGTCATCTCTCCCTCTAAATTCATCCTCATATCTAAAGGGCCATCTAGACGAAAACTAAAACCTCTAGATGCAATATCTAACTGCGGACTACTTACCCCTAAATCAGCAAGAACAATTAAAGCCTCTTCAGGAGGAATGAAATCTGCAAAATTTGTGGACAGGATTTCCACTCGATCACCAAAATGACTTAAAGATTCAGAGGCTGCCTTCCTGGCAGTCGAATCCTGGTCAAGACCAATCAAACGCAAACTAGGAAAGGCTTGTAGCAATAATGCAGAATGTCCTCCACCACCAAGAGTCGCATCAATCAAGATTCCCTCTGATAAACCTTCGCTAGAGAGTTCCTCTCCTATCAATCGAAGAATCTCTTCAGCTAATACTGGGAAGTGTCTAAAATCAGAAAAAGATGAAATGGGTGATCTTTCATAAGTCATTCCTAATATCTTTCAAGTAGGTCTTCAGAGCAAACAGGGTAATGACGCAGCTAGAAACGCGCACAGAGCCCATGGTCGTGAACTTCGGCCCCCATCACCCCTCGATGCATGGCGTACTTCGGCTTGTAGTGACACTAGATGGTGAAGATGTTGTGGACTGTGAGCCAGTGATCGGGTATCTCCATCGTGGGATGGAGAAAATCGCTGAAAATCGAACAAATGTAATGTTCGTGCCTTACGTGAGTCGCATGGACTATGCCGCTGGAATGTTTTATGAAGCAATAGTTGTTAATGCACCAGAACGGCTCGCAAATATCTCTGTCCCCAGAAGAGCAAGCTATATCCGTGTCTTAATGCTTGAACTGAATCGCATAGCTAATCATCTTCTTTGGCTAGGCCCTTTTCTTGCAGATGTTGGGGCCCAGACTCCCTTCTTTTATATCTTTAGAGAAAGAGAAATGATTTATGACCTTTGGGAAGCTGCAACTGGGCAAAGGTTGATAAATAATAATTATTTCCGCATAGGTGGTGTTGCCAGCGATTTACCATGGGGTTGGTTAGAAAAATGCAATGACTTTTGCAATTGGTTTGGACCAAAAATAGATGAATATGAAAAACTAATTACTAATAACCCAATCTTCAGAAAAAGAATAGAAGGCCTAGGAGCTATTTCAAAAAAAGAAGCGATCAATTGGAGTCTTTCTGGTCCAATGCTTCGAGCTTCAGGTGTACCCTGGGACTTAAGAAAAATTGATCATTATGAATGCTATGACGACTTTGAATGGAAGGTGGCATTTGAAAAAGAAGGTGATTGTTATGCACGCTATCGAGTTCGAATAGAAGAAATGCGTCAGTCTCTAAGTATCCTCCGCCAAGCATGCAAAATGATTCCAGGGGGACCTACTGAAAATCTAGAAGCTAAACGAATAGCAAAGGGAAAGAAAAGTGAAGTATCAGGTTTTGATTATCAATACATTGCTAAAAAAGTTGCTCCTACCTTCAAGATTCCTAATGGAGAGATATACACTAGATTAGAATCTGGCAAAGGAGAAATAGGAGTTTTTCTTCAAGGGAATAATGATGTAACCCCATGGAGATTTAAAATTCGTGCCGCAGATCTCAACAACTTGCAAATACTCCCGCATATACTCAAAGGAGCAAAAGTTGCAGATATCATGGCAATACTTGGTTCAATTGATGTAATCATGGGCTCTGTCGATCGCTAGACAATCTCGTTTTGACTATTAATTCTGATAAGTGGCTTGTTTTATACCGAACTGTTCATTTTGGGGATACTGATGGCGCAGGTGTGATGCACTTCCATCAACTTTTTCGATGGTGTCATGAAGCATGGGAAGAAAGTCTTGAGCATTACGGAATCTCCTTATCTGAGATCTTTCCCACTAATTCTCATCAGAAATATCCTCCAGAAATTGCGCTACCTATCATCAAATGTGAGGCCAGTTTTAGACATCCAATCCATGCAGGTGAAAAGCTAGAAATTAGATTAAAACCAACAAAAATTGACAACTCAAGATTTCAAATCGAATCAACTTTCTTAATAAATAAAAATGTTGTTGCAATTGGGAGCATCCAACATCTTGCTATTAATCAGGAAACTCGGAAAAGATGCGAAATGCCTCAAGCAATTTTACTTTGGCTAGAAGCATCATCTATAAACACAGGGCCAAAACCTATATAAAGCATGAAAATAAGCTGCCATTAAAGGAAGCTTACAAATATAAATCAAAGATACTCCCTCCTTATTGCTATATCTGTTCATTTACTTTCAACCAATTAGACCATTTTGCCCTGTCAAACTTACCTAGCTCATTAAGCATTAATCCTGGACAAGAGTGCCAGGAAAAGGGCTTTTCAGCAGGCATCCAATCTGCTACAAGGGTCGACAATTTATCCAGCAATCCTTTAAGTACAGGTTTAGAAATCTCAGTTTTAAAGCGTACTAATGCCGATAATCTATGGCCCCATTCAGGATCTTTAATTGGCAAAAGTAAAATTGATTCAACTGGTAATCCATGAACCTTCACTAAATCCAGAAGTTTAGACTCTATCTCTTCAGGGAAAACTGTTTCACCTCCAGAATGAATAGCTAAATCAATTCGACCTAATATTGTTAAGTGTTGACTTGTTTCCCCAAATTCTATTTTAGCTCGATCACCTGACTCCCACCAACCATCACAATCACAAGAATCTCTCAAACCATCTTTAGTTAATAGATATTTTGCCAACCTTGAAGTTCTAACAAATAAGGTTCCTTCAGAATCCAATCTTAATTGAACGTCCTGTAAAGGCTTTCCACACCCAGATTTTCCATTCAAGAACTCCTTTGGGGTTAGCGAGGCAATCATTGAGGCAGTCTCAGTAGACCCATAACAGGGCGCTAGCTGCAATCCATTGAGTCTTGACTCTTTTTCTAACTCAGGAGAAAGGCTGGCCCCACCAATCCAAATCACTGAAAAACTTTTCAACCATTTCAGCCCTAAAGGATGCGCCATCAGCCTCTTTAAAAGAGTAGGAACAAGAGATATCAATCGAGGCTTTAAGACGTCTCTTTCTAAGCATCTAAAAGACCTTTCTAAAAGAGCAGGGTCCCTCATTAGATCTGGCGTAAGGGAAATGTATTCAGCACCCCAGCTTCGACTTCTCCACCAAGGCATCAGACCACTGACATGATGCATCGGCAACGGATTAAACAAGACACAAGTTTCTGGCAAAAAGCCCTGTTCCAAAAGCCATTCTCCAGTTGCATTTGCCGATTTATCTAGGTTCTCAGAAGAATGTAAACAATGCTTCTTACTCCCTGAGCTACCACTGCTAGAAAGCAAGAGCCCTGGGCCTTGGGGGAAATTTCCTGGAAGAGTCAAAAAACCCTTTTGATTGGGAGGAAGTAGCTGGACCCAGGCACCTAATTCAAGGGCATTAAAAATCTTCTCAGCAGATGCCTCTTTTTGAGATGGATAACAATTAACAGGCAAAAAATCGTTCATGCTGCAAGCCAGACTTTTTCTGGGTCTTTACTAAAAAGGCCTCCACTTGGCAGCCAACCAGGTGCAAGTCCTGGAGCAGTAGGAGTAGGACCTTTGTATTGCAAAGCTGCCAAATGATTTACCCATCTTCGACCAATACCAGTTTCAAAAGAAGTACTAATCATCCTGTTAGGAGAACCTTTGCTCAAATCAATCAACAATTTCCTTGGATCTCCATCAATTACAGGCCTTCGAACCTGCCAACCCAGCCAAGATTGCCTCAAAGAATGATCTTCCAATAACGATTCATCTAATGCAATGGGCACCTGCGTTGATAAATATGTCATGCCCTCGAGATCATTTACAGGTAATGGTTGCTCAATCCACTCCAACCTATCTTCTTGAATTAAATTTTCTACCCACAGAGATGCTTCATCTCTATTCCAACCTCCATTTGCGTCCAACCTAATACGAGCATTTTGAGGAAGAAAATCAGCCCATTTATGTAAAAGAGCAATCTCTTTTTCCAGAGATTCAACAGCAACTTTCCATTTAAAGGTCAATGGTTCAGATCGCATTTTTGACCCACTCAAAAAAAGATCCAACTCGCCTAAAACATCATTGCCAGGAGATAAAAGAATCGCTGATGGTGGAGGCTGAAGCCAATCAAGATCTGAATAAGGGCCTACTAATCCACCAAGCTCAGCTAAGGCTGCTCCTATCCCAAAAGCCAATGGAGCTGGCCAAATAAGAATTCCCTCCTCCAACCTGTTCCTAGTTGTTTTCAAATCAAACCTTGATAAAAGCTCTCTACATAGAAAAAAGTCTTTGGAATTCAATGGAGATACTTCTCCCCACCCACAAACACCCGCAGAATCTTCAAGACGTAACAACCAGCCCTTTCTTTGACGTAAAAGACCTTGTGATGTTTTTAGGGGCCTTACTAAAGGGAAAGAAAAAGACTTGAACTGAAATTTAAATTCCACCAAATCACCCAATCCCTACGGAACCAAAGCCCAAAACAGGGCCTGATGCCAATCCAAGAGTTAATCCCAAGCCATTCAAAGCCTGAAAGCGTAAAGCTAAAAACTTCGAACTGACTATCAAATCAGGCTGATCATGATGAAAAAGAAGTAAACGTATTAAAGCAATTGCCGCAGGCAGGCTGACAATTCCGAAAAATGCAGTAATTGGCCAAACACCCTCAAAGATTGGAATCCACTCCAAAACAAAAACACAAACAACAAACCAAGGAATTAGACCAGCTGAGAAACGTGTCCCAAGCCGAACTAAAGGAGACTTCTTACCATGAGCAGCATCTTCACTAACTTGATGAAAATGTGAGCAAAAAAGTACCAATGTTGTTGCCAAGGCTGGACCAGAACCAAGTTGAAAAGCTACATCCCAAGGAAGACTCTCCTTATTGCTTAGAGGTGGTGAAATAACCAATAAAGATGCACAAGTAGCAAAAGGGCCAAAAGCAAGCCAGCAAAGTGGCTCTCCTAAACCCTGGTATCCCAATCTAAAAGGCGGGCCCTGATACAAATACCCCAACAGACAACATATAAATACCAACCCCAATACTGAGAAAGTACTGCGCCAGGCCAAATTCCAAATAATTAGGAAACCTAATAGAAGAGCCAAATAGGCCAAACGCCCTACCAGACTTCTCTTACCCAGGAGTTTCACTACTGAATGCGGTTTAGAAAACTCGTCTACTCCTGTTTCATCATCAAATAAATCATTGGTTAGGTTTTCCCAAAGCAATAGAAGCACTGAAGCCAACAGAAACCCAAGTAATTGATCTAATCGGACAATCTTCCCCGCACCCAACCTCCAACCAGTTGCTAAAAGCACTGGCATAACAGCCACAGAATACAAAGGCCACTTTATGGCCGCCTTCCAAAGAAGGGTTTTTTCAGCTTTTTTCGCATTAACTGATGCAACAGCATGTTGGTTTTGCATACGAACAAGCCCCCTTTAGTCACGTTACGGTTTATACATTTGAAAAGGTCCTTCAATTAGTGCTCACTGAAAATGACTGCTGATCCAAGTTTCAGCGACATTTTGGCTGCATCATCCAAAGGATGGTGTGCACGGAAAGGAGAAGAAGGTCTTCTAAGCATCGCATTGCCAATCAAGAAAGCCGATCCACTTGAAGCACTTCGAGTGATAGCTGAAGAAAATCAATTCCGATTTCTTTGGGATGAAGAGCCAGGAAGATCTTTTGCAGCATCTGGATGCTGTCAGCAAATTGAACTGGCTGGCCCAAAAAGATTTGAACTTGCACAACGTTTCAGTGATGCAACCTTTGGGAAGCTCACTAATGGGACTCCAAATGCTCCAAGCCAAGCTCGGCCAAAAATAGTTTTCGCTTTTGCATTTTTCGAACAAGCTATAGAAAGGCTTGAAAACCTAGGGGTGAAACCTGCGGTGCAAGCAATTCTTCCGAAATGGCAATTGAGTCTCCACAACAACTCATGCTGGTTACGCCTTAATGGAGTTGTTACTCATGAAGCAGATGCACGAGAGTCAGCTGAAAAGCTTTGGTTAATGCGAGAACGTCTAATCGCACATAAAAAAAATCTAATAACCAACCCCATTTATAAAACCAATGATCCAACAAACAACTTGCATTGGGAGGAATACTACAAGCCAGCCTTAGAAAAAGGCTTAGAACTAATCAACAATGGGCAACTTCACAAACTCGTTCTTGCTGTACGCCAATCTATTAAGTTACAAGAAACATTAGATCCCTTAAATCTTTTATATCGCCTTCGTACATACCAACAAGGTACTTGCAGATTTCTATGGCAACCTAAACAAGGTGAAGCTTTTTTTGGGGCTTCACCGGAACGTCTTCTAAGCGTTAACAATGAACTATTGCAATGTGATGCCTTAGCAGGTACAGCAAGTAAATCTGATGATGGAGAAAGACTTATGCAATCAAAAAAAGACCGACTTGAACATGAGCTAGTTGTTCAAACAATAACCAATCAATTGAATCAAGAAGGTTTAAATCCAAAAAAAGCGAATAATCCTCAACTCGCAAAATTTGGGAAACTGATTCATCTCCATACACCAATCACAGCTAAATATAAAGGGAAAACACCTTTACTCTTAGCCGAAAAATTACATCCCACGCCAGCCGTCGCAGGTCTTCCTCAAAGGGAAGCAATTGCCTGGCTGAGGATACTAGAGCCGTTCGAGAGAGGAAATTATGCAGCTCCAATTGGGTGGATGGACAACGAAGGGGATATCGACTTAAGAGTTGCTATACGCTGTGGAACTGCTAGAGGGAATATCTTGAACCTCACAGCTGGAGCTGGTTTAGTAAAAGGATCAATAGCAGACAAAGAACTTGACGAAGTTGGACTAAAGCTGGCTGTGTTAGCAGATCAGCTAACTTTCCAATCTGATTTTCAAAAAAATTCTTCTAATAACAACCCTTGAAGTTGATCTGCAATAGGAACAGACATTAAACGTTCAATTTCTCTTATTCCTGTAGGGCTAGTGACATTAATCTCACTGAGAACGCCATCAATAACATCTATACCTACAAAAAATAAGCCATTATCTTTTAAAGAAGAGGCAATTGCGTCACATATTTCATATTCCTTCTTTGTGATTTTAGTTGCTTCAGCCTTTCCACCTACCGCAAGATTACTGCGGAAATCTCCTGTTTTAGGAAGACGATTAACAGCTCCTAATGGTTTGCCATTTCCTAAAAGAATCCGCTTATCGCCATCAGCTACTGCAGGTAAAAAACGTTGCACCATTAC
>QCGE01000012.1 GCA_003278195.1 Prochlorococcus sp. AG-363-P08
AGATGTCCAAAGATTCTTCTTGAAGTAGCATTTGTCACAGACTTGACTGCTAATTATTACGCAGATGTTCAAGGAATTACTGGAAAGGCAATCTAAAAGGAAGAAACTTGCTGAAGCCAAATAATTGGGGGACTTAAAAATGAAAAAATCAACTATTTCCTTAGAGGAAAACCAAGGGATTCCCTTTCTGTGTGCCAGATTTCGGCGACTTGTCTTGCTAGATTCCTGATACGTCCAATAATTGCTGTTCTTTCTGTAACTGAAATAACCCCTCGAGCATCAAGAAGATTAAATGTGTGGCTACATTTAAGTACAAAGTCTAAAGCTGGCACTGGAAGTCCAGATTCCAATAAATGGATCGCCTCTTTTTCATAAAGGTTAAAAAGTTCAAAGTGCCTACTTGGATCTAACTTTTTGAAATTAAATTGACAATTAGCTTTCTCAGATGGAAGCCATATTTCTCCATAACTCAAGGAAGAGTCCCAGCTCAGGTCCCAGATCGTATCAACTCCCTGTAGGTACATTGCCAAACGCTCTAATCCATATGTGATTTCAATTGAGACAGGTCGACAATCAATACCACCGCACTGCTGAAAATAGGTAAATTGAGTAACTTCCATTCCATCAAGCCATACCTCCCAACCAACTCCCCATGCCCCAAGAGTAGGTGATTCCCAATTGTCTTCTACAAACCTAATATCGTGATCTTTATGGTGAATGCCTAGCTTGTCAAGCGAAGCCAAATAGATTTCTTGAATTGAATCTAAGGAAGGTTTTATAAGTACTTGATATTGAAAATAGTGTTGCGACCTGTTGGGGTTCTCACCGTAACGGCCATCCGTGGGTCTTCGACAAGGTTCGGGATAAGCTACAGCCCAGGGCTCAGGTCCAATTGCTCGTAGAAAGGTATGAGGGCTCATCGTTCCTGCTCCCTTCTCAGTGTCATAAGGTTGCAATAATGAACAACCTTGGCTTGCCCAAAAACTATTCAGAGAATTGATAATATCTTGAAAGTGCATTATGCGGTCCGAATTTGATTTAGTGAAGTTTTTAGGTGGGATTAATAAGGAGAATTTAGCTTAGGCGAGATGGGGAAAATTAGGCAAATAATCTGTCGATACATTAAATGATAAAAATATTATTGGTCAGGAATTAAGATAAGATTAGATAAGATTAATCATAGCGAGTCTAAGCACCATTAGTGTCAAGAAACATATAGTTATCTAGCTTTATTAAAATTGAAGTCATAATAAGTAAGGTTCTATAAGAAAAAAATTGAAAAAGATCGCTGCTTTAGCTGTTTTATCTCTTGCCGCATTGGTTTTATGGAAAACTACTCACAATCAAGATAAAAACAAAGAAAATAGTGAATTATTGAATAGATCTCCCGATCAAGCAATAACAGACTGCGAAGTATGGAGTAGCAAAGGAGGCCAATGGGAGTTCAAGGTAAAAGAATTTGGAATCAGTAAAAATCAAAAAATAGACTCTGCCCAAATACCAGTTGAGATAAGAACAATTAATCCATTGCCAAAAGATGACCCTAGTTATAGACCTGATGGTGATGAACTGTCTTTAAGAGTTCCAATCCTTAAGGCGGGTGAGATGAGTAAAGCAAATAAAAACAAAGAAAATGCAATGTTTAGTAGTTACAAATGGATTAAATATAACAGAAGGTTCTGTATTAAAGACATTGAAAATAAAAGAATAATAGGTAATCAATACAAAGTGAAGTTGAATGAAAGATTTAGCAAGCACTATATGCCTTCAATAGAAAGAGTGAAATCATATAATTATTAAAATAGAAATAATATATAATTAAGAATTACAAAGTTGACTAAAATTTCTCTCCCCAGCGTCTTCCTATCTCAAATCCCCATGATTTAGCCAATTCCACTACATCATCATGAGTCTCGCATTGTGCTAATAAATTTTTCCTTTCTGGATATTTATGCAACGAAGATTTTAAAAGTGTTAGTTGCTCTATCTTTAAAAGAAATAGATCTAATTCCTCAATCGACATAATTGATTTAATAAATTTAACTGTACTAGTATAATGAAATTTATGTATAAAAGAAAGCCAATATACTTGCTTCAGAGTTTAGCGTTAAACAAAGTTGAAAGAATAGAAAGGATCTCTCGACTAACTATTTCGTGTGCATGACTTGTCCAGTGATTATCATTTATAAATTCAAGTGGTTGCTTATTTCTTTCATAGTCTACATTAAATGGCTGAGATAAATCTAAAATTGTATAACCAAGATCGCTAGCCGTATTAGCGAGATAGGACATTTGAGTTTGACAATAATGATATTGTGATGGGTCGTTCTTAAGAAAACTTGACCTTGCTAAAGAGTCTAAAATAATAATAGTCTTTGCTCTCTCCTTCGATGAAGGTCTAAGCTGGTTGAGTCGGTTTATAAAAATATCAGTAGATAGGAAACCATCCTTATATCGTTGATTGGCTAAATTTGGTATTCCAAGTTGTAAAGAATCAACTTGTGGATATTTAGGGGGGCATCTTCGGAAGAAATTACATATTGGTTGTATTTTTGCGATTTTTTGGACCTCTAGGTTGATAAATAAATATCTAAGTATTGCTGAATAAGATAATGAAGATCTTAAAAGGGTTCCAGAAAAAGTTTCAGGCGCTGGAAGAAGATATAAAGATTTATCTGGCTTTGAAAAATAATATCTACCAATATGAGTTGGGGAATATTCTCTAAATGACAAATCAAAGTCAGTAGGGCTTATTGTAATAGCTAAAAATGAATTAGAAAGATCAGAGCGTAATTGTGCATATTTAATTATGGCCAAATAGTCTGGAAGAGCTATTCCTGCTGCTCCAATCATTGTTGAAACTATTTCTTGAGGCGTATTGGAGGAAAAATTCCATATTGTTAGGGAATTCAATCGGCCATGATAGGTCTCATTATTTGGAATTTGCTGACTTTCTGTTAAAGAGTCTCCAATAGCTAAAACTCTAACTTTAGTTTCAGGAGCACTAATAAAATCCTTCAATCCTATATCAGAAAATTGACCTATATCATTGGTTGTTTTGAAGGCATTTATAGGAAAAGGAGGAAAAGCGCCTTTAATATAATCTCCCTTTGAAAAATAAGAGCGTCTTACAAGGCAACCAATTTCTGGTAATAAGGGTGATTCACATTCTATAGGCCTTAAAACAGGTATATAAGATGATGCGGGTAGAATTTGGGCGAATACTTCCAGGGAAAGGATAGAAGTACCTGATCCAATTAATAGAGCTATAAGATTATTCTTTAACTTCGGATTTATTCGCATAAAGACCTAGAATAATGTATAAATAAATGGGGCAATTACTGAGCCCTGAGTTACTACTATTAAGGATGCCATAAGAATCAAAGTGATAATTAAGGGTGAAAGCCAATATTTCTTTCTTATACGAAGAAAATCCCATATATCCTTAGCCAGCTCTAAAACATTATTCACAACTAAAGTTTGGTGAGTTTAACAGGCTTATTATAAAGTACTTTAACTCTAAGAATAGAGTTTTGAACGTATGCTGTGTATTTTCCTAAACTGGAGCAAAAAAATCAATAAACCGAAAAGAAAAAGTAGTTATTGAAGAACTTTACAAAAAATGGCAGTTAGAGGGCATTGAAAGACAGGGTAAAAATTTGTACCTAAAATGAATTACATGAAACTTGAAAGTCTTGACGACTGCAAACTAGTCATAGGAAACTATCCCCCCTTTAAATATAATGCTATTGGTGGAGGGGGTAAGGCACGTTTAAATAGAAGTGATAAGCAGGAAGTTTTTGATGTCGAATTTAGTAAAGATGATTTTTACATCCCAGAGTTGAATTACAAGACGACAAGAATATTAGGTGTTCCTATACCACCAGGTATAAAAATAAGGATGGAGCTTGATCAACTAAAAGGAAAGTATAATTCTTCAACAGAAGAAATGGTATTGGCTTTTGAATCAAGATTTATACTCTCATTATGGCAAATATTTACTGCTCCAGATATTATTATAAAGACAGATCTAACTACTAATAGAGTGACAAGTAAATTGCATGATGTTACAGGAAAAATATCAACCGATAAAAAAGAAACTGTTCTTGTTGGTGTTGCCATAGTTGAACCAACCGGGAATAAGTACTTGGATTTATTTCTGGGCCTCCCAAGTGAAGCTTTAGCAGTATTAAATTGCAAATTAATTAAATAGAGTTAACTTTCTGTTCTATTTTCTAAAGAAATCAAGAGGGAAAGGCCCAAATGTATCAGAAGGAGTTAATTGGTCATTATGTTGGCAACTGATAAGAATGCCTTCACCTAGTCCATATTCTATCCGTATATGAATTTCTCCACTCTTTTGATTTGCTTTTAAAAATACAGGCCCATCACTATCTACTTCTTTAACTATTTTCATTTGGGGCCATCGGAAAAGTTTTTCCATCTCTCTTAAACTATCTATTGCCTCTTTCTCTGAAGAAGCCATGATACCCACCGTAAACCATTGGGCTTTATCCATAAAAGGAATCAGTTGCTCAAAAAGAATTTGTTTCTGAGCAGAGTTAATCTCAGGCGCACTTCTTAGCTGATCCAGTTGATTTATACTTTCAATCAGTTCCATTCTTAAACCATAGAGACAACTTTATTATAATTGATTCTTACGCATAGCTACTAATCCAGATTTGGATATTGAAAATTTAATAACATAAGAAAACTAGACTTAAAGCATGGGATCTTTATAAGTAAATACTTCTCGATAATTAGTAAAGCTTTGCTTAAGGTACTAGAAGTCAATTTCAAAATCGATTTTTATGAACTAAGATTGTCAAAAGACTGTAAAAATGTCATTCCTCCTAACAACAAAGAAAGGAAGGTTATTCCTAAATGGAGAAATGATGGATCAGGTATCACCTTTTATAAGCGGCCCAGCAGGCATTAAGGAAGGGAACCTTTTATTGGCAGCTAGCAAAGAGAATCTCCTGACAATCTGTGATCACATTGCTTACAGATTCATAAGATCTGGTGATATATTCTCAATAGATTCAAAATGGCTCTTGGAAGCGTCTCCAGGAGTAGTGAAGAAGTACGGAAAAATAGACACAAGTATTAACGAGAGAGATCAACAAGGTAATTATATAAAAAGGAACAAAGTCACAAGAGGATGGAGCTACCTATTCAGCGGCACATTGCATAGATTTTTTTATAGAGAGTTTGACCTATTTGTCAATAAAAACAGCTTAATAAATGGTGATTATCATTGGTGGCTAGAGGATAGTGAACAAAACATTATTGATTTAACAGAGGAGCAATATCACTTAAATGATATCTATGATTGTCGCACTAATGGCGTCAAGCATGAACCATTGAAAGAGGCCTTAGCATTAAAGACAAGAGACTTAGCCTTTACAGTTGCTAATGACTTATTTAGAGAAGGGGTTGATATTAAAAAGATACTCGTAACAGGCTATGAATATTTCAGTGAAAGCAAATCTATCAAGAAGACTTGATATACATAGATAAAGTTGATTTTATTATTATCTTATCAGCTTGTAGCATCTATTTAAATGCTGTACTTTATCTTGGCCAGCAGAAGGTGAATTATGCAATCCAATTAAACCTAGCCAATATCTACCATTAGATTCCAAAACAAGGACTGGCTTGGTGGAATTAATAGAATTTTTCCTTTCAACAAATTTTCTTATTAACTCTTTTACAACCTTCCCTTTAGGGTGTACACAAAGACGATTATATAGATTATTAATTTGCGAGATGGAAATAAATGTTGGAGACTTTGACTCTGTTATTAAAATCACACCTTCCAACCAATAAACCTCTTCCAACAGGTCTTCAATAGACGCCAACAGCGACGGCATTGGGAAAGCCACGGGAAAGACCCTCCTTAAGCTTTTGTACATATTTTACCTTTTAGGCCTTCTTGCTTGCACAAATTGAGCAAAGTCAAGCCTTAACTACTAATAAGCCCATCTGTCCATTCGCAATAGTCTTATATGAGGCTACTGAAAAGCCCGCTTCAAGCGCTAATCGCTCCTGAGTGGTTCCATCAGGAAAATTAAGCAAGCTTTTCTCTAAATAAGAATAATGATCTTTTAATCCCATGAGAGTTGAGACTGGAACAACTATCGCTCTTAGATAAAACCTTTGAAAAATCTCCTCCAAAGAACCTTTCAAGGGCTTGTTGAAATCCAAAATGCCCCCTCTTGCTCCAGGCTTCAACAAACGTTTCAACTCTGACAACCCCTCTTTAGGACTGGAAAGATTCCTCAATCCATAAGCCATTACTCCTCCATCAAATGAGAAAGAAGGCAAACCTGTATCAAGAGCATTTAACTTTTTAAAAGTTATTGGCAGTCGAGGTTCCTTCTTTGTCCGTTGCCTAGCAAACTCAAGGATCTTTGATGCAGCGTCTATCCCTATGACAGATCCATTCGGATAAACCTGTCTCCCTAATGCGATTGTCAAGTCTCCTGTTCCACAACACAAATCCACCCAATGCTCTCCTTGTCTTGGGCTTAAAGCCAAAAGTAATTGCCTTTTCCAGCGTCGGTGTAATCCGAAACTAAGAACATCATTTAAGAAGTCATACCTTGGAGCGATTTCATTAAAAAGCTGTTCTACTGACTTTGGGTCCCCTGGTCTCACGTTGAAAAACCTCGATTAATAATCACAATACAGTTCATAATAGGAAGGTCATATAATAATAAAGTCAGACCAGAAAAATTAATAATGGTGAATAAAAATAGACTTGCAAAAGTTATGCAAAAATTAATTTTTTAGTTAAAAAAATGAAGCAATGACTGAGTAAATCAATTACCAGTTTACTAATCTCTATATTTTATGAAGGTCTTATCTCTATTGCTCGATCTATAAGTTCTGATTTTATTTCTTCAATAGTTAAAACTCCATCATGCAATAAAGAAGCAAGTAAAGCTGCAGATGCTTTTGTCTTCTTGAAAAGTTCAACTATGTGGTCTATAGATCCAGCGCCCCCTGATGCGATTACAGGAATTTGAACAGACTCAGCAATATTTTGTGTAAGTTCTAAATCATATCCATTCTGTGTACCATCACCATCCATTGATGTTAAAAGGATTTCGCCAGCGCCTAGATCAGCCGCTTTCTTTGCCCAACCAAGGACATCTATACCAGTATTCTCTCTGCCTCCCTTAACATAGACTTCCCAATTTGATTCTTTTTCTTTTCGCCTAGCATCAATTGCAATAACTATACACTGTGACCCAAATCTATCTGCTCCTTCTTTCAAAAGATTTGGGTTTCGAACAGCAGACGAATTTAGGCTAACTTTATCCGCCCCCGCTCTTAAAAGTTCCGTTATTCCTTCTAAAGAGCCAATGCCGCCACCAACAGTAAAAGGAATAGTTACAACCTCTGCGGTTCGACGAACAAGTTCTACAAGTGTTTCTCTGCCTTCATGAGTAGCAGCAATGTCGAGAAAAACCAATTCATCTGCCCCGGCAACGCTGTAACGGCTTGCTAATTCAACAGGATCTCCTGCATCTCGCAGCCCAACAAAATTAACGCCCTTGACAACGCGTCCATTCGCAACGTCAAGGCAAGGAATCAAGCGAAGAGCAACCATTAGGAGTTTTATAAAGGGCAGCTGTTAATGTTGCGCCACCTATACCTAAGCCTTGCAGGCCATGTCACAGGCTGCCACTAACTTAAGAATCGGCTCAAAGGTCCGCGTGGACCTTGATAGCTTGAAAGACCGCATACCATCAAGCCTGGTAAGCATTCTGAAAAACGATCCTCGAGGAACCCTTGTTGATTTCAAAATGACTGATGGAATGGGCATAGGGGTGGTTTTAGAACTCAGCAATGGAGAAACCAGCTGGTTCTTTGAAGATGAAATCACTCGATAAAGGAGCTTAAGTAGTGAGTGATGCACGCCAACTTCTTGGAATAAAAGGAGCATCAGGTACTTCAAGTATCTGGAAATTGCGCCTTCAACTAATGAAGCCCGTTACTTGGATTCCCCTCTTATGGGGAGTCATTTGCGGTGCAGCCGCAAGTGGAAACTATCACTGGCGTCTTCCAGACATCCTTGCATCCTTAGCCTGCATGGTCATGAGCGGGCCACTACTTGCTGGGTATACACAAACCATAAATGACTATTACGACAGAGAAATAGATGCCATTAACGAGCCATATAGACCTATCCCCTCTGGAGCCATATCGCTTACCCAAGTAAAAGTTCAAATATGGGTTCTTCTTTTGGCCGGTTTGGGGGTGGCCTATGCCCTCGACCGATGGGCAGGACATGCCACACCTTCAGTCTTCTTATTGGCTTTAGGTGGATCCTTTGTTAGCTATATCTACTCAGCTCCTCCCCTTAAGTTAAAACAGAACGGATGGCTAGGGAACTATGCACTTGGGGCAAGCTACATTGCTTTACCTTGGTGGGCTGGCCAAGCTTTATTTGGACAATTAACTTGGATAACAGCCTTATTAACCCTTGCCTATAGTCTTGCTGGCTTAGGAATAGCAGTAATAAACGACTTCAAAAGTGTTGAAGGAGACAAAGAACTAGGTTTGCAATCATTACCAGTAGTTTTTGGAATAAAAAAAGCTAGCTGGATAAGTGCAGGAATGATTGATATCTTCCAACTTGCAATGGTTATTGTATTAATTACAATTGAGCAACACTTTGCATCTGTTCTACTCATACTATTAATAATTCCACAGATGACATTTCAGGATATTTGGTTATTAAGGGATCCATTGAAATTTGATGTTAAATATCAAGCAAGTGCACAGCCATTCCTAATCCTAGGCATGCTTGTTACAGCAACAGCAATTGGTCATAGTTACCTTATCCAAGGGTTGTGAAGCCAAGCGACAGGCGTAATTGGCTTGTTTTCCTTGGCACAGCAATCACCTTAGGATGCTGTACTTCGTTTAGCGAGTTTTTAATTAGTAAAGCTATAGACTCCTTACTTCCAAGTGCGAAGGGTGTAACAAGCTATAGAAGGCCTGGGACTATAACAATTCTCTCTAGCAATGGAGAAGTGATTCAAAAGCTTGGCCCTGCAACTAGAGAAAAAGTGGAAATAGATAAAATGACGGAGCTTATAAAGAAATCGTTTGTAGCCGCTGAAGATCGCAGATTTTTTAAACACAAGGGAATAGATAGCTGGGGAATAATTAGAGCACTCCTTAGAAATATCAAGAAGGGTTCTGTACAAGAAGGTGGAAGTACTATTACTCAACAATTAGCAAGAACAGTTTTTCTTAGTCAAGATAAAACATTAACGAGAAAATTAAAAGAAGCTGCTCTTGCTTATAAATTAGAAAGAGAGCTTAGCAAAGAAGAAATACTACAGGAATACCTAAATAATGTGTACCTTGGTTCCGGCGCATATGGTATTGCAGATGCATCATGGGTCTACTTTTCTAAGGAACCTAATGAACTAAATCTTGCTGAAGTTGCAATAATTGCAGGGTTACCTCCAGCTCCCTCTCTTTACTCCCCTCTTGTAAATCCCAATCTTGCTATTAAGCGTCGTAATATAGTACTGAATAGAATGTTTGAAGCAGGCTACATATCTAACATTGAATTCAAAAGAGCTTTAGAAAATTCCTTAGCCCTTAAGCCTGCAATCCCAAAATTTTACAATAGTTCTGCTCCTTTCTTTACTAGCTGGATAGCAAAGGAAATACCTAAGATTTTATCTCCCGAGCAATTAGAGATTGGTGGCCTAAAAATAAAAACAACACTTAATTTAAATTGGCAAAAAGAAGCTCAGAAAGTGCTGCGTAAATTCAGCCCAGGTAATACAGAAGGTTCTATTCTTTCGATTGAGCCTAATACTGGAAAAGTAAGAGTTATGGTTGGGGGGAAGGATTTCACCTCAACACAATTCAATCGAGCGACACAAGCATTAAGATCTCCTGGTTCAACTTTTAAATTAATACCTTTTGTCTCAGCATTAGAGTATGGATTAAAACCCGAGGATAAATTTATAGATACACCAATTTGCTGGTATGGCTATTGCCCGAAAAATTTTGGTAATAAATATGTCGGTGAAGTCTCTCTTGCAGACGCGCTAAAAGATTCACACAATACTGTTGCTGTTCAAATATTAGCAAAGGTAGGGTTTGAAAGAGTTATTTCAACTGCAAATAGGCTAGGAATTGGTAATCAGAGAAAACTAGGAAAATATTATCCTTTAGCCATAGGAGCATATGAACAAACTTTACTCGAAATGACATCTGCCTATTCTGCAATTACCAATAGAGGTGTTTATATTAAACCAACACCATTTGAAGAAATAAGAGGAGCAAATAATGCAATCTTATGGAGTAATAAATCCAATGGAGACAAAGGTAAAAAGGTAATCAATAGAGATATTGCAGATACTATGAATTGGATGCTTCAAAGAGTAGTTAAAAATGGAACAGGTCTTGCTGCAACTCTTCCAAATAGGCCAGTTGCCGGTAAAACCGGAACTTCGGAAGGAGGCAGAGACCTATGGTTCATAGGCTCTATTCCACAATTAACAACTGGTGTATGGTTTGGCTATGACAATAACAAAGAGACCAAGAGTGGAAGTGGTGAAGCTGCCTGGGTCTGGAAGAAATTCATGTCAGAAGTTTCGCCTAGCTTAAAAATAATCAACTTCCCGAGCAGACCAATTTCAAATAAAGAAGTTGAATTAAAAGAAGGAAAACTTATACTGCCTGTAAAAGGGCCAAGGCCTAAATTATAGAAATGAAAAAGGTAAAAATAGTAACTACTATTATAACCCAAATACTTCTAGCTTAACTCCATTACAGCAGCATAGAATCCGTCTCCCTTTATATCAGGGTCTGGATATATTTGCCTTTCACTAATAAGATTAATCTCCTCATGAAAATCTAGGAATCTTTTGATTTGTAATTCATTTTCTTCCGGATTAATAGTGCATGTCGCATATACAATCCTTCCTCCTTTCATTAATAAAGGAAGCAATCCCTCAAGTAAATTTCTCTGAAGACAAATAAGCTCGTCAATTTTTGAAGGAGACATTCTCCATCTTGCATCAGGGTTTCGAGAAAGAGTTCCCAAGCCAGAGCATGGTGCGTCAAGAAGAATCTTATTGAATGATTTTTTCCAGGAAGGCTTCACATTGCATATTTCCGTCACATCAGCCATAAAAAATTTCATGCATGTAATCCCAAGCCGATCATTATTTTCAATTACTCTCTTCAGTCGTTCAGATAAACGATCTATAGCCCATATTTCACCTTTATCGCCTATTAGTTCCGCTAAATGTGTAGCTTTTCCTCCAGGTGCTGCACATGCATCCAAGATCCTCTCTCCAGGATTAGGTAACAACAATGGAGCCACCCACTGAGCGACTCTGTCTTGAACCGTCCATTTCCCATCTGAATAGCCAGGCCAAGTGCGTACATCTCCTGAACTATTGGCGACCTGGATTGCATCTGGATAACCATTAACAAAAAAGACATCGAACCCTTCTTGCTTAAAAATCTCTATCAAGCTTTCAGGGCTTGTTTTTAACCGGTTCGCTCTCAAATCAACTGTAGGTACTCGGTTAAATGCTCTTGCAATTCTTTCAGCCTGGGTCCAACCAAACCAATCCAATAATTTTCCTGAAAGCCACCCTGGTAAGGACTGCTCCTGGGATAAACGCTCAATGAGCGAATCAGGCTGTGGAAGTTTCTCCCCTTTAGAAAACTTTCGTTCTGCTGTTCTCAGTAAGCCATTTACAACGGGGGCCAATCTCGAAAATTTTGTATGTTTCACCAACTCAACGGAAGTATTAACAGCTGCAGAAGAAGGGATTTTATTCATATAGATAAGTTGATAAAGGCCTAAATGCAAAAGCCAACGAAGAGGAGGGGGCTGCTTCTTTGAAGGAATTTTCCCTAAATAGTCAATCCAACAATCAAGAGAACCCCTTTGACGTATAGCTCCATAAGACAATTCTTTTACTAAACTTCTATCACTTTCACTTAAATCATTAAGTCTCAAAACTCTCTCAAGAGCAATATCTGCATATGCTCCTGCCGACACTGACATAAGAACATCCCATGCCATTTTACGTGGCATCAATCCCTTCTTCAAAGGATCAGAAGAGAAAAACCCTAAAGAGCCTTTATGTCCCACTTATTTTTAAAAGATAGTGAGTATATTTAAAAATAACAGAGAATAAAGTAAAGTGTACTAGTGCAAGCTGATATCAACATATGTCTGGTCTCCAAAGATATTTAGAAAGTTCAAAATACCCATTTATATCAACTTCTAGGCCTTCAGAAATTAATAAGTCATATTGCATCCAGTCAGACCTCTCGCGAGACAAGCGCTTAGAGATGCATCCCTTAGCATTAACAGCTCTATGCCAAGGAACCAAAGAAGGCGAAGGTAATCTCTCAATACCCACCCAACCTGCCTTGCAGATCCATAGCGTCCTATCAAATCAGCTATCTGTCCATAAGTAGCTACCTTCCCATAAGGGATTTTCATTACAGCATTACTTACTCTTATATCAAAGGTGTCCATTTGATTATGCCTCTTCTACCAAGACGCTTTCAGCGGTTAAAGACAGTTCTAGATTCTCGAATGGCAGATCTCACACTGTTACTTGAGGAAGTTGAAAAGCCTCATAATATTTCTGCAATTTTACGTAGTTGTGATGCAGTTGGAGTACTTGAAGTCCACTCAGTAAATAAAGGAGATAGAACACCAACATTCAATAGCACAGCTCAAGGTAGTCAAAAATGGGTAGCAATTCATAATCACGTCACGATCAATAAAGCAGCGTCATCACTTAAAAGTGCTGGATTCCAACTATTAGGGACAAGTTTAGAAAAAGATTCAAGGGACTACCGTGAGTTCAATTTCTGCAAGCCAACAGCATTTATTTTGGGCGCTGAAAAATGGGGCTTAAGCAAAGAAGCAAAATCATTAATGGATGAATCCTTATACATCCCTATGAGTGGAATGGTTCAATCACTAAATGTATCTGTGGCCGCTGCTATCTTATTATTCGAAGCACTAAGACAAAGAGAAGAAGCTGGAATTATTCCTAAAAATGGAGAAGGCCTATCTAAAAGAAGTTATCAAGACCGTCTGTTTGAATGGGCTTATCCAGAGGTAGCGAACTGGTGTAAAAAAGAAAACAAATCCTACCCAAGAATTAATGAATATGGTGAGATAACTGAAGATTTACCTAGGAAACCAAAAATGCGCTATTAAGTCCAAGATGTTAAGACAGCCCTATTCTCAGGCTTTGTAGACAAGGGTCCCTTAAATGACATTTGACAACTTTTCTAAGGTAAATTAATTATGCAAAAAAGTTCCAAAGAAATCTTTAAACTGTAATTAGATATAGATCTTTAATAAGATCTATATGATTGCATAAAGTATTCACCTTGTCTTCCAAGAAGAACAATATATTAATATTTCTGAGGTTATTTTGTCTCTAAAAAATATTAGATCTTTTTCTGAACATCTTGGTCTCAAAATTAAATGAAAAAGAATAACCAAGTCTAGATTGACTCATCTCCAAACTTATCGCTTATTACTAATCCATACTTCCAACCCTTCTCCTATAAAAGAGAGGCCTAAAACCAATAAAAACATTGCTATGCCTGGGTAAAGGGCTGTCCACCACACTCCAGTAGGGACAGCTGATAACGCCATATGAAGATCGCTTCCCCACTCTGGTACAGACTCAGGCAAGCCTAGGCCAAGAAAACCTAATCCACCAAGGACCAAAACAGCATCAGCTGCATTTAATGAAAACAAAACAGGAACAGAAATAACTACATTAGAAAGTAAATATTTACGCATGATCCATATGGGTCCGGCTCCTAAAGATCGTGCTGCATCTATATACATTTCTGACTTAACTTGTGCTGTCTGATTCCTTACTACACGGAAGTACTGAGGTATATAAACTATACATAGTGCTGCGGCTGCATTCGGAATTCCTTTTCCAAACAAGAATGCCAGAACCACTGATAGTAATAGCACTGGCAATGTGTAGATAGTATCCATAATTAATACCAAAATGCGATCAAATGCACCGCCAAAGTATGCACTAATTATCCCTGCAGGGACACCAAGAAGTACTGCTAAGGATACCGCTAGAAGTACCACCTGAAGAGCTACTGAGCTGCCTTCTAAAGTTCTTACACAAACATCTCTTCCTAATCGATCAGTTCCACACCAATGCTCAAAAGATGGAGGTGAAAAGATAGGGTTATCAATTCCGATATTCGCGTCAGGTAAAACACCAGCCAAGCTAAGCAAAGGGGCAAGTAAAGCCACTATTAAATGGATAAGGACAATAAAAAGTCCCCATCGAGCCAAGGAATAAGAGAGCTGGGTTGATTTTTTTGTTCTGCTTGGAAACAAAAGCCAGTGAGAGATCTTCTCAATTCAGCATATATGCTTGCAAACAGAAAAAAAATGGCCTAAACAAATAATTGAATAAATCAGAACATGCCTAACAAAGAGCAAGGACTAACAGTTGGCGAATTAACAATTGCCATAAGTGGTTTGATAGTGATTCTCCTATTATGGACAACTTTCGATGGACAAAAACAATCTGAAAATAACAGTCTTTTACTTAAAGAAAATATTGAGAAGAAAGCTTGAGCGTTCTCCAGGCAAGCATCCAAGGTAAAATAATCAGTTTAAATTGTTAGTCCTTATTAATTCGATATGCACCTTTATTCTATTGATTAAGTTTTAGCACTGCCATAAATGCTTCTTGAGGAACATCTACCTTGCCCATAGCCTTCATTCTCTTCTTACCTTTAGCCTGCTTCTTTAAAAGTTTTTTCTTTCTAGAAATATCTCCTCCATAACATTTTGCAAGAACATCTTTTCGCATCGCGCTAATACTTTCACTCGCAATCACACGACTCCCAATAGAGGCCTGCAGAGGAATCTTAAATTGTTGACGTGGAATTAGCTCCTTAAGCTTCTCTACCAAACCTTTACCTACTGCATAGGCCTTGTCTCGATGAACTATTGTTGTAAGTGGATCTGCTCTTTCAGAGTTAATAAGTACATCTAACCTAACAAGTTCGTTAGAGCGATAACCAATCAAATGATACTCCATGGAAGCATAACCCTTGGTACGACTTTTCATCTGATCAAAAAAGTCAGTGACTACCTCTGCTAAAGGTAATTCATATACCAAAGTAACTCTATCAGTAGTTATATATTTCATATCAATGAAATCACCTCTACGATCTTGACACAATGCCATAAGTGTTCCGTTGTAATCATTTGGAGCATATATTTCCATTCTTACATAAGGCTCTTCTATTGAATCTCTTTGCTGTGGATCCGGTAATGTTGCAGGGTTATCTATCATAACAATACTGTTATCTAGCATGTTAACCTTATAAATCACTGAAGGGGCAGTTACAATTAAATCCAAGTCGTATTCACGCTCTAAACGTTCTTGAACTATTTCCATATGTAAAAGGCCTAGAAACCCACATCTAAAGCCAAAACCCATTGCACTACTAGTTTCTGGCTCATATTTCAAAGCAGCATCTGAAAGCTGCAACTTATCAAGGGCTTCTCTTAAATCTGGATATTGGTCAGCATCTGTTGGAAATAATCCACAGAATACCACTGGTTTAGCTTCAACATATCCTGGCAAAGGTTGATCAGCTGGTGAACCTAATAAAGTAATGGTATCTCCAACTCTTGCATCAGAAACCGCTTTAATTGAAGCCGCTAAGTAACCTACTTCTCCTGAATGTAGCTCATCAACTTTGCATTGATTAGGAGCCATAATTCCAATCTCATCAAGCTCATAACTCTTGTTGCTTGCCATTAAAAGGACCTTGTCTCTTAGAGATATTCGACCACTAATTACCCGAAAATAAACAATCACTCCTCTATATGAATCATAATATGAATCAAATATCAATGCCTTTGTTTTCTCTTGAAGAGAATCTTTGGGAGGACTCACTCGTTCAACTACTGCCTGTAGAATTTCAGGAACACCAAGGCCTGTTTTGGCCGAGCAACTTATCGCATTTGAAGTATCTAATCCAATAATTGACTCTATCTCTTCCTTGATACGCTCAGGATCTGCTCCAGGCAAATCAATCTTATTTAAAACTGGAATAATCTCTAAATCATTCTCTAAAGCTAGGTAAACATTAGCCAAAGTTTGAGCCTCTACACCTTGGCTTGCATCAACAACTAACAAAGCACCCTCACAAGCCTGCAAGGAGCGGCTCACCTCATATGAAAAATCAACATGTCCTGGAGTATCTATAAGGTTAAGCACATATTCCTCGCCATCTATAGCGGTGTAATTCATTCTCGCTGCTTGTAGTTTGATAGTAATTCCTCGTTCTCGTTCAAGCTCCATATTGTCTAAGAACTGATCCTGCATATCTCTACCCGCAACAGTTCCTGTCTCCTGCAGAAGCCTGTCAGCAAGAGTGGACTTGCCATGATCAATATGAGCAATGATGCAGAAGTTTCTCAAGCGAGAAACAGGTACTTCAGTCATTAGGGGATCTTCCCTTTAGTGCGTATTCAGTTACTTGCATGATCCTATAGAGAAACATCTTTATTCATTAAATGATGCTGTTCTATTCAAGAGAGATCTAGCAGCATATCGTTTCGCTTACGGATCTCTGCTAATAGCTGATTTTGATTAATCAAATCTTGTCCAAAACTTGGCAGAAGCTTGTGAAGCTTTTTTTGCCACTTCTCAGATCGCACTTTCTCAGTCCAACAAGACTGTAAAACTTCCAACATGATTTGTACTGCTGTACTCGCTCCTGGAGAAGCCCCCAAAAGAGCCGCTAAAGAACCGTCTTTAGATGTAACGACCTCAGTACCCATTTGCAAAACGCTACCTCTAGACGTGCGCTTAATTATCTGAACTCTTTGTCCTGCAAGCTCTAAATTCCAATCCTTCGCCTCTGCATTAGGAAAAAACTCCATAAGAGCATTTATACGATCTTCTTGTGACTGACGAGCCTGGTTTACAAGATAAACTACCAAGTCAAGATTTTTAAGCCCCACCTGGAGAGATGGTCCCAGATTATTAAAAGTGAGGGAACGATACAAATCCAAGCTTGATCCTTGCTTTAGAAATTTGGTTGTATATCCCGCAAAAGGTCCAAATAATAATGATCGAGAACCTGCTATCCACCTGGTATCTAAATGAGGAACTGACATTGGTGGAGCACCAACCTTTGCCTTCCCATATACCTTTGCATTATGCCGTTTAGATAAGCCTTGATCACTACAAACTAACCACTGACCACTAACCGGAAATCCCCCATAGATAGCAGCTTCTGGAATACCTGATTTCTGTAAAAGAGGTAAAGCCCCCCCACCTGCTCCAAGAAAAACAAATGGAGCTCGAACATATCTAATCCCAGATTCACCCTTAATTTCTAATTCCCATTGTTTTTGCTCAAGCCTCTGAAGATTAGTCACTTCAGTTTGATATAACAGGTCTACAACTCCACTAGTCCGAATAGATTCCAAATATCCACAGGTAAGTGCTCCAAAGTCAATATCTGTTCCACGTTCAATTGAGGTTGCAGCAAAATTATTTTTGGAAGAACGTCCAGCCATGACCAAAGGCATCCATTCAGAAAGCTCTGATGAATCATTACTCCAACGCATCGAAGAAAATGCTGAGAGTTTTTTCATTTCTTCAAAACGCTTTCTTAAAAAGGCAACATCGTTTTCTCCAGAAACAAAACTGATATGGGGAACACGATGAAGAAACTTCGAAGTATCTAACTTTCCCAAATCCTTCAAAGACGCCCAATATTCCAAACTCCTCTCAAAAGAGGTATTAATTACTAATGCCTTGGAAGTATCTACACATCCATTGGGCCTCATCGGGGTGTAATTCAACTCACAATTAGCGGCATGCCCAGTACCTGCATTATTTAAGGCAGAACTGCTCTCAAGGGCTGGAGAACCCAATCTTTCAACTATCAGAAGCCTAAGGCCGGGCTCAAGCTCACTAAGCAAAGAAGCCAAGGTTGCACTCATTATTCCACCGCCAACCAAGACGGCGTCATAACGATCTACAGACCCGAGTGATTCAGAGAAAATCAAAAATTTCCTAGACCCTTCTGGCCAGATTATGTGCTCACTTATTAGGCTTTGGTTAATTCGATACTCAAATACCACTAATGAGCAACGAAACACTTGCCCTCACAATGGAAAACGTAGAAAAAGTTCTTGATGAGCTAAGGCCCTTTCTAATTGCTGATGGTGGCAATGTTGAAATTGTCGAAATAGACGGGCCAATAGTAAAAGTCCGCCTTCAGGGAGCATGCGGTAGTTGTCCAAGCAGCACAATGACCTTAAAAATGGGAATAGAACGGAAGCTTCGCGAAGTCATACCTGAAGTGAGCGAGGTAATCCAAATCCTCTAAAAAAATTGCAACGCATCAAGTCCTGCTATAAAGGCAAGGGCCTAGCTTTGATATTGCAGGTACAAACTCTCCCAAGGAATCCTTATCTCTTTTCATTCAGAAACTTCCCAAGAAGAGAATCTAGATAGACCTTTAAGAAGGTCTGATTTTGTAATTTCTCCTTTTTTACAGAAGAATGACTTTAGAGCTACTTGGCAAGTTTTATCTACATTTGTTCCCATAGTATTTCTATGGATATTTATAGAAAAAATTCTACAATCTTCACCCTCTTTAAATCTAAAAAGTCTTGAACTAATAATTCCATTAGTCCTACTTGTACTTCTTTCCTCTCGAAGTTTTTCATTAATGCATGACTGTGGTCATGGCTCGCTATTTAATTCTCGGTGGCTTAATCGCTTAACAGGTTTTTTATTAGGAGTGCTTAATGCAATCCCACAACATCCCTGGTCCCGCGGGCATGCTTATCACCACAAACATAATGGTAACTGGCAATTATATAGAGGTCCATCTGCATTGTTAACAGTAAAAGATTATCGAGCACTTTCAAAAAAGAACAAGCTTATATACGCAATTAGCAGGCACCCTCTCATGCTTTTTCCTGGGGGATTCTTTTATTTAATAATAAAGCCACGTCTTACATTAATCCTAGGGGTGATTGATTTTTTTGTCTTTATTTTATCGGAAACACTAGAGAGTATAAAAAGAAAAGAATTTAAGGATATTATATATTTGAAGAAAAGGATTTTATCTCACAAATCAAAGTTTTGGTACACAAAAGGAGAGTTAACTGATCTTATACTTAACAACATTATGGTCATTTTTACTTGGTCATGTATGTGCAGCTGGCTTGGGGCAGCAAACTTCTGGAGTTGTTATTCTATTGTAATGACAACTTCAGCTGCGATCTTTATATGTGTTTTCTTTGTGCAACACAATTTTGAAAATTCCTATGCGCATGGAAGCAAAGATTGGAACTATTTAAAAGGTGCGACAGAAGGCAGTAGCAACCTTGTTGTACCTGATTGGCTAAATTGGTTTTTTGCTGACATCTCATTCCATAGCATCCACCATCTTTGCGAGCGTATTCCTAACTACAATCTCAGAGCATGTCATATAGAGAATGAACAATTACTTAAGGGAGCAAAAAAACTAAGACTCTCTGAAATACCAAGTTGTTTCTCATATATTCTTTGGGATGAAAACCAACAAGAATTAACTACATTGGCAAGCGTTGATAATTGATTCAAATAGTTTTTTTACTGGTTTTAGATTATCCACTACTGATTGCAGGTAATTCGATTTGAAAGGGCATTTATCATTGCCTCCTTTTCCAAAGGGGGTATGGGTATACAGAGTAAATCTTCTACTAGATCCAACCTCCATAAGATACGACTTTTAGGATTACCTGGAAATTCATGAACAAAGTGAACACCCTCTTCAAACAAATTATGCTTATCATTGAGATCTTGCAAAGAAATGCCCAAATACTCTAAAAGTTCATTAGTAGAAAACCACGGGTTGGAAGGTATGAACGATGCATTGCATACATCTACAGACATAGCAAAAAAGACTTGGTTAAATTAAGGATCCCTCTAAGTTATAAATATGCAAGTGCTTTCAATTAAGACAAAAATTATTAGGACTTGTTATAGAAATGATATGTCTTGAAAATCTATAAAAATAATTGCTAAAAATCTAAAAGTCAGTTCGAGATTGGTGCAAATGTCTTTAGGGCAGTTGCAACCTCTTCACACCTAGTTCCTCTTTTTAGCATTGCCTCTGAGCTACGCACCTCTATTTGACATTGTCTTTTGTTAGCACAAGTCCAACAAATCAAAACATTGACCCGTGATGTATGAGGATGTGAGCTTATAGCTGTTTCTTCAGCATAAATTTGATGTTCTCCAGAAGCCTCTTCTAAAATTTTCAATCCAAGTTCCTGGAAGGCTGCAGCAAAGGATTCCGCCAGAGGAGGTCTAGGAATAGAGCTAAGCCACGTGTAAAGAGCCATTTCCTTTGGGGCGATCTAGATGACTAGGACATCTAGAAAAAAAATATAGTAAGGCCAACAAAAGACTGCAACAAATCCATGGTGAGATTAACAAAATTTGTATAATTTGATCTGAATAAGCTGGAGATATGTATCTCTCTACTTATATCAAGGCTAGATTATAAAAAGACTAAAAGCCATTTGTCACCAAAAAGCAAGCCAGTCAAAATATCTTTCAGAGAAGAGTGTCCTGCTCTTGAAAACAAGGTTTACTTCAACTATGGAGGACAAGGGCCATTACCAAAATCCTCTTTAAATGCAATCACTGATAGTTGGAAAACAATTCAACGTTTAGGTCCTTTTACCAATGACGTTTGGCCCTATATAGTTAGTGAAGTACAGAAGTCTAAAGAGCTGTTAGCAGAAAAATGTGGGGTTACTCCACACCAAATTGCCCTAACCGAAAATGTTACCGCAGGTTGTGTATTACCTCTCTGGGGCATTCCATTTAAAGAAAATGACAGATTACTGATTAGCGATAGTGAACATCCTGGGGTAGTAGCAGCATGCCAAGAAATTGCAAGAAGGAATAATCTTTATATAGACATATTGCCTGTTCAAACAATTAAAGGAGGTGAAGAGGAGCAAAGCTCTAAATCTATTGTTCTCCAAAGAATAAAAAGCTTGTTGACTCCCAGAACCAAATTAGTTGTCTTGTCTCATCTACTCTGGAATACAGGCCAAATAATGCCTATCGAAGAAGTTGCTAAAGAACTAAATTTTCACTGTTCTAAAGCATATTTAATGGTTGATGCTGCACAAAGTTTTGGTCAAATACCTATTAGCAAAGCAGCTGCCTCAGCTGACATCTACGCCTTTACAGGGCATAAATGGTCTTGCGGGCCTGAAGGCCTTGGTGGAGTTGCCCTTTCAGAAAGGATGCTCTTGGAAGCAAAACCTACCCTTATTGGATGGAGAAGCATAAAAAACGAGAGCATTGTATTCAATACAGACAAAGATCCATTCCACAAAGACGGTAGAAAGTTCGAATTAGCAACCTCATGTGTTCCTTTATTAGCAGGCCTAAGATGTTCGTTAAATCTTCTCGAGAGAGAAGGCAATGCAACAAAAAGGCTTGAAATCATAAAAGAATTAAGCAAAAAGCTTTGGGTAGATATAAATAACACAGAGAACCTAGAAACAATTCTAAAAGAATATCCACCAGCAGGGATTGTTAGTTTTACACATAAAAGCAATAAGTCAAGCAAATCAATAGTAAAAGAACTTGGCAAACAAGACATATGGATAAGAAATCTGGAAGAACCAGACTGTTTACGCGCATGTGTTCATATAAGCACTGCTTTTGATGAGCTAAATATGCTCATAAAAGCTCTTAAGTAAAGATTCAATCATATTCAATCTGAAACACGTCTTTTTCTAAGTGCACTAGCCGCAATCTCCCTATCGTCAAAATGAATCTTACTGGTTCCTAAAATCTGATAGTCCTCATGACCCTTTCCTGCTATCAAAACAAGATCAGTTTCAGAAGCTTGTTTAATTGCTTCATTAATCGCAGTTTTACGATCTAACTCATAGATCATTTTTGTTCCAATAGGAATACCCTCTCCTATATCTCTAAGTATTCCTTGGGGTTCCTCTGTTCTAGGATTATCAGAAGTAATAATAATGCTGTCTGCATATTTAGCTGCAACTTTTCCCATCAAAGGGCGCTTAAGACGATCACGGTCGCCTCCGCAACCAAAAACACAAATAATATTATTTTTTGCAAATGGTCTTGCTGCCATCAGCGCATTCTTAAGTCCATCTGGTGTATGTGCATAATCAACTAATACTAATGGCAGGGTGTCCGTCTCTGTCTCACTTAATATAACTCTTTCCATCCTTCCTGGAACTCCAGGAAAATCAGATAAAGCATTTAAAAGTAGGGGCATGGAAAAACCTTGTTGAAGCAATATTCCTACTGCTTGTAGGATATTCATCAAATTAAAATGTCCGCATAGCCTAGATGAGAAATATCCCTCACCAAAAGGACTTATTAAAAGTCCTTTTGTAAAACCACTACTATTAATCTCTATCTCTTTAATTAGCAACTCTGCCAAATTACTTCTATAGATATCTTCTCTAAGGGTACTTCTCCAACAACTTGATCCCATTTCTTGAGCTAATCTCTGTCCCCATGGATCATCAACATTAATCACTGCTCGATTAATTCCAGGCTTAAGTAATGATGATGTAAATAATTTTGACTTAGCCAAAAAGTATTTCTCCATTGTTTCATGGTAATCAAGATGATCTTGAGTCAGATTTGTAAATACTGCTCCTGAGAAATCACATCCTGCAACCCTGCTTTGTGCAAGAGAATGTGAACTCACCTCCATGACACATAGATCAACACCACTATTAACCGCATTTGAAAGTTTTTCCTGCAACTGATCAGAAAAATCAGTTGTATGTGTTGCACTTTCTCTATATCCAGGCCAACGGTTCTCTAATGTTCCAAAAAGCGCAGTTGACTTTCCTACAGAAGAGCTCAAATGTTCAATTAAATGTGTTGTAGTTGTTTTTCCATTCGTTCCCGTCACGCCAAGTAGAGGTAGTTGCTCAGTTGGCTTCCCCCAGAAAGCCGAAGCCAATGATCCCACCCATTCAGCAACAGGTTCTGGAAGAACAATCACAGGGTCCTTTGGGCTTGGGGGATGAATCTCTGCAGCTGCAGAACTTACTAATGCAGCTACCGCTCCCGCAGAAAGAGCATCGCGCCAAAACACCCCTCCATCAGCCTTTTGCCCGGGGAACCCAAGGAATAAACTTCCATCTTTGCAATCCCGTGAATCACATGTAATAGAAGTAATTAAAAGATTTGGAAGGTTTCCTGGAACAGGCAAGCCCACTTCACCTAATAAAGAATGGAGTTTGAAATACACCGACTTTTTACAAAAATAAGTGGAATCTAAATAGAGCCAATTGCTTCATTACACGCACTTTGCAACCAACGAAATAGGCCTTCACCTTTAAGCCTAGGAGAAACTCTAGGCAATGGTATTGATGTGGAATTAAGTTCATTCTTCAAGACCATAACCGGCACCAATAAGTCATATCGCACCCTAAGACTCGATGGAATTCCAACATCATCAATATCGATAACAGATAGTTCCATTGGCGGTTTAAGTTGATCAAGGGTCAACTCCCGTAAATGCCCTTCTAGAGTTTCACAAAGACAACAGCCCTCTCTAACATATAAAAATATTTTCATTTCAGACCTCAATCTGGCACAGGGTCACAGCCGCAAGGAGTGAAGGGATGACATCGAGAGACTCTCTTTAAAGTCAACCAACCTCCTCTCCAAGGTCCATGCCGGCTTATTGCCTCAACACCATAAGCACTACAAGTTGGGGTAAAACGACATCTAGGGCCAATGATTGGAGATATCCATTGGCGGTAAAACTCAATTAAAGAAAGAAGAAACCAACTAATTGCTTTTGTCATATAGAGAACCAGCAAGGATATAGAATATTAGATTGGTGCATTGTGAGTTAGCGAAACAATTTTGTTTGTTTCTGAGTAGCTTGCTTCCACCTCGATTGTCCTTCATTTAGTCGTTTATGTCTCGATACCGCGGCCCTCGTTTGAGGATAACGCGTCGCTTGGGAGATCTTCCAGGTCTCACCCGGAAGGCCGCAAAACGGTCTAATCCGCCAGGTCAGCACGGCCAAGCCCGTCGCAAGCGCTCTGAATACGCTATCCGTCTTGAAGAAAAACAAAAGTTGAGGTTTAACTACGGGATCTCAGAAAGACAACTTGTTCGCTATGTCAAGAAAGCACGTGCACAAGATGGTTCCACGGGAACAAACCTTTTAAAGCTCTTAGAAAACAGGTTAGACAACACTTGTTTTCGCCTAGGTTTCGGTCCAACCATCCCTGGATCGAGACAGTTAGTCAATCATGGTCATGTAACTGTCAATGGGCGAGTTCTAGACATTGCTAGCTACCAGTGCAAGGTGGGTGATGTGATTGCAATTCGGGAAAGAAAGGGGAGTAAAAAGCTAGCAGAGGCAAATCTTGAATTCCCTGGCCTAGCGAATGTCCCACCACATCTGGAATTTGATAAATCCAAGATGTCTGCAAAACTCACTGGAAAATGCGAGAGGGAATGGGTTGCCCTTGAAATCAACGAGTTATTAGTTGTGGAATACTACTCACGTAAGGTCTAAGACTCATTTGCTGGAATGAATTTTCAGCAAATCTGGGGGACCCACCTCAATGTTTTTTCAAACCTCTGGTTGTCTTTAGCCAGAGGTTTTTTTGGAAGAATTTCGCAAACTTAGACTAAATAACATTCACTGCTTAAGCTGGGGGAAGTACTTAATCTGCTTCTCATGCCTGCAGCAACAGCACAGAAAAAAACTGGGTTAGTGAGACTTGGAAAATTCACTACCAGTAAATTGATTCAAAACCTGGGCTCTAATCCAGAACAATACAAGTTTGAAGGCAACCTCAGAGGGGTATGGGGACGAGATTAACCAGTTTCAAGAGCATGCACTAGGTTCAGAATCTCCTAAAAGAGTCCTTATATTCCTTATATAAGGTCAAAAAACATAGCAAATAAAAATCTATAGACCTTGGGAAAAAGCTTCAATCTTGAAAGTGCCTATTTACCTGAATAGGCTTTATTCAAGAATCATTGACATAATTTGATTAATGAATCATCTAACAGCAATTGCAGTTTCTATTCTGATTTTCTTTTTCAGTATGAATTCAGCTGTCGCAGAGAGTGAACCAATTGAATTGCCTGAATGCGTTGTAATTACACACTGCGTACTGGAAAATCTTGATGTAACTGAGGTGGAAAAATCATTTTCGAAAGTGTTAAAAGCTGTCACCAATACACCGAGGACAAAGATCATCGAGAAAACTAATTCGTATATTCATGCAGAAGCAAAAACAAAATGGAGAAGATATACAGACGACTTACTTATCAAGGCATTGCCAGAAAGAGGAATTCTACAAATTAGATCAGAATCTCGAGTGGGCATAGGTGATAACGGTGTGAACAAGAAACGAGTTGATGAATTAGCCTACCGTTTGATGACAGATCAAATCAATTAGAAAATATTACTTTAGTTCAAGATAGTCTAAATCTTTAGTAATGTAATTTGTCACGCCTACAGAAACTCTAGAACCTTGAGAATCAAAGCAAAAGGTATCGGTAACTTAAGCAGCCCAATCAAAAATTTGTTGGCTTTCATCTTAGGATCATTATTTTCAGTTCTTTCCTTAGAGATAATTTTAAGAGTTTATTATCATCGGAGCATGGATCTTAATATTGAGATGTTTAAATATGCATCTAAGTTAAAAGTCCTTACACCCGGAAAGCTTCCTGGACACAAGCATCATCCAAACAAAGAAGCCTTTCTAATGGGAGCAAAAGTTATTACAAATAATTATGGTCTAAGAGATCATAAGAACTTGACTCCAAAAGTTGAATCAATAAGAATCGCCTTTGTAGGAGATTCATTTACTTTTGGGTGGGGTGTAAATTATGCAAATACCATTCCCAAACTTCTTGAAGATAAGGCTAATAAAACCTTAAGCTGCAGTAAGCGCATTGAAGTCTTCAATCTTGGAGTAGGAAATTATAATTCAAGCCAACAAAGTCACTTATACAAAGAGCTTAAAGATTTAATTGATCCAGACTATACAATAGTTCTTCATTTTATAAATGATTCAGAACCTTTTATCGCTTCAAGACCAAATATTATTGAAAAGAATTCCTATATACTTAACTTTATTGCCAACAGATTGAACTCAAAGAAAGTTGGCAATTACTCTGACTATTATCAATCTCTATATTCTGACGATACATGGAATGGGAATAAAGCGTCAATTCTTCAAATTGATCGTCTTGCAAAAGAGAATAGTAAAAACAATTTCACAGTTTTTTTACTTCCAGAACTAAGGCAAATCGGCAGCTATTCACCCTTAATAAAGACCTATTCAAAGAGGGAGTCATTCTTTAAGGAAAATAAAATTGAATATTATGATCTACGCGAGTTCCTAAACAAAAAGTCTAACTCTGACCCTTCAAAGCTATGGGTATCAAAGTATGATAGTCATTCAAATGCTTTTGCAAATAAACTAATTTCAAACTACATTTTCAAGAAAATGTCATCGAGGGTGCTAAAAGCATGCCAATAGGTATGTAATCTCAAATTTGATCTATTCATTGTTAATCAAACCAACAGATTTCCAACCGGAGATGTGTTATATGTAGAGGTCTAATGAATCACAGGAGGCAAAATGCCACTAATCAACATCATTACTTCCATCGATGCTATCAAAGAAGCAGATGAGCTACTACAAGAAATTTCTAATGAATTAGCTGAGCTAACAGGAAAGCCAGAAAGTTATGTGATGACTTCTCTTCAAACGAACGTGCCAATGACATTTTCTGGGACTTCCGAGCCATGCTGTTATGTGGAAATCAAATCAATCGGTGCAATAGAACCTGCAAAGATGAGTGGTGTATTTTGCAAACTAATCTCAAGCAAAACTGGAATACCTGCTAACAGAATTTATCTAGGATTTGAGGATGTATCGGCTAATTTATGGGGTTGGAATGGAAGAACATTTGGATAAAGAAAAGATCTTAGAAGTCTCTATAGATGCTTTTCTTACATTCGAAATTGAGATTATATCTTTTCAATCTTAACTTGCTTAGAAATTATTAGAAGCCACTAGCCTTTTTGCCTTTCATAAGCGTTTCCACTTTATATGCATCAAATTCAGATACATCATCGAACAATTTAATATTAGAGAGAAACTGAAGACAAAGGTAAAAATCCACTTTTATGTCTTTTAGAGAAGCTGGTGCCGAAATTCTTTCTCTAAATTGAGGTCTGGGCTAGTGCCCTCGTCGGGACTTGAACCCGAGACCTCTCCCTTACCAAGGGAGTGCTCTACCGCTGAGCTACAAGGGCGTGTGGAAGGTGGGCCGGGTTGGATTTGAACCAACGTAGGCAGAGCCAGCGGATTTACAGTCCGCCCCCATTAACCACTCGGGCACCGACCCGAACCACTAGGTGACAATACCAGTTAAAGGACTATTTTCAATTCTCATTCTTGGTGACTCTTGTAAGAAATCGATAGCATCAATTGAGTTGTTATTTTTTTTGGCTCATGCGATTACTTGTAATAAGTGGTCCAAATCTGAACCTTCTAGGCACAAGAGAGCCTGAGATTTATGGCTCAAGCAGTCTTAAGGGAATTGAAACTCTTTTGCAAACTAAAGCTAAACAGGAGAATATCGAGCTTGATTGCTTTCAAAGTAACTTTGAAGGAGCTTTGGTTGATCGTATTCAGCAGGCTTCCGGGCAAGTAGAAGGAATCCTGATCAATGCAGGCGCCTATACGCACACATCTATTGCTATTAGGGATGCATTGCTTGGAATTCAGATTCCTTATGTTGAACTCCATCTAAGTAACACCTTTGCCAGAGAACCTTTCCGCCACAATTCCTTCCTTGCAGATCATGCCTTAGGAATCGTCAGTGGTTTTGGTGTAATGAGCTATACCCTTGCAATGGAAGGTCTATTGGCTCACCTGAGGCAAATCAACTAAATCCATGCATTACCCTTCTCCTCATAGCGGTGAAGTCAAATCAATTAAATGGTTGACAGCAAAAACCAGTTCTGCCTGGTTAGAACAAGCGATTAGCCACCCACTAGAAGTACTGATCGATCATGCCCATTGCGAGAGAAAGGCAGCTGGAGCTGCACTCCAGTTGATGTTTCGCTACTTATGCGAGCCAGGATTAGCAGAATCATTAACTCCTCTAATCAAAGAAGAGTTAGATCATTTTGAAATTGTTCTTGATTTAATTAAATCGAAAGGACGATATCTTGAACCTCTTCCAGCTCCACCATATGGAACGTTGCTATCAAAGCAAATCAGAAAAGATGAACCAAATCGCATGCTAGATAGCTTTTTAGTTGCAGGCCTAATCGAAGCTCGAAGCCATGAAAGAATGAAATTACTAGCTCAACATTCCCCAGACGAGGAGCTTCGAAAGTTGTACTCCTCACTTCTTAAAAGTGAGGCACGTCACTTTTCTCTTTATTGGAGACTTGCCAATGAAAGGTATCAGCGTCAAGAAGTTATATCTCGCTTAGAAGAACTTGCTATTGCTGAAGCAGAAATCTTATCTAGTTTGCACATTGAGCCAAGGATGCATAGTTAAAGATGGTTTCTCTGCATTCGAGAAATCCAGCTTTTGGAAAACTAACTCTAGTAAGTGTTGGTCCAGGCGACCCCTCTTTATTAACCATTGCTGGTGTAAAAGCTATTCAAGAATCAACCTTAGTAGCTTTTCCAATAGCAAAAGCTGGAGGGGAAAGCATAGCTCTTGAGATTGCCTCAACATGGATCAAAAAAGAAGCAAAAAAATTACCATTACTTTTCCCAATGGTCTCTGAAGAACATCTTCTAAGAGAAGCATGGCGAAATGCTGCCGATCAACTATTTGAGGAAATAAAGAAAGGTGAAAAAGTAGTTTTCCTTTGTGAAGGCGATGGATCTCTTTTTGCAAGTAGTTCATATGTCTTGCTAGCACTGAAAACTTTTCATCCAAATTGCCCAATCAAATCAATACCAGGAGTAACGTCATTTGCCGCCGCCGCAGCTCTTGCGAATTGGCCATTGGCCTTGCAAAAAGATCAACTTTTGATACTCCCTACTCCAGATGATCAATACAAGCTCGAAACTCTTATTAATGAAGCTTTTTTATCTAAAAGAGTTTTGGTCTTACTTAAATTAGGTTCTCGGTGGGCATGGGTAAAACCATTGCTAAAAAAGAAGGGATTACTTGAAGATGCAGTATTCGCACAGCGAGTTGGGTTTGAAGATGAAAAAGTTGACTCAGCAATAAAAATCGATGGGTCTGAAAAGCCTTACTTTTCTTTGTTATTGATTCGACAATCTTGGCCTGAGGTTATACCTTTTAAAGATTCGATTTCTTAATTCAAGCAATTCAACTTATCTTCAAGTATTGCCAAAGCCTCTTTGGGTGTCTCTGACCGCATTAATTCATAGCGTAGTTCATCTGCCCGAGGAATGTCCTTACATATCCAGTTCAAATGTTTCCGAGCAATCATTAAGCCATGATCACCATTGATTCTTACCAGCTGAATTAATTGCTCCTGAGCAATTTTTATACGCTCTTTGGGTTCTGGTGTTTTAACAATTGGGTTCCCTCTTAAGACAGCATCAATCTGACCGATAAGCCAAGGGGCACCCATGCTACCTCTGCCAATCATTACTCCATCAGCTCCAGTTTTTGAAAGGCAATCAATAGCGTCCTTTGCGTTTTTGATATCTCCATTTGCAATTACAGGAATATTGAGAGCCTTTTTTACAACTGCTATTGAATTCCAATCCGATTTACCCGAAAAGCCTTGTTCTCTTGTCCTTCCATGCAGAGTAAGAAGTTGAGCTCCTGCAGTTTCTAAACGTTTTGCAAAACCAACAGGATCAGCAGTCTCTTCATCCCAACCCAGACGAGTTTTAACTGTGACCGGTACTTTTACAGAATCAACAACTTTACTTACTATCCTCGCAGCAAGATCGGGGTCTTTTAACAAAGCACTTCCTCCTCCTTTCTTTGCCACTTTCTTCACAGGACAGCCCATATTTATATCAACCAAAAATGCGCCTGCTGCCTCCGCTCTTATCGCAGCATCGGCAATCACCTCTGGACGGTGATCAAAAAGCTGAACGCCAACCGGACCATGCTCAACTCCTAATTCATCGACTTTGTAAAGGCCACGCCCTAATTCAAGGCATGTCGCACTTACCATTTCGGTAAACAAAAGCGCATCGGGTGCCCATTTTCTTACGAGCGAACGAAAGACCTGATCAGTGACTCCTGAAAGGGGTGACTGAAATACGGGACAAGAGATTTGTCTTGTAATGCCTCTACCAGGAAGAATTATTTCGAATGGAGCATTTTTCATGAAATCATTTTGATATAAACAAATCATTTCTCAAACGTGGAGTGCTTGACTTTTCCTAGACTTATCCATAGTCAGAATAGGGATTTTTGGCCTTTGAGCTCAATCCTTCTAAGAAAAATCCTTGCTGATGAAACAACCGATCAATTTGTAGCTGCTCTTGTTTGGGAAAGGCTTGGATACCTCCCTGGAGAGACTTCATTAGGAAATTGGCATCCAAGTACAGACACTCCTTCAGATTGGAAAGCTACTTTCCCGAAAGCCCCAGAAATTATTGCTCAAAGAAAAGCATCTGTTTGCTTGACGCGATCAATTCCAAAAAAATATAAGCAACTGCTCAAAGAAGAATTGAAATTTTCTGGATACTCAATCGGTGAGCTTTACCCAAGACGCACAAGAAGAGCAACAGCAGTCAATTGGTTACTTGCATGGGGATCAATAACTAAACAAGATCTCCTTGAGAAAGGTGCTTACCCCCCTCTATCTCTCCCTCCTGAAAATCCTGCTTATGGACACCAAGGGGATCCCACAATTCAATAATTGCTTCAAATTCCTCTGAAACCAGCAAAAACAAAATTTCTTGAAAGCTAAAAATAGGTAGATAAGAAAAAAGATTCTTTCTAGAACTATGTATCGTCAAGATTATTTAGAGGAAAGATTTAAGTGGGGCGTCCCATCGTCGCCATAATCGGTCGGCCGAACGTTGGAAAGTCCACGCTGGTAAATCGGCTATGCAAAAGTCGTGATGCAATAGTTCATGACGAGCCGGGTGTTACACGTGACAGGACTTACCAAGAAGGCTTTTGGCAAGATCGTGAATTCATAGTCGTTGATACTGGAGGATTGGTTTTCGATGATGACAGCGAGTTCCTTCCTGAGATACGTGAACAAGCAAACCTTGCTCTCACTGAGGCATCTGTAGCTCTTGTGATTGTCGACGGGCAACAAGGAGTCACTGCTGCCGATGAATCGATTGCGGAATGGTTGCGTACACAATCATGCAAAAAACTATTAGCTGTTAACAAATGTGAGTCTCCTGAACAAGGCTTAGCAATGGCAGCAGAGTTTTGGAAGCTTGGGCTAGGCGAACCATACCCAGTTTCTGCAATTCATGGTGCAGGTACAGGAGACTTATTGGATCAAGTGGTAAGTCTTTTTCCTCCAAAGGAATTGGAAGATGCTGTGAGAGAGCCAATTCAAATGGCTATTGTCGGAAGACCTAATGTAGGTAAATCCAGCTTGCTAAATGCTTTCTGTGGAGAGCTTAGGGCAATAGTTAGTCCAATTCGTGGAACAACAAGAGACACAATAGATACCAACTTAGAAAGAGAAGGAAGACTCTGGAAATTAATAGATACTGCTGGCATCAGACGAAGGCGGAGTGTTAATTATGGGCCTGAATTCTTTGGGATAAATAGAACATTTAAAGCAATTCAAAGAAGCGATGTTTGTATATTAGTTATCGACGCCTTAGAAGGCGTTACCGAACAGGACCAAAGACTTGCTGGAAGAATAGAAGAATCAGGGCGCTCATGCGTAGTTGTAATAAACAAATGGGATGCAGTTGAGAAAGACAGTCACACAATGGTCCAAATGGAAAAAGAGCTAAGAGCAAAGCTGTATTTTCTACATTGGGCAACAATGATTTTCACTTCAGCAATAACAGGGCAAAGAGTAGAAAGCATTTTTGCTCTTGCTAGCTTGGCCGTAGAGCAGCATCGGAGACGTGTTAGTACATCAGTAGTGAATGAAGTTTTAAAAGAAGCGATTAGTTGGCGAAATCCTCCTACAAGTCGTGGAGGTCGCCAAGGAAAGCTTTATTACGGGACACAAGTAGCATCTCAACCCCCTACTTTTACTTTATTTGTAAATGATCCAAAGTTATTTGGTGATACTTATCGAAGATATTTAGAAAGGCAATTAAGAGAAGGTCTTGGATTCGAAGGTACCCCTGTAAAGTTATTTTTAAGAGGAAAGCAGCAGAGAGATGCAGAAAGAGATTTTGCACGTCAACATCAAGGGGCGGATTGATTTATGGACTGGTTGAAACAAGTTCCAATTGGACAATATGTAGATGGGAACAGCGGCTGGTTGAGATATTTAGACCCTAGGCTGAAGTTTGCTTGGGTCCTAATGTTCCTTGTTACACCAGTTTTAGCAGGATCACTCTGGAGACTTAGTTTAGTTCTTGGTCTTTTTCTTTTGACTGTTATAAGTGGCTTCCCTCTAAGAGTTTGGTGGCGATCTGTCTCTTTTTTGTTAGTGCTATCTATTTTGCTTGGTGGATTTTCAATGTTTCTACCAACAGGTGATCAAATAGCTTCTTTTACAGCAAGAGCTCCACAAGAAATTCCAGGTTTAATAATGCCTGAAGCTAAGTGGGAGGTCCTAAGACTGGGACCTTTGAAGATTGGAGAGTTTTCTTTGGGGCCATTCGTAGTAGTAAAGAGATCGGCAGAGCTTGGCCTAAATACTGCAACATTGATTTTCACTGTTATTCATAGCGTAAATCTAATGTTATTAAGTACCCCTCCTGAAGAACTTGTATGGGCTCTTAGCTGGCTATTAGCACCTCTAACATTTTTAGGTCTTCCGGTGGATAGAATAAGTTTCCAGTTGCTCCTAGCACTTAGATTTCTTCCGCTAGTACAAGAAGAATTACAAAATCTTTTAAGGGCTCTAACTACAAGGGCTGTAAACCTCAAACAGCTTGGGGTTAAGGCCTCTGTTGGACTTATCCTTTCTGTAGGGGAAAGGTTGATAGGAAATATTCTTTTGAGAGCCGAGCAAGGTGCAGAAGCTTTATTAGTTAGAGGTGGGACCTTCTTAACTCCTAGACAGTACAAACCAAATACCCTGTTTTTCAAGTCTTATCTAGCACTAAATATTTTTTCGATGGGTCTACTTTCTGTGGTCTTAACCTTAAGGACGAAGTACGGTGCCTTTTAGATCTACTAAAGCCATTTTTGCAAAGTGTGCTCAGAAAGATATTTAAATCATCCAAATTTTGGAATGCTATACCTTGTCTCTCCTGCAGGAGAAGGTAGAGATGTATATGCGACTCTATATGCCCAAAGAATGTTTTTTTTAGTCTCTTTGCAACCTAGGGGCTCTGAGTTTGAAGTAATTCCTTATCAAGATGCAAGACACCATGCAGAACTACACCTGTCTCGTTGCAGAAGAAATAAATCCTCGGAGCTAGACCGTTGGCAAAAACTATTTCATCAAACATTCATTTAATTGACTAGTGACTTTATCTAGTAACTGGAGAAAATCAAAACAAGCTCTACCTAAAGGCGTTAATTTACTTGCCGTCAGCAAAGGCCATTCATCACAAGTAATTCAGCAGCTAGCTGAATTGGGACAAATTGATTTTGGAGAAAGTCGATTACAAGATGCTGTTCCAAAAATTCAAGCTTTATCAAAGATGAAAACCTTAAGTTGGCATTTCATTGGTCCCCTCCAATCAAATAAAGTCAGAGGGGTAGTCCAAAACTTTAGTTTTATTCATTCTATTGATAGTGAGTCCCTTGCAGAAAGAGTCGCAAGAATTGCTGGGGAGGAAAAACGTTCTATAAAAAACTTTCTTCAGGTGAAATTTCTTAAAGATCCAACTAAAGGTGGGGTAAACCCTCACGATCTAGATCATCTGGTCCCAAAACTTCTCGACTTGCCTAACTTTAATCTGATTGGCTTGATGACTATGGCCCCTTTTAATTGTCCTCTTAATGAACGCAAAAATCTATTTCAAGAATGTCGACGCTATGCAGACCATTTCAATTTAAAAGAATGTTCAATGGGAATGAGTTCTGATTGGCAAGAGGCTGTTGAAGCTGGAACAACCTGGCTACGTCTAGGATCTCGCCTGTTTGGTAAGCGTAAAGATTGATTTTAAAGATGCCAATCTGTCATCAAAGCCGACTGAGAGCCTTGCCCCTACCTCTTTGGAACGCTATTCAGGGGTAGGTATCAACGTTTCTCCAAAGAAACTCGCCTAAATTCGGCTATTTGCCAAACAACAAACGTCTTCCCAGAGGATCCTTAAGGTGTCGTTTATTTCCCGTCTTCGCTCAGTAGTCGCAGGTGACGACTATTTAGATAGCGATTTTGATGACCTTGATTACATAGAAGGTGATCAATACGAAGATGATCAAGCCAGAAGATCTTCTATAGGTGGAGAACTTGCTCCCTTATCAGAAGCTTCACCTTTTGGAATTGGTGATGGGTTTACTGGCTCAAAAGTCATTGGAATGCCAGGGATCTCCAATGCAAACTCCGAAGTCAATTTGATGGAACCTAGGAGTTTTGACGAGATGCCTCGTGCAATCCAAGCTCTTAGAGAACGTAAAACAGTAATCTTAAATCTCACAATGATGGAGCCGGACCAAGCCCAGAGAGCAGTTGATTTTGTTGCTGGAGGTACCTTTGCTATTGATGGTCATCAAGAAAGGATTGGTGAAAGCATTTTCCTCTTTGCTCCAAGTTGCGTTACGGTCACAAACAGTGTTCATGATGAAGTTTCTACTCCCACCTCTGTTGCAAAAGAATCTGAGCCTTTAGCTTCTGAACCAGCAGCATCAGCCCCTCCCCCAGCTTGGGGCGAAGCAAGAGTTGCAAGTATTTAGGTCAACTAATTCGTGACTTCTACTCTAGGGATTATTGGCCTGGGCCAAATGGCTCAGGCTCTTCTATTGCCTTTAATTGAAGCAAAGAAAATAGCCCCAGAAAATATATTTGCAGTTGTAAAAAATACCGCTTCGGTTAAGCGGTTAAAAAGTGAGCTTCCTAATGGATTGAACTTAGTCACAGCTGACGATTCCAATGCATTTAAAGCTTGGCAGTCAGCAATAGTGCTTCTTTCTGTTAAACCACAACAGTTCTCAGAAGTTATTGATCAAGCCAAACAAATTGTCTTTCCTAAGGAATTCTCTTCTCTACTAGTTTCTTTAGTTGCTGGCCAATCTCTTTCTAAGCTTCAAGAAAGTTTTCCTCATCATTTTTCAACAAGAGCGGTACCTAATGCTCCTGCTTTTGTTAGAGCTGGTCTAACTGGAATATCATGGAGTAAGACAATTAAAGCTGAGCAAAAATCTTTAGTAAAAGATCTCTTTAATCCAGTTAGCGAAGTTTTAGAGTTGCCAGAGTCACAGCTAGATGCTTTTCTTGCTCTGACATCTTCTGGGCCCGCCTATGTGGCACTGGTTTCAGAAGCTCTTGCAGATGGAGCAGTCTCCGTTGGTTTACCTAGACATTTAGCGAATCATTTGGCCCACAGAACTATTGCAGGCACAGCAGCATTATTGAATGAAAAAGATATGCATCCAGGGCAACTGAAAGATATGGTTGCTTCACCAGCAGGTACCACAATTGCTGCTCTGAGAAAACTAGAAAAATCAGCTCTTCGCTCTGCTCTAATTGAAGCTGTGGTTGCTGCCTTTGAAAGAAGTCAAGAATTATCTGACTTAAGCCGCCAAGGAGGCAACTCCAAGTAATTTGCCGCCAAGTGAGCAGATCCAAGTAATTCGCCATACAAAACTTCTAGAGCATCAATATTTCTTGTGAGGGTATATCGCTCTAAGACTCTTGCACGAGCTCTTCGACCTAACTCTGCAGTTAGGACTGGTTGATCTCTTAAGAGTGGGAGCAACGTTCTTAATTGCGTTGTCACACCTTGAGTACTTAAAACAATCCCGGCTCCTTTATCAAGCACTTCTCCATCAGCGCCAGCATCAGTTGCTATACAAGCAGATCCTGTTGACATTGCCTCAAGTAGTGCAAGAGAGAGACCCTCAACAAGGCTGGGTAAAATAAAGACCTCTGCACATTGAAGTAGAGCAACTTTGGTATTTAGATCTGCCTCATATCCCCACCAAACAACATTATTTGCATCAAATATGCTTGAAGTGTTTTGCAAAGCAGTTCTTAAAGGTCCATCTCCTACCACAACAAGCTTGCAACCTTTGGGGTCAATCAATCTCCAAGCACGTAAAAGTGCTTCTACATTTTTTTCTGTGGCAATCCTTCCCATATAAAGAAATATCCTCTCAGAGCCAAGCTTTTCTCTGACTTCACGCCGCATTGGACTCGTACGTTGTGGACCAGCTGGTGTCCATAACTCCGGATCAACTCCATTAGGAATAACTGCTAATCTATGTTCCCTTACCCCAAGCCTTGCAAGAACTTCTGCTTGAAGTTCTGAAAAAACAATTACACGGTCAAACCTTGCAAGAGCTGGAGCATATAACTGATAGGTAAGCTGGTGAGTTCCAGCCGTCAGATTTCTGATACCTGCGTCAAACGGAGGATGAAATGTTGCTACTAGTGGAACACCAATTTGTTGACAAAGCTCAGGCAACCTGAAGTCAAGAGGGGAAAGGGTAAGACTTGCATGCACCAAATCAGGCTTGAGTCTTTCCAGTGATTCCCTTAATTCCCTTTGTGCTCCTGGAGAAGGGATTGTATATACCTGGGACTTAATCAAATAAGGCAGGCTGACGTCTGGATCATTAGCCAAGAGAGATGTTTCATTGCTCCCTGGACTTTTCGGATTATCAAAATGAATGAAGCTGGTTTGATGGCCACGTTGCCTTAAAGCCTCAATGGTGCTTAGGCCATAGGACACATTTCCACAGAAAGGTGTTTTTTTGCCCAGCCAGGCAATATTTGCCACCTGCTGTCTTCCCTAATCCTTAATTTTAAATTAGCAACGCTCCCAAGGTCGTTCGAATAAGGCAGCTATAAGTGCTAAGGATGCTAATAGCCATAGAACCGGTACTAGGCCATATTTACTGACAAGTGCTCCTGCTAAAACTAATGGAAGACTTAAAGCAATGTTTACAAGGTTATTTTGCAAGCCAAAAACCTTACCTCGCTTAGTTTCTGGTGTGTCCTCTTGAATAGTAGTTTGAGCAGGAATAGCAACAAATGCTGCACCTATCCCCAAAACTCCACATAGAAGAAGAGTTAGAGAGAGAGATCCTTTTAGATGTCCTAACAAAACGAGACTGCATGTAATAGTTCCTAAACCTGTTGCTGAAAGTCTTCTTCTACTAAACCCATGTCCAATTTGGGCTACTACTAATGCTCCGAATGCTATCCCTATTCCACTAATAGCAAGAAGAGTGCCGAATTGCGTTGGTCCTAGACCAGGAATTAATGATGCAAGGCTTATCGCTAATACATATAAAGCCGCTAAAAGGCTGTAAAGCAAAACCAAATGAACCATTGCACTCCTTACAGTCCTTTTGTCTTTCAAGATTTGAATCCCCTCTCCAACCTCATCTAATACTTTGGTTTTTCTAGGGCTTCGAGGCCTTTCGATTAATTTAATAGTGCTGATACTTATAGCTGCAAAGCTATAACATAATGGTAAAAGGAGAAACTCTCCTCCACTTATTCCGACGTTTTGAAAGATTCGACTTAACAAACGTAAAATAGGGTCTCCCAATGCAAAGCCTACAATTGTGGCGCCCATACTTGTTGCTTGATATAGAGAATTAGCTGCTAATAAATGCTTTTTAGGAACTAGCAATGGGATAGTTGCTTGCTCTGCAGGAGCAAAGAATTGTGTGAGGATAGATTCCAAAAAAGTCATTAAGAGAAGAGCCCAGTATCCCCAACTAAGTCCCATTAAATAAGGTCCTGGAAGTAAACATAAAGGAGCAAAAAGGAGTAATAAAGCTCGTAGCCCATTAGATGCAACCATTACCCGTCTTTTTGGCCATCTATCTGCCCAGACACCAGCCAAAGTTCCTAATACCATTGCAGGAATTGTGTTTGCTACATATATCCCTGTTGCCAAAAGCGTAATCATTTGAGCTCTAGTTTCTAAATCCATCCGGATTACTGCGGCCACCCCAGCCAAGGCATCATTACTTTGGGGTGTCCCACTCACCCAATACTGGGCTATGAGATAAACCATTAGAACTATGTAGAACTTATCTGCTAATTGAGAAAATATTTGACCTATCCAAAGTCTCCGAAACCCATCTAGCTGAATCACACCATGGAGTCCTATTGCCCCTTCAGGATTGCCACCAGTAGCAATTGCTGGTTCAGGGCTATTTAAGTTCAGTCCACTCAAAATGCTTTGTGTTCAGAGGCCATGTTCACTAATTAACGAGTTTTTTTTAGGTGATCAGCACCTCTCGCAACATCGAAAGACAATGGATGTTATCTGATAAGTGTGCACGTACCCAGCATTCGACCACACCTAGAAGTCTTAGCCATACATGCTTAGGTCCTAACAACTGCCCATTCTTTCCAATAGGGAGTTCCGATCTAACTAGTCTCTGCAACAGAGCAAGTTCAGAAGGGTTTAGTTGCATAGCAGCATTTTTGAATGCACCAATCACAAATCCTTCATTTTCTATAAGACTGCATCTCCATTCCCATTTACCAATTGGAGGGTTAAGTAATTCACCAGTTCGACAACACCTTTGAAGTGGTAGCGCATACCCACCTAAGGCAAGCAAATGAACATAAGCCTGAACCAAACTCGCAAGAAGGAAACAAGGATCAATCTTTTCGCTTATAGATATAGATTCAATGCGTTCAAGATGCATCAAGACTGTATTTAATAATCCCACTTGTGGATTATTAGTAGTAACAAGCAATAGACATAATTGTGCTATTGCTTGTGAAGCAGCAAGTGTCTCTAGCTTCTGTCCTACCCTGTTGAAACTATGGACAACCTGTAATTGTTTTACTCTTGAAAGTCCTTTACTCCCAGAAACTTGAAGCTCCAGAAGAGTGAGTGGTATTGCACCTGCAAAATTACTTTTAGGTCGCCTTGCCCCAGGAACTGCAAGCCTCGTAATTCCCTCCTCGTCGCTCAGAATCGTTATCAATCGGTCGCTTTCGCCCAGAGGACCGACCTTTAAAGATAATCCCTTAAGCTTCCTATTTACAGTCACGTTATTGACATCTTAAAAGATTTGATTAATTCTGGCCCGCGAGTAGTTCCTATATAGGTTGCGCCTGCATTTAAAAGGTCAATTGCCTTAGGAAGATTATCTATTCCACCAACTGCCTTGATTGAACAACGTTGTTTTACAAGCTTTACTAAAAGATTAATATCTTCCGAAGTGACAGGACGACCAAAACCGTTGCCAATTTGTATGCCACTTACTCCCGAATCTATTGATGCTTCAACTGCTATTTCTAGATCTTCTGGAGAAAGATAAGGCATATCAAGTATCGCTCTTACTGGCAAACCAATTGAACATATTTCATAAAGCTCTTCACAATATTTTGTGGTATCTCTATTACTTAATGCAGAAAAATTTGGAACTACATCTAATTCATCTGCACCATGACCTGCTGCCCATTCTGACTGTAATTTCTTCAATTCAGTTGGGATAAAACCAAATGGAAAAGATATAACTGCAATTAGTTTTGTTCTAGAGGAGACTCCTAACCTTTCCCTTGCTTTATCCAGGCAATTTAAATTTGTACATAAGCCTCGAAATTCAAAATGCTTTACAACGTCGCAAGCTTGATTAAAGGATTCCTCCTCAAGATGTGGGTCCAATAAAGCCTGATGAATTAATGGAGCAAGATCTGTAAAATCTGATTTTGTGTTTTGTTTCAACATTTGATTTAAAGACAATCATTCTCGAGCTTGTATTAAGCCATAACCACCATGATTGCGCTTATATATTACTTTTAATTCGTTGTTTTCTTCATCACGAAACAAATAAAAATCATGATCAATAAGATCAAGCTGGTGTCTTGCTTGCTCCATAGTCATAGGGTTCATTGTGAAGTATTTCCGTCTTATCCCAGGGTTCGGAAGGTTTGCCTCTTTACCATCCAAAAGGGAGCCCTCTACTAGAGTTTCATTGGAAATTGATTCGGTCGGTGGGGTTATTGAAGCACTATGCCCAGAACTATGATGATGATCATTGTTGCGTTCTTTAAATCGCCGCAACTGACGGGATAATTTATTAGCAACTAAATCAATACTTGCATAGAGATTTTCACTACGCTCTTGTGCTCTTATCACCGTTCCATTCGCAAAAACGGTTACTTCAGCTGTCTGCTGAGGTACGCTTGGATTTCGTGCTACAGAGAGGTGAATATCAGCTTCCTTAACCATGTCTCCAAAATGCTGAAATGCTCTTTCTAGCTTGGATTGAGTGTACTCACGAAGAGCAGGAGTAAGTTCGAGATTGCGACCATGGATCAACAGTTTCATAGCATCCCTCCGGTGCTTGTAGATAAAGGCAAGCTAATTAAAACCACCTCATTGGCAAATACACTTTCGACTTTTCTTTTCGAGCCTTCTGGATTTATCCCATTCCCACTCGCGTGGGAATGGCAGAGGAACTGGCAGAAAGCCCTGCTATCAAAAGAAGATGGCAATCAGGCTGTATGGATACTTCAGCATCCGAGGTGTTACACCATGGGAAGAGGAGCAAGTGAAAGAAATTTACTTTTTGACCCAAGAAACTCTTCGATGGATTTATATCGCATTGACCGAGGAGGAGAGGTTACACATCATCTGCCAGGTCAATTAGTGGTTTATCCCGTGCTCGATCTACATCGCCATAAGCAAGACCTCCACTGGTATTTGCGAAAACTAGAGGCCGTTCTCATTGATGTTCTAGACCATTTGGATTTAGAAGGTGAAACAATCCCAGGGATGACAGGTGTTTGGATTAAGGGAAGGAAAGTAGCCTCAATAGGGGTGGGTTGCCGTCGTTGGGTCACTCAACATGGACTAGCCCTTAACATTGATTGCGAAATGGATGGTTTTCAAAATGTTATTCCATGTGGATTGCATGAATGTCCCATGGGTCGACTTAAAGATTGGATCCCTGGAATTTCTGTTCCAGAAGTTCAACCACTTATGAAAAAAGCAATCTCTAAAGCGTTTAATATCACGTGGAAAAAACAGCCACTTCCTGAATCAAGACCTGGGCAGATCAAAAAGAAGTCATAAGTAACTTTAAATAATTTTAAAAAAGAAAAATAATGAGATAGTAAGTAGGGTCTTAACTGAAGATTTAACTTTTAAAGTTGGCAAAAGCTATTTGGAGGCCACACCCGAAAGAAAATGAGGCCCTGGCTCAACGTGAGAATTACCAGAAAATAGGTCGAGTAGACCAAATCTGGCCTTATTTAGCCGCAAGATATGGTTCTTTTACAGCTGTGGATGCCCCACATGCAACCCAACCAGAGAGATATACATATTTAGAACTCTCTAGAAAAATAGAGATAGCAGCAGAAGCGTTTAAAACTTTAGGCATTCAAAAAGGAGAAGTGGTTGGACTGTTTGCCGAGAACAGTCCACGGTGGCTCATTACTGATCAAGCCATAATGCGATTAGATGCAGCCAATGCAGTAAGAGGAGCCTCTGCGCCTGTAGAAGAATTGCGATACATTCTCCAAGATTCAGGTTGTACTGCTTTAGTCATACAAAATGCTGAATTATGGAAAAAACTCGCTCTAAACGAAAAAGAGATCAACCAACTGAAGTTGATACTTCAATTAGAAGGAGCTCCGAGCAATGGAGTCATTAGCTGGGAGGAATTTTTAGCAAAAGGAAGTCAGGATAAAACCTCTGATGCAGCCTTTGAACGAGGGCTAGAAACAGCTTCTTCCGTTATCGCTACTTTTTTGTATACCTCTGGGACCACTGGCAAGCCAAAAGGGGTCCCTTTGAGTCATTCAAATCTTTTACATCAGATAAAATCATTGGCCTGCATTGCTCATCCTCCCGCAGGGGCACCCGTGCTAAGTGTTCTGCCTATCTGGCATGCATATGAACGTAGTGCTGAGTATTACTTTTTCTCATGTGCTTGTACTCAGACTTATACAACAATTAAAAACTTAAAGCATGATCTTCCAAGGGTTAAGCCGGTAGTAATGGTTACTGTCCCTCGGTTATGGGAAGCAGTGCGGGCTGGATTTTATGAAGCATTAAAAAAAATGCCTAAAAGTCGACAACGACTACTTAAATTCGCCTTAAGTAATAGCAAAGCTCAAACACAATCCTGGCGGACAACACGTGCATTACTAATCAATCCAGTAAAACCTCAAAAACGTCTACTTGCTTTACTCGAATCAATTGTTCGTTGGCCTATACATAGCTTATCCTCTTTCCTTATTTGGCCAAAAGTTTTGACGCAACTTTGTGGTGGCAGATTACGTTTTCCTATTAATGGCGGCGGTGCAATAGCCCCTCATGTGGATGCCTTTTTTGAATCTTTGGGCGTTGAAATGCTTGTGGGCTATGGCCTAACAGAAACAAGTCCTGTTGTTGGTTGTAGAAGACCATGGAACAATATTCGAGGCACATCCGGGCCTCCATTACCTGATACAGAATTTCAGATTGTAGACATTGAAAGCAAAAGCCCTCTGGGGTATCGCCAAAAAGGTCGTGTACTTGTAAAAGGACCCCAGGTAATGAATGGATACCACTGTAAACCTGAAGCCACAAATAAGGTTCTAGACAAACAGGGCTGGTTCGATACAGGTGACCTTGGAATGCTTTTACCTGATGGTTCGTTAGTCCTCACCGGTAGAGCCAAAGACACAATTGTGCTCAGTAATGGAGAGAATATTGAGCCAGCTCCTCTAGAAGAAACCTTGCTGGCTAGTCCTCTTATTGAGCAAATAATGTTGGTTGGACAAGACAAGCGACAATTGGGAGCATTAGTTGTAGCCGACGTACATAGAATGACTCTTTGGGCAAAGCAGAAAGGATTGGTTTTAGAGAATGACCTTGAAGCTTCAATGGCAGATACAAAGCTTAGACAAATGATTAAGGGTGAATTAAATGCCTTGCTTGCTAATCGGAAAGGGTCAAGAAAAGATGAAAGGTTAATGGGTGTTGCCCTTGTAGAAGCATTTACCATTGAAAATGGATTACTAACCCAAACTCTCAAACAACGGAGAGATAGAATTTCAGAAAGAGATCAGTCTGCAATAGAAGACATCTTTAGCAAGTAATTTGATAGTGATTTATTTTATTGAGCTATTGCTCAGTGCCTTCCCAAGAGCAGGCGTTTATCAAATCTCTTTCCATGACTGAAGTCAAAGCACTCTCCATCAAACGTTCTATTACCGTGCGCGCAGTAGTTACTCCATCCTGGAAACAGGAAGCGGAAAAAGAACTAAGCAATGCGATTTCCACGACCGATCAACAATTGGCTCAATTAGAACAAGAAGGACAACAAGTTGTTGCGGAGATCCGTAATCAAAGCGCCAACCCGCTTGATCCACGAGTTCAAGATCAAGTTTCCCAGGTCCAACAACAGGTGGCAGCAAAAAGATCAGAATTAGAAGAGCAAAAGCGTAATTTGCTACAACAACAAGCACAGGTTCGTGAATTGGAAATGGAGCAAATTGTGGAACAAGGCCAGATTGAAAGTTTTTGTGATTTAAACGTAGGTGATAATTTAGTAAAAAAAATGCAGGTGTCAGTTTTAGTAAGGGATGGCGTGGTTGAATCAATAGATAGAGAATGATTTTAATTATCAAATATATCCTCTTAAGTCTAATTATATTCTCATAAATTTTCTTAATAATTTGCCAAATAAACTATCAAATCAATCCCCAATATGTTTTATTGGCATTGAAATTAACTAAGAAAAGAAATTCAAGTTGCTGCAAGGGTTTATGGCTTTGCAGTCTGAATCCAGTCAATATGAACGAACAACATGAGAATATTCATGATTACTTGCTATAGAGAACTAAGATTAGTTTTGACCAACAAAAGCCTTTCTCCTGAAATGAAGAAAAGCTAACCAGTTGGCTTCTACCACCTCCAAAAGGAGTTCAGCACTGGATTATGGCTACACACGACATTTTCATGCCTGCTCTTAGCTCTACCATGACTGAGGGGAAAATAGTTGAATGGTTAAAGAAGCCAGGCGACAAAGTAGAACGTGGTGAATCGGTTCTTGTGGTGGAATCAGACAAGGCTGATATGGATGTGGAGTCATTCCAAGAAGGATATTTAGCAGCAGTGCTGATGCCTGCTGGCAGTAATGCTCCAGTAGGAGAAACGATAGGTCTAATTGTTGAAACTGAGGCCGAGATAGCTGATGTACAAGCAAAAGCCCCTTCTCCATCAACCCATGAAACTTCCAAGGAGAAAGCAAAAGAAGTTCCTAAGTCTGCTAAGGCCTCTTCAGAGGCTACTTCCGAAAAATCAACAGCAATCAAAGAGCCTGTTTCTAGCTCCAACCAATCTCAAGTTGATATAAAAACTGCTCCTATTGTGAATACTGGAAGAATAGTTGCATCTCCTCGCGCCAAAAAACTTGCCACACAAAAAGGCGTTGATTTGGCAACTGTTATTGGTAGTGGTCCTCATGGACGTATTCAAGCCGAAGATGTCAACAGGGCTCTTGGACAGCCAATAACAGTTCCATGGATAGCCGAAAGCAATGCTCCAGCCAGCTTGCTCGCAGATCCTTCTACCAACAAAAATTCCAACAAAAAAGGAACAACCTCTCCTGATGCATTAATCGGGAAAAGTTTCGGAAAGCCAGGGGAAGTAATCGCATTTAATGCTTTACAACAAGCAGTCAATCGCAATATGGAAGCAAGTTTAACTACGCCTTGTTTTAGGGTCGGCTACACTATTTCTACCGACAAATTTGATGATTTATACAAACAAGTTAAGCCTAGTGGTGTTACAATGACAGCCTTATTGGCAAAGGCAGTTGGATTAACTCTCGCAAGACATCCACAAGTAAATGCTGCAAATAGTCCTGAGGGGATTAACTATCCGTCCCAAATTAATGTAGCAGTCGCAGTTGCAATGGAAGATGGAGGATTAATAACGCCCGTTCTGCAGAAAGTGGACTCAACTGGCCTAATAGAACTATCAAAACAATGGAAAGATTTAGTTAGTCGTTCTAGGACTAAACAACTTCAACCAGAAGAGTACAGCACTGGTACTTTCACCCTCTCTAATCTAGGAATGTTTGGAGTGGACCGATTTGATGCGATTTTGCCTCCAGGTACCGGCGCAATTCTCGCTATTGCAGCATCTCGTCCAACAGTCGTAGCTGGCAAAGATGGTTCTATCTCTATTAGAAAACAGATGCAAGTAAACCTTACAGCTGATCATCGTGTGATTTATGGAGCTGATGGGGCTGCCTTTCTGAAAGACTTGGCTCACCTAATTGAAGTCAGAACAGACGAATTAGCCGGTTAATCTTAATTGTGAAGAGATTGCTAGTCCTGATGACTTCATTTAGGTAGCTAATTTTTGCAAATGAGCTTTTCCGACCCAAAAGATCATTTGCTTAGTTCTTATGACTACGCAATTGATAATGACCTAATAGCTCAGGTCCCTATAGAACCTCGCCATGCAGCAAAACTTCTTATTGTTGAAAATGAACGTCTAGGGATTAATGCCTCAAGAGACGCACAGGTATTTGATTTGAAAGATGAATTGTCTCCAGGAGATCTACTTGTTCTAAATGACACCCGTGTTTTAAAAGCAAGATTACGTATAAGACGTAGAGGAGGTGGGCTTGGAGAACTATTAGTTCTTGAACCTCGAGGGAATGGCAAATGGTTGTGCTTAGCTCGACCCGCAAAACGCCTAAAACCTGGAGATGAGATTTGGCTAGAGGCTCTCGAGCAAAAGCCTATATCTCTAAAGGTGGTAAGCAATGACATGGAAAGTAAAGGACGCTTGATTCAGTTCCCTAGTTGCTATTCAGATGCAATGTCCATTGAAGGTTTATTAGAACGTTATGGCGAGGTTCCATTACCCCCATATATCCAAACACATCATCAAAACAACTCAGAGCGCTACCAAACTCGATATGCTGTCCACCCAGGTGCCGTTGCAGCTCCAACAGCCGGCCTGCATTTAAGTGATGAATTATTAGAAGCTCTTACAAAAAATGGCGTTCACCTTGCGCAGATCACTCTGCATGTTGGCCTTGGAACTTTTCGACCCTTAGAGATTGAAAACCTCCAAGAACTAAAACTACATAGTGAATGGGTCGATGTCACAGAGGATTTAGTTAAGGCTGTAGATGCATGTCGTTCTAGAGGCGGAAAAGTTATCGCCATAGGCACAACAAGTGTCAGAGCTTTAGAAGGGGCTGCCTTGGCAGGAGATGGGAAACTAAAGCCTCTGAAAGGATATGTTGATTTAGTAATCAAGCCAGGATATCAATTTTCAGTAGTCGACGGCCTCCTGACAAATTTTCATTTACCAAAAAGCTCCCTTCTCCTACTTGTAAGCGCATTAATTGGGCGCAAAAGACTTCTATCTCTATATGAAAAAGCTATTAAGAGTGACTATCGTTTTTTCTCCTACGGAGACGCAATGTGGATTCCTCCAAATTCAGTTCTCCAGAAAGCTAGTAGAAGTTATGCCACAGAAGGTTCTTGAACTATGCCCGTTGGTACTGTCTCAAAAAGAACTGAGGAGAGATACCGTTCTGCCATGTCTGGCAAGATCACAACAATTGTTTTACCTGCATACTCATCTCTTTCAGCTAAACGTACTGCAGCCGTAACAGCTGCACCACAAGAGATTCCGACCAATAAACCTTCTTCCTGTGCCAAACGAAGTGCCATTGCGATTGATTCTTCATTAGTAACTTGTTCAACACTGTCCACTAATGAGAGATCAAGGTTCTTCGGAATAAAACCTGCTCCAATGCCTTGAATTTTATGTGGGCCAGGCTTCACTTCTTCTCCATTAAGTGTTTGGCTAATAACAGGACTATGAGAAGGCTCTACTGCAACAGACTCAATAGCTTTTCCTTTCTCGTGCTTGAGATAACGTGAAACACCAGTAATTGTTCCTCCAGTCCCAACGCCAGCCACTAGAGCATCAATTTCTCCACCACAATCATTCCATATCTCTGGACCAGTGGTCTTGAAGTGAATTTCAGGATTAGCTGGATTCTCAAATTGACCAGGCATAAAATATTTTTTGGAATCGCTTTCAGCAATCTCCTTAGCTTTTGCTATTGCTCCGGGCATTCCTTTTGCCGCCTCTGTTAACACGATTTGCGCCCCAAGAACAGCCATTACACGCCGCCGTTCTATCGACATGGATTCTGGCATCGTGAGAATAAGTTTGTATCCCCTAGCGGCTGCCGTAAAGGCAAGTGCAATTCCTGTATTGCCAGAAGTTGGCTCGACAATTGTTTGACCTTTTCCTAGGACTCCGCGTTTCTCAGCGTCCCAAATCATATTGGCACCGATCCTGCACTTAACGCTATAAGCAGGGTTACGGCCTTCTATTTTGGCTAAAACCGTAGCCTTAGCGTTCTTTGTCACAGAATTGAGCTTCACCAAAGGGGTGTTCCCAATTGCAAGGCTGTTGTCTTCGTAAATACGGGACATGCTTGAAAATGAATTGATCTAATAATTAGCTTGAATTTATATCCTTTGCATGAAGCTTTTCGAATAAGAAGACTTGATGTAATCCTTGGCTTAATTCTGAAACGCGATTTGAAATTTTTCCCAAAGAAGGTCTGGATCCTCAAGACCTACTGATACACGAAGGAGATGTGAGGGCACTCCGCATTTTTGAGCCCAATCCAATTCGTTGTAATGAGCAAGCATTACGTATGGGCAAACAAGTGTGAAATTTGTTCCGAGGCTAGGCCCTTTACAAAGCTTAAGGCTGTTATAAACCTTTTTAGCCTGAGCCAATCCTCCTTTTAATTCAAAAGACAAAAGACATCCATACCCGGCCCCATCGCGCATCAATTTCCTGAAATTACTACAACTACCAGGATGAAGAACTCTTGAAACAGATGGATGCATAGCTAGTCGAGAGGACAGTTCTTCAGAAGCTCTGTTTAACCTCTTAAGTCGACTGCCAACATCTCTGCTAACTAGTTCAAGAGCAATTGAATCTGGATCACTAAGAACAGCACTTGGTGATGATATTTTTTTGATTAGATCTTTTCTCCATCGAGAATGAGGCCCTAAAACAAGCGCACCTGCAAGGATGTCTCCTCTACCTGCAAAGCTTTTTGTTAAAGAGCTAAAAACTAGATCTGCATGGGGGAAAGCATTAATGTTTAATGCTGAACCAATAGTGTCATCAGCTATTACAGGAATACCTCGTGAATGGGCTATTTCAGCAATCAAAGGGAGATCAACACATTGAAGCATTGGATTACTGGGTAGTTCAACAACTAACGCTGCAGGATTTTGCTCTTCAATTGTCTTGACTAAATCTTTCGGATCGAAACTAAGAATAAGTTCACTGCCTTCAAAAATCTCCTTTGGAAGCTTTAATACGTCAACATAGGGGAACCCAAGTTGAATTGTTTTCTTCCCAGGATTAATTTCCTGGATCGCCTCTAGAGCTGAATAGAAGGCAGCCATTCCTGAGGGGTGTAGCTGAACTAAATTCTTATCACATTCATAGATATTAGATAAGCGGATTCTTAATTTATCTCGAGCAATTATCGAGTTTTCACTTGATGGAGGTCTCTCTTTGCCAAGAGCAATAGCTGTTTGACGAGAGGAAGCTCCCAGACCTGTATGTTGCCAAAAAGCTCTTGCCGCAGTAGTAGAAGCTTGATCCGTAAAAAGACAAGGCAACCCTAATACTTCTTGAATTTTTGTTTTACCAAAAGAATTTTTTCGATCGCAATATAACTTTGCCAGGTTTGCAACTTTTTCTGTTGGGAAAGGCCAAGCATTTGTAAAAGAAGAAGCGTCTTTATGTAGAGCAAATTTAGTCAATTCAGCTACTAATGGATTAAATCCAAATCTTGGGTAAATAGCTTTTAAAGACTCAAGACATTTCGGGTTCTTTTCTTCATAATCAACAACATCTTGCCACCTAGGGAGGGCAACTGATACAGCATGCGGGCTGTCTGGCATTGGCTTACCGAGGTCCTTGCTACTCCAGCAGGGATCTACAAGCAGATCTCTAGTATTCACTTCAACTTATCAAGAGCTTTCTGAAGGTCATCAATTAAGTCTTCCACGTCTTCACATCCAATAGAAAGGCGAACTAGCCCATCATCTATACCTAACTTTAATCTTATATCATGATCAACTGATGCATGTGTCATTGTCGCTGGATGACATATAAGGCTCTCAATTCCTCCCAAGCTTTCAGCCATAGTAAAATAGCGAAGGCCTTTACAGAATGAATAAGTATTCTGTTGACTCGCTTTAAGTTTCAGAGTAATAATTGCACCTCCAGCCTTCATTTGTTTAGTTGCTATTTCATAATCTGGATGATCAGTTCTAAATGGATATCTAACCCAAGCAACTGATTTATGTTCATTAATTACTCCAGCTATTTCAAGAGCATTCTTAACTTGATGACTTATCCTAAGTGGCATTGTTTTTATACCTCTGGTGATCAGCCAACAGTCAAAAGGTGATGGCTGCAAACCTAGTGATTTTTGGGCAAAAGTTAACCTTTCATGCCATTCATGGTCATCTGTAAAGACAGCACCGCCTAACGCATCAGAATGGCCGTTAATATACTTAGTGGTACTAGACAGGGAAATAGTTGCACCTAGTTCTAGAGGTCTTTGAAGAAGTGGTGTCGCAAAAGTATTATCAACAACTACGGGGATTTTTCTTTTGTTTGCAACAACTGAAATCTCATTTATGTCTATTACTTTAAGCATTGGGTTAGTTGGACTCTCAAGCCAGATCATTGCTGGGCTAAAGTCTAAAATTTTCTGGATATTTTCTAGATTAGTAAAGTCAACCCATTTTGTTTCTATGCCAAACTTCTTAAAAACCTTTTCAAATGCCCGAACAGTGCAACCATATAGATTTTCTTCGCAAAGGACTAAATCACCTGACTTAAGACAAGATAAGACAGCAGTTATCGCACTCACACCAGACCCAAAAACAGTTGCATAATTACATTCTTCTACTGATGAAAGTACGGACTCTAAGATTCTAAAATTTGGATTACCAGATCGAGTGTAATCAAATCCCTTTGAATTCCCATGAGCGAAAGTTGCGCTTGGAAATATCGGTGGCATAACAGTCCCAGTCTCAGAAGCGAAGCTCTCGCCATGATGAATTGATCGAGTGTTAGCTCCTGGAGTTTCTTGCCAATCTTTTTTGGCTGAGGCCACGTTTCTTAGTTGGTTTTAACTAGCGTAAAGAACAACATGATAAAGCGCTTTTTGAAGCTTCCATTAAAGAAATCATCCTTTAAGCCTTAGAGGAAAGCCAGATTGGCTAATCGGTGAAAAATATTCTGGCTTTACTCCTTCAAGGAATCGACAAGGTACAAATTAACCGTTCAAGCCAAAAACGAGTAGGAAAGAGGGTTTACAAAAACTAGAAAAGGATTTTAAAGGCTTAACGACACAAACGATTGCCTAATCTAAAGATATTGCTAGACGAGAGATGTAATAAGGCCTCCAATTAATGGCCAAAAAAATCAAGCATAAGAACTCCGACCGTTTTCTTCCGAACATTTCCAAAAAATGCTCCCGAGAGATTTTTCCAGATGGGGATTGGTTGAGGATCAAAGATGATTTGACTTTAAGTGGCTGGGACTCAATGCAAAGGGAAACAATTCATAGGTATCTAAAAAATGGATTACCTCTATCTTTCGCTGTAAAAGAAGTGGCTCACAGGATCGGATCTTGTCCAGTCCTGTCAAGATCTTTTTTCTAACTGCCTTTGAAGCCTCGCTTTTTAGAGCATCTTCAGAACAATCCAAAATTTTAAAGTTCAGATTCGTCTCATATCAGTTTTATTGAGAAGAAGACTTTTCATAATTCCTATTGGTCGCTAGGAATTGGGAAAGCAAAGACCCATGGTTCATCAGCCTCTCATTCTTGCCCTAGATCAAGGGACTAGTAGCTCCAGAGCAGCTCTTTTCACATCTGCTGGTCAACTAATTGAAAGCTCAAGCGCACCTCTCAAAATCAGTTATCCGGCTGATGGATGGGTCGAACAAGACCCTATTGACATCTGGGAGAGTCAACTTGAGGCGATGAAAAAACTTGAAGACAAAATAGATCCTGAACAGAGGAGGGCAGTTGTTACTTGTGGAATAACCAATCAAAGAGAAACAACTGTCCTGTGGCAAAGGAATGCTGGGACACCATGTGGGCCTTCAATAGTTTGGCAAGACTGTCGCACCTCAAATATTTGCGCAAAATGGAAAAAAGATGGCTTAGAAAAAGAATGGAAAAAACGCACTGGCCTTTTATTAGATCCCTATTTCAGTGCAAGTAAGATCCATTGGCTTTTAAAGAACCAAAGCACTGCAAAGAAAGCCTCTTTAGAAAATAACCTTTGCTTTGGCACCGTCGAAAGCTGGCTTGTTTGGCAACTCACATCTGGAGAGCGGCATTGTTCTGATATGAGCAATGCGAGCAGAACTCTTCTAATGGATTTAGAGCGCCGTGAATGGGTTGAAGAATATTGCGATGTAATTGGTCTAAACATAAATGCGTTGCCAGAGCTAGTTCCATGTCGTGGAGATTTTGGAGTGATAAAGAAAAATCTACCCTTTGCTGGCATTCCCATACAGGCTCTACTTGGTGACCAGCAGGCTGCGACACTTGGTCAACTTTGCCTAAATATTGGAGAAGCTAAATGCACTTATGGAACCGGTGCTTTCTTAGTTGTAAATACTGGCAAAAGGATCCGGCGCTCAAATTCGGGGTTATTAAGTACTCTTGGATGGACAGATGAATATGGAAATCCAACCTATTGCTTAGAAGGAAGTCTTTTCAATGCAGGAACGGTCGTGCAATGGTTAAGGGATGGATTAGGAATAATCCAACACGCAAATGAAATAAATCAACTTGCTGAAGGAGTAGACGATTCTGGTGGAGTGATATTAGTTCCTGCTTTTACTGGACTAGGAACACCTCACTGGGATCCAACTGCTCGAGGATTGTTAATTGGCATCACTCGCGATACATCTAGAGGGCATATTGCTAGAGCAGCCTTAGAAGGAATTGCGCTTTCTGTCTCTACATTGGTTGAGCTCGCCGAAGATGCACTGGAAGACAAGCTTGGAGAACTAGCCGTTGATGGCGGCGCCGCTCAATCAAACCCACTTCTTCAAGCACAAGCAAATAGTACGGGACTAAATATTCGACGACCTGAAAATCTTGAAAGCACTGCAAGAGGCGTTGCATTACTAGCCGGCTTACAAGCAGGTTTAATTAATGACTTAAAAGATTTAATTCCAGAAAAGTTAAAA
>QCGE01000013.1 GCA_003278195.1 Prochlorococcus sp. AG-363-P08
TTAGTGGGATTTTGCGTGTTCTTTATTTTGGACAGGGAAATGAGTTCTACACTTCCAATCCTTTGTTTTGGTGGAAGGTCGGGGTTTTTCTTTTTGTTGGAGGACTCTCTCTTTACCCCACTACAACTTACATTCTCTGGGCTTTACCTTTAAGTAAGGGAGACTTGCCAAAGGTTTCCCAAAAACTGGCCAGCCGGTTGGGATGGATTTTAAATTTCGAGATTCTTGGTTTTGCGACAATACCTATTCTCGCAACACTAATGGCACGCGGTGTCGGTCTTTCTTGAACAAAAAAATCTTTTTGGAGCTCGCTTATTAAAACATTGAAAATTGATTCCCAAGATTTTTGAGTTTCAGTGCTTTAACGTCTAGGTGCATTCCTTCTTTTGGCTAATACTTCAAGAACATTTTTCCAATGGACTTCATGTAGACCTAGAGCAACTTGAAGGTGGAATATCAGATCTGCAGCTTCGTTAGCGATGGATTCGGGGTCACTGTCTTTACAAGCCATTATAAATTCGGCGGACTCCTCTCCGATTTTTTTAAGAATGGCATTATCCCCTTTGTCTAGAAGTTTATTTGTATAGCTTCCTTCCTCAGGGGATTCTTTCCTTGAGGAAATCACACGTGAGAGCTCTGTGCATGAATCCGAAGGTGCAAGAGTCGATTTCGTTTCTAGTAGGTCTCCGTCTAGTGAAATTTTGTTGAAGAAGCAGCTTTCTGCGCCTGTATGACAGGCTCCTCCACCGTTTTGTTTGATAGTTAAAAGTAAAACATCAGAGTCACAGTCATGCCGAATCCCTTTAATGGTTTGAGTATTCCCACTGGTGGAACCTTTATGCCATAACTCTTGCCTAGACCTACTCCAATAGTGAACTTCACCAGTTTTAATGGTTTGGTAAATAGATGTTTCGTTCATCCAGGCGACCATTAGCACGCTTCCATCTAGCCAGTCCTGGGCAACGGCTGGTATTAAGCCACTTTCATTGAAGCGAAGTTGGTTGATGAAGTTAGTGTTTAGTGATTGCATAGTCTGTCTCAATGAATTTAGTTGAGTTTGGACGTTGACTTTCTTTGACTTTTTCTTTTTTGACTTTGATGTCTATTCCACACTTTAGTTATACCTGCAGTAAACACTTTTCTGAGTATCCCTGTTGTCACAGGCAATGGAGTCACAATGGACATTGCAGGTTTGTCCATGGATATAGCAGAAGCTTTACCTTGTGGTTTGCAGCAAAGAACTTAGATAAACATGGGTTTGTTGTTGACTTTTCAAGTCTTGGAAGCTTTGAAAATAAGTTAAGCAATCAGTTTGACCATACTTTCTTAGTCAATGCAGATGACCCACTATTGCCTGAGTGGCAGAAACTTCACAAAAAGGGTGCTCTCGATTTGCGAGTAATGGAGAATGTTGGAATGGAGGCCACTGCAAGGTTGGTTTGGGAGTGGGCAAATCAGTACCTAGAGGAGTTAGGAGGTAAGCGAGCTTGTTGTTGGAAGGTTGAGGCTCGTGAAAACAAGTCCAATGCTGCTTTTTTTCTAGAGATACCAAGTTGGTTTAAGGATGCATCAAAATGAAGGTAGGGAGCTTGACTGGTGAACCATTAAACTAATTTCCAGAAAAAAAACTTTCATGAACTCAATCAAAGCTATAAATTTTTTTAGACCCAGAAATATGTTTATTTGTGTTTCATTATTAGTCCTTTTAATTCTTTCTTCAATTCCGGTTTATGCCCATCATCCATTTGATGGTAATGCTGGCCCATACAACTTTTTTCAAGGTCTTTTAAGCGGATTAGCTCATCCAGTTCTTGGTTTAGATCATTTCTTGTTTCTGCTTTCAGTAGGTTTATCAGGTTTCTTGTTTAATAAGAGATATATAGCCCTTTTGATTGGATCTGGATTAGTGGGTTCTATGACCGGTCTTACTTTTCCTGGAATGCCAGGTGCTGAAATGATTATGGGCCTTAGCTTGACTGCTTCCGCATTTGTTTGCTTGGGTCGTTTAAACCCTTCTTTAATGATTCCTTTGATCGCTTTGCATGGCTATGTTCTTTCTGGAGTAATGTTGGGATCTGAACCAACTCCTTTATTTGCATATCATTTGGGACTTTTTATTAGCGAGACATTATTAGTGTTATTGGGGTTGAAACTCCTACGAAGCTATTTAGCTCAAAAAAATATTCTTGCGGGAATTCTTTTGGGAGCAAGTATTACAATTACATATAGCCATCTCGTTGCATAAGATTTATCTTAAAAAGAGTTTCCCAACTTCATTGATATCGATTAAAACTGTATCACCATCTATATACTTTCCTGAAAGAATTGATTTTGCAATTGGGGTTTCTAGCTCACGTTGAATAGCTCTTTTAATTGGTCTTGCGCCGTAAACCGGATCATTTCCAGCAATAGCAATCCAGTCTAGTGCTGCGTTCGTAATTTCAAGGCTTAGTTTACGCTCGGCAAGTCTTGTTCGAAGCCTTTCAACTTGTATGATAACAATCTCTCTTAGTTGTTCTTTTGTGAGAGTTTTAAAGATAATTGTTTCATCTAGTCGATTTAGAAATTCTGGCTTGAAATGCATTTTTAGAGCGTGATTAATTCGCTTCACTATTTCATTTTGATCAACATTATTGCCTTCTAAGTTGATAATAGATTCGCTACCAATATTACTTGTAAGTATTAGAATTGTATTTGATAAATCTAATGTTCTACCTTGCCCATCAGTCAGCCTTCCTTCATCAAGAATTTGTAAAAGGACATTAAAAACATCTTGATGTGCTTTTTCAAGTTCATCAAAAAGGACTACTGAATAAGGACGTCTTCTGATTGCCTCTGTTAATTGCCCACCTGATTCATACCCAACGTAGCCAGGCGGAGCACCTATTAAGCGGCTTACAGAGTGTTTTTCCATGTATTCTGACATGTCGATTCTTACAATTGAGCTTTCGCTTTCGAATAATTCTGCAGCTAATGTTTTAGAAAGTTCTGTTTTCCCCACCCCTGTTGGTCCAAGGAAAAGGAAACTTGCTATAGGCCTATTTGGATCATTTAATCCAGCTCTCGAACGTTGAATTGCGTCAGCGACAGCTTTCACGGCTAGATCTTGTCCAACAACTCTTTTATGTAGATTTTCTTCAAGTAAAAGTAATTTATCTATTTCAGATTTAATTAGTTTTGAAATTGGTATTCCTGTCCATTTTGCGATGATCTCAGCGATATCACTTTCAGTAACTTCTTCTCTAAGTAAAGACTTTTCTCCTTCCGATTTCCCAAAGCCAATTTCAGCCTCTTTGGCAGAGAGACGTTTCTGAAGAGTTTCAAGATTTCCATATTCTAATTCTGCTGCTCTATTTAAGTCATAGTTTCTTTTGGCTTGTTCAACCTGAAGCTGGACTCTTTCAATTTCTTCTTTAAGGGATGAAAGTTCATCTATAGATGCTTTTTCTTCGGCCCACTTGGAATTAAGCCTAGATTGTTGAGTAGCTAATAAATTTAGCTCTTCTTGGATTTTCCCCAGTCTTTCTTTGCTGGCTATATCCGATTCACGTTCTAATGAAAGCTTTTCCATTTCAAATTGCAATATTTTTCTGTCTATTTCATCAATTTCTTCGGGCTTAGATGTTATTTCCATTTTTAATTTTGCTGCCGATTCATCCACTAAGTCAATTGCTTTGTCAGGTAAAAAGCGTTCATTAATATATCTATTACTTAAAAGAGCTGCTGCTACAAGTGCTCTGTCGGCTATGCGAACCCCATGATGCACTTCGTAGCGTTCCTTAAGTCCTCGAAGTATAGAAATTGTTTCTTCAATTGAAGGTTGATCAACGAGTACTTGCTGAAACCTTCTCTCTAAAGCGGGATCCTTCTCAATATGTTGTCTATGCTCATTGATAGTTGTTGCTCCAATACAACGCAATTCTCCTCTTGCGAGCATTGGCTTCAGAAGATTACTTGCATCCATTGCTCCTCCTGTTGCACCTGCTCCGACAACGGTATGAATTTCATCAATGAAAAGAACTATTTGCCCTTGCGAAGAGGTCACTTCCTTCAGGACAGCTTTTAGACGCTCTTCAAATTCTCCTCTGTATTTTGCTCCTGCAATTAGTGAACCTAAATCAAGAGCAATTAATTGACGGTTCTGCAATGCGGAGGGCACATCTCCATTTACTATTCGTTGCGCCAGACCTTCAACTATTGCAGTTTTTCCTACTCCAGCCTCACCTATAAGTACAGGGTTGTTCTTGGTCCTGCGGCTGAGTATTTGAATAGTTCTTCGAATCTCTTCGTCTCTACCTATTACAGGATCTAATTTTCCTTCTTTGGCAGCAGCTGAAAGATCCCTGCCATATTTCTTCAGGGATTCATATGTGTTTTCTGGGCTTTGACTTACCACTGTTTGGTTCCCTCTGATTTCTTTTACTGCAAGCTTAATTTTGCTTGTATCAGCACCAGCTTCTTTTAGTAGGGTGCAGAAGCATCGCTGGTCTTTTGATAGTGCAATTAAAAGGTGCTCTATTGAGAGGAAGCTATCCCCAAATATTTTTTTCTCGTTATCAGCTTCGTCTAAGCATTTGTTTAGTGAATTGCCAAGATATATGGTTTCTGTAGAGCCATGTATTTTTGGTTGATTATTTAGGAATTTTTTGAGTGATGTTTTAGCTTTTTCAATTTTAATATCAGCTTTTTCAAAGATGAGCTTTGCTAGTTCGTTTTGATTTAATAGCACCATTGCCAAATGCTCGGTTTCGAGTAGTTGGTGCTTATGACGCCTGGCCTCCTCTTGTGAAGAAAGAATTACTTCCCAGGCTTTTTCTGTAAAGAGTTCTGAGGAAGGCTTCATGGTTATTTGCTTGCTGCGCTTCCTTAAAGATATTGATCTAGGGGAAAAACAATAGGTGGTTAACCGGACAGCTCTGTTCGGAAGCCTACATCTTGTAGGGGAAACACTATTGTTTGGTTTGCTTTTTAATTTATTTAGTTAATTTAAAGGAACAACTTTAAAAGAAGCTTGTTTTCATGTTTTGAATATTCTCAGATTATTTGGTGGATTGATTTTGGAAAGGTTTGATTTCACTATTTTCAAACCATTGAGAAACTTTTCTGGATTCTTCTGCATTGTCTAGATCATCTTTGCTTACATGGAAGCCATATTTATTGGCTAAATTTAATAGGTCATCGTCAGTTGTACATTTTTTCAACTCTCTTCTTAGTGAAAGGCTGTGGTCGACTGAATGTAGGAAATTAGCCAGGTCCTCGATTGACATTAAATAATTTTATGATTTATCTAATGCTCCTCTAAAGCCCTTTGCGTGGCAAGGCCTTTTGACGTTAATTTTTTATTTTGATCCATTAGAGGAATGGATCAAAATAAAAAACCGTGTCTCAAAATCAAGTAGAGACACGGTAGTAAAAAATTATTTAATTGAATGGTGGATTTTAATCTTGTTAGTTTTAGTTGACAACCACCTTGCCAACCATGCCTGCTCCTCTATGAGGTTCGCAGTAGAACTCATAAGTTCCTGCTGAGGCAAAAGTCTTTGTCCATGATTCGCCAGGAGCAAAAGCAAGGTCTGAATGGCTTAGCTCTTCATGTCCATCAAAGACTGCATTATGTGGTGCAAGCTTGTTATTGACGAACTTAACGCTGTCTCCAGCGCTAATTGTGACTGTGCTTGGGGAGAATGCGAGCATTCCATCGTCTGTGCCAAGCTTTACTTCTGCGGTTGCTGCTTGTGCTGATGGAATGTTGATTCCAACAACTAAAAGGAGTGCAAAGCAAGTCGCCAAAAAGGATCTGAATAAAGAAGCCATTTGCTTTTATTTATTTCTGAATATTCTAACTCTTTTAAGGGGATTTCTACGTTTTGCTAACCCAGAATCGTCAAGCACTTCTTCTAAGGTTTTTGCATGACTTAACCCTCCAAAGCGCTCTGGAGGGCTTATGGGCTCGTGTACAAAGTGCCATTGCTTAATGCTGAATCTGTCCCAAGGATTGAGCTCGATAGGAAGCAATTTGATAAGTGTCTCGATTAACCAATTCCAAAGTGGAATGCCTGGAGTAAGAAATACACCTCTCCAATGGCAAAGAGATTTGACAGCACTATCAATGGATATCTCAGGTTGTCCTATGACTATTCGCCTTAAGTCTCCTTGCCCTTCTTCAATATTTTTTTCATGTGGCTTTGTTGCAAGATGGCCGCAGACAAAAGCAATGTCTTCTGCATGGATGAAATGAAATCTTGAATTTGCCCTGAACCATCTTGCAAGCCAAAGCCATTTACTTGCTTCTTGAAGCCCTTCTGTTAAATAGCTAGTTGGGAAGGAGCTTCGACCATCAACCCTGCCTCCGAAAACAAGAGTTGGAAAAACAGCAATAATTTTTTCAGCTAGAGGATGACTTTCTAGCTCAGCTAAGCATTGAGCCTTTGTTTGGATGTATTCAGTTCCATAATTAATTGCTTCTGAAAGGGGTTTTAGGTCTTTATTGAGGATGCTCGCAGTAGAAAAGTATATGAATTGTTCTAAGACTGATGGGTTGAGAAGTTGTAGGAGTCTTTTGACGGCAATAACATTCACTTGTTGGGCTCTTTCTGGATCTCCCCAGGCGGTGGCCGTATGTATTACTCGCGTTACTGTTCCCAGATCGTTTGCAAAACGATCTGGGTCACGTAAGTCCCCCACAAGAAGTTTGATTCTTGAGTTTGCTGGTTTTATGGCTGTTAGTTTGCGTGGATCTCGAAGCCAAAGAAGCAATTCTGCTTGTGAATTCTTTAAAAGCCAAGAGACAATGTATTGTCCGACGCAACCACTAGCGCCTGTTATTAGTATTCGTTGTTTTTTCAATTTGCTTAGCCAATTAGTTCTTTAACGTTCTTTCCAACCTCGAAGAAAACCTTTGCATTTTCTTCTGGGGTACCTGGAAGTATTCCATGACCAAGGTTCAAAATGTGCTTACGGCCATTTGCTTTTCTGACGGTATCAATAATTCTTTCTTTGATGGCTTCAGGTGTGCCAAAGAGTAGTCCAGGATCAACATTTCCTTGAATTCCAATAGTTTCAGGCAGGCGAGCGCACCCATCTTGCATATCTACTGTCCAATCGAGAGAAACGATGTCTACGCCTGTATTCGCCATCCTCTCTAGCACGCCTGCGCTTCCAGAAATGTAAAGGATCATTGGAGTATCCGGATGAGTTGCTTTTACAAGATCAATTACTTTTTTTTGATATGGAGCCGCAAAGGTGTCGTAGTCAATAGGACTTAATTGCCCTGCCCATGAATCAAACATTTGAACAACCTGGGCTCCACTATCTATTTGATATCTCAAATAGATAGCGATCGATTCAGCAAAATGATCGAGGAGATTATGCAGTAGCTCTGGCTCCTGGAAAGCCATTGCTTTTATGACGGAGTAGTTCTTACTGCTTTTTCCTTCAACTACGTACGCTGCAAGTGTCCAGGGAGCACCAACAAAACCTAATACAGCTGCCTGGTTGCCGACGCTCTGCCTTAATCGTGTAAGCACTTCCCCTACAAATGGCATTGACTCTTTAGGTTCAAGAGCCCTTAGAGAATTAACTTGGCCAATTGTTCTTATTGGGTCTTCAATGAGGGGTCCTTTACTTTCGACAATGTCGAAATTAATTCCCATACCTGGAAGTGGTGTGAGGATGTCTGAGAAAAGAATTACTCCATCTGGCTGAAAAGCTTTGAAAGGTTGCATTGAGATCTCAAAAGAGAGTTCAGGATTCTCAGATCTTTCTCTGAAGCTTGGGTGTCGATCTCTGAGCTCTCGGTAGATCTTCATGTATCTACCTGCTTGTCTCATCATCCAAACAGGGGGCCTCTCAACCGACTCACCACGCGCGGCGCGGAGTAAAAGAGGTAGGGAGTCGGACATTAATTATTAGCTATTCAGCCGGAAACTTACTTGAGGGCGCTCCTAATCAAGGCGTCATTGATACGTTGAGGGGATGATCGTCACATGTTTTTTAATTTTTCAGGGCTTTTTGGCTTCTTTTTAGGGTCATGTCTAAGAACCAAAATACTTAGTGGAGGCAGGCAGAGGTTTAAAGACTGCTCATATCCATGAGAACTTTGCTGTTCAGCAAACCTCCCTCCCATATTCCCTAGGTTGCTGCCTCCATACTTAGATGCATTGGTGTTGAGAACTTCTTCAAAAAATCCATTGTTTGGAACACCAATCCTGTAATCGGAGTGACTTTGAGGTGTGAAATTCCCTATCACGATTAGCCACCTCCCATCTTTCCCTTCTCGTCGCATGAAACTGATAATGGAATGCCGGTTGTCAGTGCAATCAATCCATTGGAAGCCATATTGGTCAAAATCATCTCTCCAAAGAGCTGGTTCTGATTTGTATAGGCTATTTAGGTCATCTACTAATAATTGGATACCTTTATGTGGTTGATATTGAAGTAGATTCCATTCAAGATCTCCCCATACATTCCATTCTGAACGCTGGCCAAATTCCATACCCATGAAAATTGTTTTCTTGCCTGGATGTGTCCACATATATGCCAATAGTGCGCGAGTATTTGCATATTTTTGCCAATCATCCCCTGGCATCTTATGAAGCAGGTTGCTCTTGCCATGCACAACTTCATCATGGCTTAATGCAAGCATAAAATTCTCTGTATAGTTATACCAAATAGAGAAGGTTATATTATTTTGGTGAAATTGCCTGAACCAAGGATCAAATTCAAAGTAGTCAAGCATATCGTGCATCCAACCCATATTCCATTTTAAGTTAAATCCCAAGCCTCCACTATCTGTTGGTTGAGTAACACCTGGCCAGGTTGTAGATTCTTCTGCTATAGAAAGTGCGCCAGGGAAATGATGAAAAAGAACATGATTTGCTTGCTGTAGAAACTTAACTGCCTCGGTATTCTCTCTTCCACCTTCTTCATTAGGAATCCATTCACCATCAGGTCTTAGGTAGTCTCTGTAAAGCATTGAGGCAACTGCATCCACTCTTATTCCATCTATATGAAATTCCTCGAACCAGTAAACAAGGTTGGCTACAAGAAAATTCCTAACTTCATTTCTGCTGTAGTTGAATATTAGGGTGCCCCATTCCTTGTGCTCTCCAATTCTTGGATCTGAATGTTCATAAAGATGTGATCCATCAAAGAATGCCAATCCATGCCTGTCTTTGGGGAAGTGACCAGGTACCCAGTCAAGGATTAGTCCAATGCCTTCTTGATGGCATCTATCAATAAAGAACTTAAACTCATCAGGAGTTCCATACCTACTTGTTGGGGCATACCAACCAGTAACTTGGTACCCCCATGAGCCATCAAAAGGGTGTTCGGAAATTGGCATCAACTCGATGTGTGTGAAGCCTCTTTCTTTTACATAGGGAATTAACTTATCGGCCAATTCTTTATAAGTAAGAAAGCGAGCACCAGGCTTCATGTCTGCTGCAGGGACAGGATCGCGAGAAATCCCATCAGCCTCTATGAATGGATCATCTATAGCTGCATGCATCCAGCTACCTAGATGCATCTCATAAACAGAAATAGGTTGTTCTATAGGATTCTGATTGTCTCTTTTTTTTATCCAGTTTTTGTCATTCCATTTGTATTGATTTAGTTTTCTGATTTTTGAGCTTGTTGCTGGACGCACTTCATGCTCAAAGCCATAAGGGTCAGCTTTTTGATAACAATGTCCTTGTTGTGTCCTGATTTCGTATTTATATAAGAAACTTTCTGATAGTCCTGGGATGAAAAGCTCCCAAGTACCCCCATTCCTTTTTTGCATCGGATGGTGACGTCCATCCCAAGAATTGAAATCTCCTATTAATGAAATGCTTCTTGCATTTGGAGCCCAAATGCAGAACATTACTCCTTCTACACCTCTCGAATTAATGGGGTGAGCACCCATTTTTTTCCATATGTGATGATGATTCCCCTCTGCAAAGAGATGGTTATCTATTTCACCCATCCATTCGTCTCTGAAGGCCCATGGGTCGTGCTGTTGATGCTCTATTCCTCCTCTCTTGACTTTTAACTTGTAGTTATGAGCTGGGTCTTTCTCTAGACGAGTTTCGAATATCCAAGGGTGATTGTTGTTTGTCAATGAAGTCTCCTTACCATTCAAAAGGAGACTTACTTTTGACGCATCAGGCATCCAAATTCGTAGCGCAAATCCTTTTTTGAGTGGATGGGGGCCAAGAATGGAGAATGGATCATCATGACGACATTCGGCCAGTTTGCACCCTGCTTCTGCCATCCAGTCTTGTTTGGCGCTGGCGGTCATTTAAAAAAGAGTCTTAATAATCGAGCTTAATGCGGAGAGCTCGATTCTTTTTGCTCTAGGGACAAATTATTTAGTTGACATAAGAATTGGTTTTGAGTCTTTTGCTCATGGCTTTTATTAGAAAAGAGGATCTAGAGCAAGTTTTGCTTTTTTAAGATTCAGATTGAGAGTCACCACATCGCTTGATATGTCAGGAGCCTGAAACTTGCTACCAGTTTTTCCCGGGTTGATACCTATTGCAGGCCAGGCTGCACCAGATAGAGAGAGCCTTAGTTTTTGTCCAGGCTCTATGTCAGTACATAATGGTTGGAAGGTAATTCTATGGAGGGATGGAATCAAGGCATCTTGTCCTTTTATCCTAAGAAATCCTGTTGATATCTGAATAATATTTTGTGTGTATTTTTCTACAATAGAAAGTGCACCGCAAAGGTCAAATCCTTCCTTGTCTGAATAAACATTTATTAATAGAAAAGGAATTCCTTCCAGGTAAAAATGATTCATAAATTCTGAGCTAGTGAATTTTGCTACATCGGAACGAGCATCTATTTCGCTACGATTTGTAAGGCCTGGTTTAGGTGATAAATGACCTCCTTTTGCAGGGACTGGGCGCCATGGATCATGCACTATAGTTACTGCCCCTTGGCCTGGTTTATTCGCATTCAGAACACCATCTGAATTGTTGATACAAGCAAGTCCAGAGCTTAAAAGACTCCATTCTTTTTTTAGTTTCTGACTCTCGGTTAAGCAGTTTTTCGGAATCTGCCAACTTTTTGAAGCTATATTCCATATTTTTTGTTTAGTTATAACATCCTTTTGGATAAACTTATTCTTAAGATGTTGATCAAAGAATCTAAGATGTGTTTTATTAGCATCATCCCACCATTGTAAATGTGTTGCTGGTCCTATATGAATCTCTGGATCACCTCCAGCTTTCTTAGAGAGTTTATATAAATCAAGAATTCCTTTCAAATGTGGATCCCACCATCCACCAATTAAAAGCATTGGCTGTCGAAGCCAGCTTTGTAAAGGTGCATGAATTGGCCATGAAGGTTTTGTGTTGTTTGATTCTTTAAGCCATTTAAGTGCCATTCCTTGCGGATCAAATTTTTCAAGGATCTTTACTCCATCTTGTAAGTAACTTTTGTCTAGGAGACTGTTCCTAAGTTCTGTCCAGACCGCTGCCTTTCCTTCTCGACGAGCTTTTAGAGCTGCTAGTTGAATCCCCCAAGCTATCCCTAAGTGCCACCAATATGCACCTCCATCACAGCTCCAGTGAGAGCATTCATCAAAGCCTGTCATTGCTGGGGCCAGACAATCTGGTGGTGGAGTTTCCGGATCTGCAAGAAGTTGGGTAAGTCCTTGATAGGAAAATCCGTAGGTGCCTAGCTTTCCATTGCATTCCGCAAGAGACCTGACCCATCTATGGGTTTGAGTTGTATCTGAAGCTTCTTGTTTAAATCCCTTGAATTCTCCTTGAGAGTCTCCTTGGCCACGAACATCTTGGACAATTACTAAATAACCTTTAGATGCCCACCAGTTTGGATGGCTATAAGTAATTGTTGAGGCTATAGCTTTGCCATATGGCTGCCTCATTAGCAGCGCAGGCCAGGGTCCGCCGTTGATTGGATGCCATATTCTTGATATTAGTTCTATTCCATCATTAAGCCTCAGGGAGGCATCTCTCCATTTTATTGAGTTGGTTGGAATATCAGTTTTAGCGCACATCTGGGCAATTAAGTCCAATTACGTATGTTGATAGGATTTCTGCATCAACTTCACTCAGATTACGTTTGCGTGCGATATCACTAATAGCAATATTGGAACTTGCTGAAATTCCTTTTTTGTTTAGAGCTTTGAATTCTCTACATAAGGCAATTGCTTCTTCAGGGTTGCTTTTGACGCTTTCTAAAAGACTTGATTGGGCAAATGAGGCATTTTGATTGGCTGTAATTGCAAGCAATAAAGCAATTAGGTATTTCATTGGCCCTCCATTTGGTGGGATATTGCTATTTGAAGCAAAATGAAGCCCTAGTGGGGAGTTTTTAGGTCAGTTCATAATTTGCCTGGCTTTTGCACGTTGGATCCAATTATTAGCTTTTGCAAGATCTAAGGGTTGGTTGAGATTGCTATTAAGTTTTCTGTGTAAACGACCTGTAGCAAGAAGAAGTGATTGAGGCGAGGAATTTGCAAGTGCTGAAATTGAAGCAATTCCTGCATGCAAAAGCAGTGCAGCTTCATTGGGACATAATTCAAGCTCATAAACAAATATTGCAATGCCTCTAATTCGTTTTAGATTTGCAATCGACGATCTTTTTGTTATGACCAATTGGTTTATATCTTCATCTCTAAGCTCTTTTATTCTTTCCCAATTTGTAAAACCAGCAGAAAGAAGTGCCTTCTTTTCGTCAATGAAGTTCTGAGATAATCCATTTAAATCCCCTTTAGATTTCATTGATTTGCTTTTGTACTTCCAAAGTAACTCCTTCTTTAATATCACGAGTAACTTCTCCGAGAATAATTGGCTGACTTATTCCTTCTCCATTACTTATAACTTGTCTAAGACGAACATGAACTAGTCCGCCATTCCTTGTTCCTCCGCGAAGATTTCCGGCTAGTTGTAACAAGGTTGCTTCTATGGCTTCTACAGGAAAATCCTCATTTGCTTGCGCGACAACTAAGTCTTTCCCATTATCAAAGACAATAGGTGGGTGCAAAGCCCCATCAACAACTAAAGGAGGCGTATAACTTGCTCCAAAAGCCCAAGAACTTGCAGCCAAAAGTAAGGTGAAGCCTAAGGCTCCTACAAGACGAAAGCTTTGTCCCCATTTAACAAGGAAAGAAATCAATGTGAGAACACTGATAGCCAAGGAGGCCCACAGAAACCATTTCGTGGACGATTGCAGGAGTTCTGGAAGAGGCATGGACTGGTGAAGTTGGGATTGACTACTTATATTTCGGTTACTCCCTATTACATTAGAGCGGAGCAATGGGAGTAAGGATCAGATCCATTGCAAAGAAGCGATGGAAGCTGGCATTAGCTTGTTCCTCCCTTGTGGTTTTGGGGGGCTTTGGTTGGGTATTTACTGACAGGGTTGTTTCGGAGATTCTTGACCGTTTAAGACCAGAGCTGGAGAAAGAACTTTCTGTTCCTTTGGGGCACCCTCTTAAAATTGGTTCATATAAGGGATTAAGACTTTGGGGTTTTGCAATAGGTAAAAGCGAGATTCTTAAGGGTACCCTTGATGATTCACAGGCAATATTTACAGGAGGAAGGATAGCCTTTGCTCCACTTGCAAGTTTTTTGCAGTGGCGGCCTGTTGTTGATGTCAAGTTGCGAGGAGCAAAATTCATTTTTCGGCCCAATAAAGATGGGACTTATTGGGCGCTAGGAAAGGTTAAAGGAGATTCTCCTCCGAAGGTTGATTTACGTTTTAAGCTATCTAACCCTGCAAAATTAATCTTTGAGCCTTCAAATTTTGTGGTTAATGCAATCGCAAAAGGTCAGGTTCATTTTGGAATAAGAAGAGTTGGGGGGACTATCAAGTTGATTTTCCCCAAAGGAGGTCGATTACTTCTTAAAGGACAAGGTGGTTGGGGTAGGCATGACATGAGGGTGAGTACTCGTTTTCATGATCTCAAGCTTGGATCTCTTCAAAAACTATTTGGGATAGTTCCTTTCCAATCAGACGGGGTTTTAGAAGGGGATTTTGCTTTTGCTATTGCGAATGGAAATGTTAGATGTAATGGGGGGTTGAAATTAGATGAATTTAGTCTAAAAACGTCTACCATGAAGGAGTCAATAGCTTCTCAAAAGACGAGTATTCGTTGTGGTCGCGATAGAGTTAATCTGAGAAGGAGTGAATGGAAATATGGTTTATGGTCAGCTGAGTTTGGTGGAGATTTCCTTTTAAATTCATCAAGTGACCTTCCCAAAGCTCCTTCAGGATTACTTAGGGTTAATTACTTTGGTGATGAGGATCAAAAATTAAAGGCAGCATTACCTGTCAAATTGACTGGTGCTGGTTTGCGCTTAGGAGAACTTGATGCTGTTTTGTCTCTAAATTCTATTCCGTTGTCTCCGCTTGGAGAGGGGATTGGTATTCCCATTGGAGGGACTCTTACCACTTCGGGGCAGATACTTGGGAAACTGTCTTCTCTTAGGCCTAATCTGTTGGTCCGCGTGGAAAGCCCCCAATATGGCTCTCTGCGTCTGCAGGAGGATTGGCGGGGCAATCTCAGGGGAAGGGCCGAGAATGCTGCTGGTGGTGTTCTTCGAATGGCTCCTGTAGGAGATGTAATACCTGCAACACTTTCGGCGGGGTTTGTAGATGGTTGGCGATTGCAAAATCTGAGATTTACGCGGGCGAATGGATGGCTATCGTTAAGTTCTCAAAGAAAACTTCCAGGGGTTTATAGCTGGGAGGCAGAAAGATTGAAATTAGATGGGGTTGAGTTTTCGATTCCACCACACAAACGTTTTGAAAGGGTTTTTGGGAAACTTAGCGGCGAGGGTTCGTTAGATGTAGGCCGTCAATCTTTTGAAGGTCAATTAGAATTCAGTGATCCAATGATTATGGGATTACAGCTTCGCAAGGCTTTGCTTGAAGGAAGTTATGTCGATAAGTATTACTCTCTTAATGGAGATCTCTTCCCTCCTGATATAGGTGAAGTTTCTTTAAAGACTACTGGTGTAGTAGGAGGCCGATTAAATGCAAATGCAGAAGCCAGAGGTGTAAGTGCAAAATGGCTAACTGTTAGTGCATTGCAGTTGCCAAAAATTAATCTAGGCACACTGCCTGCCTCAGGAACTGCAAAGGATTTAGGTACACTCCTAATGGAAACTTTTGGAGGATCAATAGATGGGCAATTAAAAGCTATTTCAGCTTCAAAAGATTTTCTCAGGAAACAAGATGAGAATCCTAATGGACAGATTCTTGACCCCCAAGATCTTCGAGGTCAGTTGGATGCAGATATAAAACTCACAGGTCCTGATCTTTCGAAATTGAACCTTTCTCTTGCCGTTGAAGGAAAGCTATGGAGTAAGGGTCAAGTACGACAATCGTTGAGTGCTTCTAGTCCATTTGTTGCAACTTTTAATGGCCCTATACAAGGAGGAGAAGGTACCTTCTCTATATTGAATATTCCTTTTTCTCTTTTGTCTTTGGTGGGACCAGTTCCTTCTAGTTTATATGGAGGGATTGGCCTTGCAGGAAAATATAGGAGAAAAGAAGAAGACATTGATTTATCTGCTGACTTGATTCTTGAAAATGCAAAACTTGGAGAAAACTCTTTAAAGCTTGATCGTGGCAAAATCCTATTCGCTAAGTCAGTTTTAGATGTTGACATATTATTTCGAAGTGAATCTTCTACTGAATCTATAAAGTTAAAAGGCTCTTTGCCAATTGACCCGAAATCACCGATAGACCTAAGAGCTGAGAGTCATGGAGATGGATTAAACTTCTTGACGGACTTAAGCGATGGAGGTATTGAACTTGTGTCTGGTATCTCTCATATGAGATTAATAGTTAGTGGCACTTATTCTGAGCCAAAAGCGAACGGATATTTTGTCATTAGAGATGGTCAGATTAAGCTAGATGATCAATTGGTAAGTGAATTAAATACTTCTGTAATTTTTGACTTTAACCGCCTTGAGGTACAGAGCCTTGAGGGTCGTGTTGCTGATGATGGACTTTTGTCTGGCAAAGGAGCAATTGCTTTACTTAAGCCATCTATCGAAAGACAACCATTGACTTTTAAGATGAGAGATTTAAGGCTAGATTTACCTGTCGCAAATGTTGATATTACTGGTAAATTAATCTTAACAAGATCCTTGTTGAAACCTACATTTGGAGGAGATCTAACCATTGATAATGGATCAATATCTCCTGGAAAAACAGGACTTGTATCAAGTAGAAATAGAAATCCATTGCCACCAAAAGGAGAAGATCCTAAAAGTAATTCTAGTTCTCTTGATTTTGGGCAGACTCCTTATAAAAAATATGAAGAACAGGGATGGGATTTTGAGAAACCTCTGGTTCTGCTAGGCCCTGATGTCGAGGCTAATGCAAGTAAAATGCTTCGAGCTAGTATTCCAAATGTTTCATCTCTAAGTTTCGATAATCTCCTACTAAGATTAGGCCCCGATCTTCGTATAACATCTCAGCCTCTAGCTAATTTTAATGCAGAAGGACTTCTTACTTTAAATGGTTCACTGGGTCCATCCTTGCAGCCAAGAGGTGTTGTTCGCTTGTTGGGTGGTCGAGTAAATCTCTTTACAACAACATTTAATTTGGATAGAAAGGCCCCAAACGTAGCTGTATTTACTCCTTCACTTGGTCTTATACCTTATGTCGATGTTACGTTAACGAGTAGAGTCGCTGAAAATGTTGGTGAAGGTAATAATAATTTAGGGCCTTCAAATGTGTTTTCTTCAAATGGTACCGGACCATTTGGAGTAGGAGGTTTTCGTCTAGTAAAAGTTATGGTGCAGGCTACTGGCCCAGCAGATCGTATTGCAGAGAATATTCAATTAAGGAGTTCTCCACCAATGCCAAGAGCACAGCTTCTTGGTTTGATTGGTGGTAATACCTTGGCAGGACTTTCTGGAGGTGGTGATAGTGAGATGATCGCAACTGTTTTGGGCCGATCACTTCTTTCTCCTGTTTTAGGTACGATTTCAGATTCTTTTAGTGATCGACTGCAATTATCTCTTTACCCAACATTTGTGACTCCAGAGAGTAAAGAAAAAAGTAGTGACATTGATTCTAATTCTAAAGATGAAGCTACAGGGCCTGCTCCTCCTGAAAGGGCTTGGGTTACAGAAGTAGGAATTGATTTGACTGAGAGATTTAATTTTTCTGTATTGGCAACACCTAATCGAAACGATATACCTCCTCAGGGAACTCTTACTTACCAAATGACTCCTAATCTGGGTGTAGCTGGGTCACTTGATAATGAAGGAACATGGCAAAGTCAGCTTCAAATGTTTTTCCGCTTCTGAGGTTTTGATGTTTGATCTGGTTGAATTCATTGGAATACATATTGATAGTAATTCGATTAAATTGGCACGCTTTGACCATCAAGAGAAGACCTTAGCTGAGTCAGATATTGAAATCCCCCAGGGATCAATGCCTGGCTACATAACAGTTTTAATTAGTCGTGAAGTTCATGATATCGATCCATTTCATGACGCTGATTTTGTTGGACTTTGTTTGCCAGCCGCTATAGATAAAACTTCTCGTGTTGTAAGAGGGTGTCATGAATTTCCTGGCTGGGATCATGTGCCTTTGGCAGCTTGGTTAGAGGCGAGATTGCGGCGAAAGGTGACTTTAGGAGGCTATGGTAATGACCCATCCCCATGTAATTGTTTTTGTTGCCTTGATGCTGCTCGACTTGCTATGGGACATTTTTTTAATCACCCTATAGCTACTAATAAGAGATGACTTTAAGTTCTTCTTTCCTTTTATGAACAATTCTATTCAAGTTCCTAAGCCTTCTTCTGAATTATTAGAGCTTGCTACTAACATTCGTCAGAAAGCAATGCTATTGGGCCAAGCCGACGATCGGCAGCGCAAGGATGCCTTGGTTGCCATGGCCTCTGCTTTAAAGGAGAATTCAGAAAAGATTGTTGATGCTAATAAGCAGGATTTGAAAAAAGCTCATGATGAAGGACTTACAAGTTCCTTGATGGCAAGATTAAAGCTTGATGCTAAAAAGCTTATCGCTTCGGTTGAAGGAGTTGCTCAAGTAGGTGAATTACCTGACCCTTTAGGCCTTCGTCAACTGCATAAGGAATTATCTACAGGACTTGTTCTTGAAAGAGTCACTGTTCCTTTAGGTGTTTTGGGAGTGATTTTTGAGGCGCGACCTGATGCTGTAATTCAGATAGCTTCTTTAGCTATTCGTTCTGGGAATGGCGCTATTTTAAAAGGAGGTAGTGAAGCGAGCCTTACGAATGCCGCAATTATGGAGACCTTGCAAAAAGGTTTAGCTGATTCAGATATACATCCAAATTCATTAGGTCTCTTGACAACTCGTCAAGAAAGTCTCGCCATGCTTAGATTAGACGGTTTGGTAGACCTAATTATTCCTAGAGGAAGTAATGAGTTAGTGCGCTTTATACAAGACAATACCCGCATACCTGTTCTCGGACATGCAGATGGGATATGTCATTTATATATAGATTGTGATGCTGATTTAGACCAGGCTCTTAAGATCGCCATTGATAGTAAAACGCAGTATCCGGCAGCATGTAATGCAATTGAGACCTTGCTTCTTCATGGGGATATTGCGAAGTCTTTTTTGGAAAAAGCTATTCCAGTCTTTGAATCCCTAGGTGTACGCTTGCTTGGTGATTCTATTAGCCAGTCTTTTGGTGTTTCAGAACCTGCCGACCAAAAAGATTGGTCTAAAGAGTACCTTGATCTTGTGCTTTCTATAAAAGTTGTCGCGAATATCGACGAATCAATAGAACATATCTCGGAGTATGGATCAAGGCATACTGAGGCGATAGTTACTAACGATCAGAAAGCGGCTGACAAGTTTCTTCGTGCCGTTGACAGTTCCGGGGTTTATCACAATTGCTCCACACGTTTTGCAGATGGCTTCCGTTATGGGTTTGGAGCTGAAGTTGGAATAAGCACTCAGACTTTGCCACCTAGAGGACCTGTTGGCTTAGAAGGATTAGTTACTTATCGCTATATACTTCAAGGCAATGGTCATATTGCTGGATCATTTGTTTCCGGAGAATCTTCTTTCACACATAAAGATCTACCGTTGTGAGCAATCATCTTCATAACGGAGCAATTCATGTCAAGGATCTGTTGGTCTGGGCACATGTAGGGGTACTAGAGGAGGAAAGATATAACGGCCAATGGTTTTGTATAGATTTTACTTTGAGGTTGGATTTGGATGTTGCAGCTAGGGATGACGACCTTGAAGCTACAGCGGATTACAGCCTGGCTATTAAAGCTATTCAGAAGTTGGCATTAAGTTTGGATTGTCATACGATCGAATATTTCTCTGATCAAATTTGTCTTCGATTAGAAGAGCTTTATGGGCTTATTCCAATGCGAGTCTGTTTAAGTAAATGCTCTCCTCCAGTTCCTGGTTTTGAAGGAACCGTTTCTGTGGAAAGGACTCGGAACGGATTCACTTTCTAGTATATGTCAACTGAAAGTAGACCTTTAGTTTTTGTGCATGGACTATGGAATGATCCAAGTCTTTTTGTTGAGCTTAGAAAACTTCTTCCTGAATCAGAACGCCCGATTCTTGCACCGAATCTTGAACATGAATTTGGGAGGATTCCATTAAGATCTCTCGCAGTGAAATTAGATGATGAGATATGTAGGCATTATGGATCAGATCGACCAATTGATCTTGTTTGCTTTTCAATGGGTGGAATCGTAGCTCGTATTTGGTTGCAGGAAATGGGAGGTGCTTATAGGACAAAAAAATTCATTACTATAGGAACTCCTCACCATGGGACTTTTTTAGCCCAACTAATGCCTCGGTTTTTGTTTGCTGGAGTGGCAGACATGAAGAGAGGAAGTGCTCTCTTAGGCCAGTTGAATCAAGATATTACTCTTCTGGAAAGTTTGTCATGCTCAAGTTTTTTTACCCCTTGGGACTTAATGGTGTTTCCTGGTTGGGAGGCAATACTTCCTTGTGGAAGGAGGCAAGCACTTCCTGCGAAGACTCATCGTGGGTTGATAACTAATCCAAAAGCTCTCAGTTTTCTGGTAGATATGATTACTAGTTAGCAACTTCATTAGAAAATCCTGAATGTCTAATTAGAGCTTCTGTATGTGGAGGCCTCCCTCTAAATAGTTCGAACACTTCCGCTGGAGAAATGCTTCCTCCTAAACTTAAAACAGTCTTTTTAAAATGTATTCCTTTAGCTTTGATTGATTCAGAGTTCTCTAGTCCAATTTCTTCAAAAGCGGAGAAAGCATCAGAACTAAGCACCTCTGCCCATTTGTAAGAATAATATCCGGCTGCATAACCTCCAGCAAAAATATGTGAGAAGGAGCAGAGAAATTGATCTTCTTTAATAGGTGGCATAACGGTTGTATATTTTGCTATCTCACGTCTCAACTCATCTGGCGTTTCCCCTAAGGTCCGATTCCAAACGCTATGAAGTTTTAAGTCCGTTAAAGCAAAATGAATTTGTCGCAATGTAGACAACCCTGAATTGAACTTTCGATTTTGTACAAGCTTCTTGAATTCTTTTTCGGGTAGAGGTTCATTTGTTTTCCAATGCCGTGCCATCCCAAGGAGTGTTCCTCGTTCTAGGCACCAGTTCTCCATGAATTGGCTTGGAAGTTCTACCGCATCCCATTCAATGTTGTTAATTCCTGCGGCTTTGGGGTAGTCAATCGAGGTCAACATGTGCTGTAGGCCATGCCCAAACTCATGGAAGAGAGTTTCGACTTCGTCAAAGCTCATCAAGCTAGGTGCATTTCCTAAAGGCGGGGTTTGATTGCATATTAAGTACGCGACAGGAAGAATTATCTCACCATCCTTAGATTTGCTTCTAATCAAGCATTCATCCATCCATGCGCCACTTCGCTTGGTTTTTGGACGACTATAAAGATCTAGATAAAAAGCAGCTATATCCTCACCATCTTGGTTCTTTACTCTGAAGAATTGCACATCTTTATGCCATATAGGTATATCTTCGCTTTCATCTAGAACTATTGAGATGTCAAACAACCTATTACATAGATCAAAAAGTCCTTTAAGTACTTTTGGTAAGGGAAACCAAGGACGAAGAGCTTCTTGATCTAAGTCAAATTTATGTTGTCGAAGTTGTTCTGACCAATAGTTTAGATCCCATGCAGAGATTTCAGAAAATGGTCCATCGGTATTTTTTTCTGCAAATGCATTTAATTCGGAAAGCTCCCTTTTTGCCGCTGGGAGTGCAGCGGTTCTAAGCTCTTCAATCAACTCTTCTACGGCATCTATATTTTCTGCCATCTTTTCTGAAAGACTTAACTCTGCCCAGTTCTTATATCCCAGCAGATTGGCTTGTTTTTCCCTTAAGGAAAGGATTTCATTTATTAATGGCTGGTTATTCGAATCTTCTTTACTGGCTTTGCTGATATTGGCTTTGTATAGTTTCTCTCGAAGTGATCTATTTTTTGCATAAGTTATAAACGGCATATAAATAGGCATGTCAAGTCTTAACCTCCAAGGACCTTCTTTTGGTGTAGGAAGGTTTCCATCTTTTGATAGGTCACCAGCCTCTTTAGCGGATTGCGCGAGCACTTCAAGTGCTCGTGCTGGGAGACCATCTATATCAGAAGGCTTAGTCAATAGAAGACTCCATTTTTTTGTCGCGTCCAGTAGGTTATTACTGAAATTAGTGCTGTGCTCAGCAAGCTTCTCGCTATTTGCGTTGAACTCCAGCTGTTGGGTTCTGTTTAGACCTATTCCTTTATTCTTCATCGAAAGAAGTTCTGATTGAAGAATTCGCTTTTCTGTCTGGTTTAGCAGTTTGGAATTGTTTTTATTCAGGTTTTCTAGAGCCTTATAGATGATTTTGCTTTGACCTAAACGATTGGAAAATCTAATAACTTCTGGTTGTTTAGCAGTATGTACGGCTCTGAGCTCCTTTGAATTGCATACTGCATTGAGATGTGAGACAACTCCCCAGCTCCATCTAAGGTTTTCATTAATAGCTTCCAGTGGATCTATAACATCTTCCCAATATAATTTTTGACCAGTTGAAAACTTGCTTTCAAGAGCTCTTTCTAATTTTGTCAGCTCAATGCTCAGTTTACTTAACAGTTGTGGTATTTGAATTTCAATGTTGTCGGGAGTTATTTCTGAAAATTTTGGCAAACCTTTTCCTACAAGTAATGCATCGAGACTTTTATTTTCTTTCTTAGGCATCTTCTTAAATGACATTTAAGCTCTGAATACTTGCAATTACTGTATGACTAAGTAGACGTGTGGATAGTCCATTTGTTGAAGCAGTATATATTTCAGTGGCAATGCGAGGCCAAAAACCAATTATCAGTGTGGGAATTACCAGTGAAAGTCCGATAATCAATTCTCGTACATTCATGTCTTCGATTAATGCTAATGCAGGGATTCTTGGGCCAAAGAATACTCTCCTACACATCGACAAAAGATAAATCGGTGTAAGGACCAGCCCTATCGCTGAAAGTACAATAGTTATTGATCTGAAAAAAGAAGTAAAGATCTCTTGGCTTGTAATGCCAAGGAATACTGTTATTTCGCTAACAAAGCCACTCATTCCAGGTAAAGCTAGAGAAGCTAATGAAGTAGTTAGGAAAAATGCAAAGGTTATAGGTAGAACTTTTGCAAGCCCTCCCATGTTTGGGATAGAGAGTGTTTTTGTCCTTTCATAAAATGACCCGGTAATGAAAAACATTGCGGCTGCTATAAGTCCGTGGCTAATCATTTGAAGCATTGCCCCACTTATACCGAGAGCATCAATTGCTCCTATTCCAAGGAGAACGAACCCCATATGACTTACTGAACTGCAAGCAATACGTCTTTTTACGTTATCCTGTGCGAATGCATTTAAGGCTCCATATATAACATTTACTATCCCAATAACAATAAGGGCCGGCGCGATGACTATATGCGCTTCTGGAAGCATTTGAACATTGAAACGCAGTAAAGCATATCCACCCATTTTCAAAAGTACACCTGCTAAAAGCATTGAAACAGGAGCATTTGCTTCCCCATGGGCATCAGGAAGCCAAGTATGTAATGGAAAAATAGGTAGCTTTACTCCAAATCCAATTAAGAAGCCCAAGTAACAAAGCAAGCCGAAGCTGCCATTTTTAGAGAGTTCTGTTAGCTCGCTTAAGTTTAATGTGAATTCTGGACCTGAGAAGGCCAAAGCAAGACCACTTATAAGTATAAGTAAAGATGCAAGTGCGGTATAAAGAATAAACTTAGTTGCTGCATATAGCCTCCTTTTCCCTCCCCAAATAGCAATTAAAAGGTATACTGGAACAAGTTCTAATTCCCAAGAGAGGAAGAATAAAAGAAAGTCTTGTGATAAAAAAACTAAAGCTTGTGCTGAGGCCTGAACCAGTAATAAAGCAAAGTAAAGTCTAGATTTGTTTGTTACTTTCCAACTGGCTGCGGCGGATAGAAGAGTAATTAGTCCGCTGAGCAATACTAAAGGCGCTGAAAGGCCGTCTACTCCTAATGACCATTCAAGCCCGATTGATTTAATCCAGCTAACTCTCTCGACTAATTGAAGGCCACTTTCTTGCTGGTCAAAGAACTTGCTAAAAACAAGCACTATTAACAAAAAATCTGCCAATAAGACAGATATCGCAAGATTTCGGGGTGTCTGCGATCTGGTCTCTTCCTTTGCAGCCTCTTGCTCGGGCAATAAAGGCATTATTAAAGCTCCTGCTAAAGGCAGCAAGACAATCAAAGTGAGCCAGGGGAAAGTCGCAGAGGACGCGGCCGATATGGGCAAGTTGGCGTCCATGGAAGAAATTGAATCCTTAAGAACTTATCAGCCGCAGGTGCGGAAGGTGAGTAATTCTACTCATTATTGCATGGATGCCATTGGCTTCCTCCTCTTTGCAAGTTTAAAACAGGTGCCCTGCTAGCTACGCCATTTGATTCCCAAGCTTTAACCATTGCGATGCTCACCGTTTGACCTTTGCTTTCTGGGCAAAGTGCTAGCAGGCTGGGCCCTGCTCCGCTGATAACGCAACCCCAAGCGCCTGCAGAGATCGCAGCTTCTCTTACAGCAAGCCCTCCTTTGATTAAGCGCCACCTGTAGGGCTCGTGAAGTCTGTCATGCATTCCATCCGCGATCAGGTCCCCATGTCCAGTCCTTAGCCCCTGCAGAAGAAGTGTCAAGGCTCCAAGGTTGACTACAGAATCTTCAATGGGAATTGTCTTAGGCATTGCTCTTCTGGCTTCACTTGTGCTTAGTCGAATCGAAGGAATTGCTACCACGGCTTTTATTGAACTTAGCCATTCACATCTGACAACCCTCCAGCGTTCAGAGATTGCTTTTGCGGTTATACATAAACCTCCCAATAGCGAGGGAACAACATTGTCAGGATGGCCTTCAATATCTATTGCAAGCTCAAGGAGCTTTTCTTTAGGTAGGGGATTGCCTATAAGTGCATTTGCTCCTACAAGACCAGCAACTATTGCTGTTGCGCTGCTCCCTAATCCTCTTGCAGGAGGTACGGCAAGCCTTACGCGAGCCTCTAGGCCAAAGGGTTCTTGGTTGGCAGCTTTCCAAACCCTCTGAGCTGCTCTATAAACCAAGTTTTCTGGACCTCCTCTTAGATGGCTTCCTTCTGTTCCTTCCATAATCAGTTCAAATCTTTCTCCATTGCCCTCGATTCGCCTCATCTCAAAGCGATTATTGAGATCAAGTGCTGCTCCTAAGCAATCAAACCCTGGCCCAAGGTTCGCTGTAGTGGAAGGAACGTCCACCAATACTTTGTGACCAATGCGCGGCTGCGCCATTCTTATTTATCTTCTCAGTCTAGTTTCCCATTTAGCTCAGCAATTATGCGAGCTCTACAGGCCGCACTGAACAAACCTGCTTCTGGATCAACAATGGCTGTTATGGGTAGGTCCTTCAAAAAAGGTTTAAATCGCCCTTTGTTGTGCAGTGCATCTATGAATGCGCTTGAACGAAGGCCATTTATCTGTTTAGAGGCCGTACCTCCGCTTAGCCAAATCCCTCCACAGCTGAGTTCTTGTAATGCTAAATCCCCAACTGCGGACCCATAAGCACTAAGCCACATTTCAAGTGCTTTTCTCATTGTTGGATCTCCATCTTGGGCGTATTGACTCGCAAGAGCAGGAAGATCTTTTTGGCTGGGGTTTTTTTCTTTGTTTGGATTCCAATCTCTTGCGAGGTCGTTTAGTGGATGAGAAGTGAGATTTTTTGTGATAATCAACCATCTGGCAATGTGACCTAATCCCGTTCCACTAACTATTCGTTCAATAGATAATCGGCTCGTTTTCAGCTCTTTTTTTAGCCATTTTGCAAGTTCCCACTCATCATGATTTCGTGGAGAGAACTCAGCATGTCCTCCTTCGCTAGGTAAAGCAAACAGTTCATTTTTTATTTTTAAACCTCTAGCAACACCTAGACCTGTTCCTGCTCCAATAATTGCAAAGGTATCTTCTAGACAGTTTGTATTCTTTGATGCTTGGATTTCTACTATTTGATTGCTAGTTAAGAATGGTAATCCGTAAACTAATACAGCAAAGTCATTTATAATCTCTAGGTTTTTAATTTTAATTGCCTTGCAAAGCCGATCCTTATTTATGGTCCATGATAAATTTGTAAGTTGAGTAGTCTCTTCGCTTACTTTGCCAGCGACAGCAATACAACCATGATTTGGTTTCTTTAGTCTTTTTGGTAACCCTAATAGGAAATCAGTGATTATATCTTCGAGTGATTCCCATTTGTAGGAAGAATATTTCTTTTTATATTCTTGAATAAGATTGTTATTACAGCTATAGATTGCGAGAAGAGTTTTTGTCCCCCCGATATCTCCTGCAAGTAGGCTTGTGGAAACTGACATTAATATGAATTAAGTAGAGAACTTGTTAAGTTGAACTAATGTGTTTTTGTTTGTCTAATATAGGACTTAATCGCTGCTTGCATATAGGTTTAAATGCCAAGATGAAGATGGCTTTTGCGATTTTATTCCTTTTAGTCACTAATTATTGAACCCTGCCTAGTTTGGCTACCTCGGATTCTATGAGAGATATGAAACTTTCAAGAGTGATCTCGCCAAGATCATCCCCATTTAATGCTCTTACTCGAATACTTTTGTTATCTTGCTCTTTATCTCCAACTATTATTTGAAATGGTATTTTTTGCAAAGTATGCTCTCTTATTTTAAAGCCTATCTTCTCATTCCTTAAATCCAACTCTGCTCGATATCCTTTCTTTATAAGTTTGTTGTAGATTTCTTCGCAGTAGTCTGCATTCTTATCGGTTATACCCATTAAAACTACTTGAATCGGTGCTAGCCAAACGGGAAAACGACCTGCATAATGTTCAATTAATATTCCAACAAATCTTTCAAAGGATCCTAATATTGCTCTATGTAGCATAACAGGAGTTCTTCTTTTGCCTCCCTCGTCAATGTATGCGGCCTCTAATCTTTCTGGCATAGAAAAATCAACCTGAATCGTTCCACATTGCCAGACTCTGCCAATACAATCTTTCAAAGAAAATTCGATTTTAGGGCCATAAAATGCCCCTTCACCTGGCAATAATTCCCATTTGAGTTTTTTTGCATCTAATGCATCGGCTAATGCCTTCTCTGATTTGTCCCAGATTTCCTCACTGCCAACCCTTTTGGTGGGTCTAGTAGATAACTTTATAAGTATCGAATCAAATCCAAATGATTTATATACCATAAATACTAAATCAATGAATGATGAAACTTCACTTTGAATCTGAGACTCACCACAGAAAATATGGGCATCATCTTGCACAAAATTACGTACTCTCATTAGTCCATGAAGGGCACCAGAAGGCTCATTTCGATGGCAAGAACCAAATTCAGCAAGCCTTATAGGTAAATCTCTATAGCTTTTTAGACCTTGATTGAAAACTTGTACATGACATGGACAATTCATTGGTTTAATCGCATATTCACGGCTTTCTGAGGTTGTGGTAAACATTTCATCCTTAAATTTCTCCCAATGCCCTGATCTTTCCCATAGTGTTCTATCTACTGCCTGAGGAGTGCGAATTTCTTCGTAACCATTAAGTATTAATATACCCCTAATATATTGTTCCAATACTTGATATATAGCCCACCCCTTTGGATGCCAGAAGATCATTCCTGGAGACTCCTCTTGAGTGTGAAATAATGTCATTTGCTTGCCTATTTTTCTATGGTCTCTTTTCTCTGCCTCGTCAAGTCTTTGTAGGTACTCTTTAAGTTCTTTTGAGGTTGACCAGGCAGTTCCATATATTCTTTGCAACATCTCATTGTTTGAATCTCCCTTCCAATATGCCCCTGAAACTTTCATTAATTTGAATGAACGCAAATGAATAGTATTTGGAACATGTGGACCTCTGCACATGTCAACATATTCTTGATGGTAATAGAGCTTTATCTCTTCATTTTCTCCGATATTTTTTATAATCTCTAGTTTGTAAGGCTCCTCCCTTTCCGTAAAAGTATTAATAGCTTCTTCCTTTGACACTACTTTTACTTTTACATCGTAATTACTTCTTATTAGTTCTTCCATTCTTGATTCGATCGCACTCAAATCATCTGGGGTGAAAGGCTTCTTATATGATATGTCGTAGTAAAAACCATCTTCAATGATCGGCCCGATTGCCATTTTTGCTTGTGGATATAGTTGCTTGACCGCATGCCCGATTAGGTGCGCAAATGAATGCCTGATTGTTTCTATTCCTTCTTTATCTTTGGCTGTAATTATATTTAAACTTGAATCATTCTTTATGGGTATACAGGTATCAATGAGGTTTCCATTTACGCAACCTGCAATTGCTGCTTTGGCAAGTCCAGGACCAATGCTATTGGCAACTTCCATAGTTGAAACATCATTATGGAAATGCTTTTTGCTTCCATCTGGCAGGGTGATTAAAGGCATTAGTAAGTAATCTCTTGTTTTTAAGTAGGTTTAAATTAAATAGATAAGAATCCAAGGGCATTGCGCACCCTTTGCAAGGTTCCCTCGGCAGCTGATTCGGCTTTTTCTCGTCCTTCCTGCAGAACTTTATGTAACTCCTCAGGATTGTCTATAAGGTCTTTGTACCGAAGTTGAATTGGCTCAAGTGCAGATATAGTCGCATCCGTAAGTAAGGGTTTAAATTTACCCCAACCCATTTGAGAACATTCGGACTTAACGGAATCATTATTCTGCCCAGTTAGTATTGCATATATTCCTAATAGATTATCAGCTTCAGGCCTTTCTGGGTTCCCAAATTCGAGACCTAAATGTGCATCTGTCTTGGCGCGCTTTATTTTCTTTTTTATTAGATCTGGAGGGTCTAATAGATTAATCCTGCTGCTGTCGTTTTCTGCGCTCTTGCTCATTTTTGTTCTTCCATCAGTGAGACTCATGATTCGTGAACCTTCTTTTAGAATCATTGGTTTTGGTGTTTTTAAAATTGGCTTTTCTTCACTTCCAAACCTTGCATTGATACGTTGTTGAGCAATATCTCTAGCAAGTTCAAGATGTTGTTTCTGATCTTCTCCTACTGGTACTAAGTCAGCGTCATAGAGAAGAATATCAGCTGCCATGAGAACTGGATAATCGAGAAGACCTACAGAGACATTATCTCCAAGCTTTATTGATTTCTCTTTGTATTGGATCATTCTTTCAAGCCAATTAAGCGGAGTTACACAATTCAGTAACCAGCAAAGCTCACTATGAGCTTTTACATGGCTTTGTATAAAGATTGTGCATTCGGAGGGATCAATTCCACACGCTATGTACTGAGCAGCTGTTGATAGTGAGTCTTTTGATAGTTGATCTGCGTTATGGGGAGATGTGATTGCATGTAGATCTACAACGCAAAAAAATGTTTCATGGCTTTTTTGCAGATCAACCCAATTCCGTATGGCTCCAAGCCAATTACCTAGATGCAATGCACCGGTTGGCTGGACGCCGGAGAGGACTCGCAGGCGTCCCATTGCTTAATCCTCGTTAGGAGCTTGTTGGCTCTTTTCTTTCTCAATAATTGAAGATTCCTCTGATTTATTTGTTTCTTGAGGCTCTGAAGGAGAGTCGGAAGGGAGAAGGCCGTCAATTCCAGGATCCACGGCTTCAGTTGAAGCCTCTTCCGCTTCTTTGGGGTCAACAGCTTCGTTTCTTGACTGTTCTATAGATGGTTGAGGTTTTTCTGGTCGAGCAAAAGGGTTGGGCCGCGGTTCATTTCGTCCTTTTGAATCTTCGAATCGACGCTTATTAGAAGGATTGGAGTCACCTTTTCCTCCAGTTCTTTGATTGCCTTGTGATTTGTATTCATGCAGCAGGGTTTCTAGCTTTCCTTCTTCAAGCATTAATCCGAGGGTACGAATTGCAAAACCCAGTACCGCAACAGTGGAGCGAAGGTTAAAAGCTTCTTGGAGTGCTCTTGCCGCACGCATTTCATTGTCACTAAGGCGAATTCGGAAACCTCCTCCTCCTTCTCGCCCCCCAGGCCCTCGTCCACCTCGGAAGCCACCACGGCCACCTTCTCTAGATCCGTCGGAGGATCTGAATCTTTGTTGCGGATCTCCGTATGAATCCGTCATGCCTTTCTGCCTTCTTTTATCCGAAATTTTCACTCATGGTAGAAGGCCGTGGCGACTATCTTTAAAGAAGATCGCAGTAATTCACTTAAAAGCCAAGAATCAAAAGTCTTCAAATTGATTGCTAATAGGCGTTTTTACTTTGGTGACTGATATGTGACCTTCTTCTAAGAGTCATGAAATCAAAATTTGCCTTCGTCGCTAATTGAGCTAAAAAAATGATATACGCATAAGCGAAGTGAAACTTTCATCCCTGCCTCAAGGCTTTTTGATCGGACCTTCTTCTCAATTTGTTCGAGTGGGTTTTGTTATATCGACATTAATTTTGGGTCAGTGGTTCTTAAATGACTTTGTTCACATACCAGGAGGAGGCCTTGGTCTTTTCGCAGCAGGAGCGGGAATTTGGTGGCTTTCTAAGCCGATTGCCGCAAGGTTTGAGGCTCCAAATACCTTGCAAGGTTGGGTGAATCGATGTCAGAAGGTTCTTCAAGACTTTGAGTCTTTAGACCAAGACAGCATCCATGAAACAAATAAAGAGCGCAGTGATGAACTCCAGAAAATCATCTCAATGTCAGGGCCCCAGAGTCTTGCATTGGTTACATCAGTTGGTGGAGCTTTACCGGAAAAGTCTGTAGTTGAAGCGGCTTTTGAATCTCATAATTCTCTAAATTTTTGCTGGTCTAGTCCTCTTCCGCTAGCAGATGAATCTTGGCATTGGCCAGATCAATTTCATGAGAAGGATGCACTTTTGTACTTCTTACCCTTGCCTTTAAGGGCAGCTGATCTGATTTGGTTAGAGCAAGTTCCTAATAATCAACCTGCTTGGGTAGTTGTTTCTTGGGATGAGTCATTGACTTGGTTAGATGAGAAAAGGGCGTTACATGCTCAATTGCCTCATAGATGGACAGGACGAGTTCTCCGGCTACTAGAAAGTGAAGATAGTAACGATTTGCAGAAATCATTCTTGCCTGTTAGACGTCTTTTAGAGAATCCAAAGAAGAATCTGGATATCACAAAACAAAGATTGCTTTCAAGGTTGCATTTGAGTTGGCAAGCAGAACTAGAGAATCTAAGAAGAGAACGTTTTAAGAGTGTTCAATTGAGATCACAATGGCTAGTTGCTGGAGCAGTTTTTGCTTCACCAGTTGCCACTACAGACCTTCTTTCAGTTGCAGTTGTCAATGGATTAATGATTAAAGATATGACCAAGATTTGGGGATGTTCATGGAAGCCAGAGGTCTTACAGATTGCAGCTAGACAATTAGCTGGGGCAGCCTTGGCTCAAGGGGTAGTGGAGTGGAGTGGTCAAGCTCTCCTTGCTGCCGCGAAGTTGGACGGAACTAGTTGGTTTGCTGCCGGTTCCCTTCAGGCTCTTAATGCGGCTTATTTGACAAGAGTTGTTGGGCGTTCCATGGCTGATTGGTTGGCCTTAAATAATGGAGTTGCAGAGCCCGACCTTGATGCATTGAAGAATCAAGCCCCTCAGCTTGTTTCCAAAGCTGCAGATGAGGAGCGTGTTGATTGGTCAGCTTTCTTAAAGCAATCAAGTGTTTGGCTTAAAGAGCGGGCTATTCCTGTTGCTCTTATTCCTTAGTTATCTAAAAATTATTTCTTTTGATAATCAGCTTTTGCTTAGAGACCATATTAATCCAACTAAATAATTGTTGACTGTATTGGTCCATAATTGCTCTGCAAGCTTAAGGCTTATTGCTTGGTGAGGTTTTTTGTGCAAAAGAACTGTTTTAAGACCATTTCAGTTGCTTCTGTTTACCTGCTCCTAATGCTTGTTATGGGTGGTTGCTCTGGATCCCTTACCCAACCAGCACAGAGAAGTCAAAAAGATAGGCCTCTAGTTATTACTACTTTTACAGTTCTTGCTGACATGGCTAAGAATGTTGCAGGAGAGCTTTTAGAAGTTCAGTCAATTACAAAAACTGGGGCAGAGGTTCATGGTTATAACCCCACTCCAAGTGACCTTGTTAAGGCCTCTAGGGCTGATTTGATAGTTGAGAATGGCCTTGGTTTGGAATTGTGGGCAGATAAATTCGTTGCTGCAGCTGGCGATGTGCCACGTGTGGTTTTGAGTGAAGGTATTGAACCATTCCTAATTGCGGATGATGTGTATGCGGGTAAACCAAACCCGCATATGTGGATGTCACCAAAGAGAGTCATTCAATATGTAGATCGACTAGTTGTTGAATTCAGCAAGGCTTATCCAAGAGGAGCCGATAGCTTTGCTCGCAACGGAATTAATTACAAAAAAAAGCTTAGAAAATTAGATGATGAGCTCCGCTCCGCTATGAGCAACATCCCATCTGAAAAGAGGGTATTGGTCACTTGTGAAGGAGCATTTACATATTTGGCTAGGGATTACGATATGGATGAGGCATATCTTTGGCCAGTGAATGCCGAGAGTCAGGTCACACCAAAACGGATGCTGAGATTGATGAGGATTATTAGGGAGAGAAATATCCCAACGATTTTCTGCGAAAGTACTGTGAGTTCTAAAGCTCAATTAGAAGTCGCTGAATCTACTGGTGCAAAGTTTGGAGGAATTTTTTATGTCGATTCTCTTTCTAAGGAAGATGGTCCAGCTCCAACTTTGCTTCGTTTAATGAGACATAATGTTGAGCTTATTTTAGATGGATTGGTTGTTTCAAGCGATTGAAGGCGATGAGAAAAATACAATCTTCAACCCTATTGAATCACTTTCGAATTGAGGCAGATCAACTTTGCGTCGATTACAACGGTACTGTTGCTCTCTATGACGCAAGTTTAAATTTAGATGCTGGGTGTATATGTGGTTTAGTAGGAATGAATGGTGCTGGTAAATCAACATTTTTTAAGGCTTTAATGGGATTTGTGAGGCCATCGAGAGGAAAAATACGAATAAATGGTCTTTCTGTTCAGCAAGCTCAACGAGAGCAAGCTGTTGCTTATGTACCTCAAAGTGAGGGTATTGATTGTTCCTTTCCAGTAAGTGTTTGGGATGTTGTGATGATGGGTCGTTATGGAGCTATGAATCTTTTTAGAATTCCTAGAGAGTCTGATAGGCAGGCCGTTATTCATGCTCTTGAAAGAGTCGAACTCCTTGATTTGAGAAATAGGCCTATAGGAGCTTTGTCTGGGGGGCAAAGAAAAAGAGCCTTTTTAGCTCGTGCAATTGCTCAAAGAGCTTCGGTTCTTCTATTGGACGAGCCATTTACTGGCGTTGACATTAGGACTGAGAAATTGATGGCTGATCTATTTCTTCAATTTAGGAATGAGGGACATTCGATATTAATTTCAACTCACGATTTGAGCCATGTGAGGGACTTTTGTGATTTGGTAGTTTTGATCAATAAGACTGTTTTGGCATATGGAAAAACATCTGAGGTGTTTACATCAGAAAATTTAACCATGACCTTTGGAGGGGTGCCGCCAGATTTGCTTTCTGGACCGACATCTATCGAACCATAAAGGAATGATTGAACTATTTGGTTTTACTACTAATTCCCCAGCCTCTTTTGTGATTGAACCTCTTAGTCATGAGTTCATGAGGAGAGCACTTGTGGTCAGTGCTCTAGTGGGCAGTGTATGCGGTTTGCTGTCTTGTTATATGACCTTGAAAGGATGGGCGCTTATGGGAGATGCAGTATCTCATTCAGTAATGCCAGGAGTTGTTGTAGCTTATGCCTTGGGTTTGCCTTTTTCTTTAGGGGCTTTTGTTTTTGGGGTTGGATCTGTAACCCTTATTGGATTTATTAAACAGAAATCAAGAGTAAAAGAAGATACTGTTATTGGACTTGTTTTTACAGGGTTTTTTGCACTTGGTTTGGTATTGGTTTCAAAAATCAAGAGCAACATTGACTTGATGCATATTTTATTTGGTAGTCCTTTAGGGATATCTTCTAATGATTTGAGACAAACACTAATTATTTCTGTAGTTGTTTTAATTGCTTTGACCCTTTTTAGAAAAGATCTTGTGCTTTATTGCTTTGATCCAACGCATGCTCGTTCTATAGGAATTAACACTGGTTTCTTGCATTATCTTTTATTGTCTGCATTGTCTTTAACTGCTGTTGCAGGATTACAAACTGTTGGAATAATCTTAGTAGTGGCAATGCTTGTTACTCCAGGAGCCACCGCTTATTTGCTTACAGACAGGTTTGATAGGATGATTATTTTAGCAGTTATTAGTAGTGTTATATCAAGTCTTCTAGGTGTTTATATAAGTTTTTGGTCAGACATAGAAACCGGTGGGGCAATAGTATTAGTTCAGACAATTCTTTTTCTCATGGCTTTTTTATTTGCCCCTAAATACGGCATTCTAAAGAATAAAAGCTTTATCTCTTAGTCGAGTGAAAACGCCCTCTCCCGAAGTAACTAAGAACGTCTCATTGAGTCGAAATTCATGGCCTTGGTGGCCATTATTTCCTCTTTATCCTTACGGGAAAAGATCCACATTGGTTAAAGAAATTATCCCAAATCAAATTTGGAGTTTTGAACAGCTTCAAGGCCTTTATTACGTAGCTGTTCCAATTCGATTAACGGTAGTAAAAGTTTCTGGGGGTTTGATGCTTTTTAATCCTCTACCTCCAACTGCTGAACTATGTGAGGCTTTGGCTCAACTCGAAAAGAAGTATGGGCCTGTGCTCACAATTGTTCTTCCTACTGCTTCAGGACTAGAACATAAAATTTCTTTGCCTGCTATGGCTAGAGCTTTCCCTAAAGCTGAGGTTTGGGTTTGCCCTGGTCAATGGAGCTTTCCTTTAACCTTGCCTTCTGGATGGTTGGGGATTCCATGGAGACCACGCACAAAGATCCTTGTTAAAGATGGCTTCCCTCATAAAGATTCATGCTCTTGGATATCTTTAGGTCCCATAGATATAGGTTTAGGTAGTTTTCAAGAACTTGCTTGCTTTCATAAACCCTCAGGTGCACTTATGGTTACTGATTCGTTAGTGGGTATAAGTAGTGAGCCACCGGAGATCTTTGATCTGGATCCAACTCCATTGCTTTTTCATGCAAGAGATCGTGGTGACGAGCCTTTAGAAGATTCTATAAATGCACGTCGTAAAGGATGGGCAAGATTAGTTCTATTTGCTTCATTTTTAAGACCAGCATGTCTTGATATACCTCCATTAAAGGAAGTTATTCGCTATTCCTTTTCTAGGGGCCTTCGCAGCTCCAAGGCTCATTTTGGAGTCTTTCCTTTTGCTTGGAAAGATGACTGGCAGGATGCTGCAAATGAATTACTAGGAGTTAGGGAGCCTTTGATTCAGCTGGCTCCTGTTATAGAGAGATTGGTATTTCCTAGAGCACAGATGACATTTGTTAATTGGCTAGAAGAGTTGGAAAAGTTAAATGGAATTAATTGGCTTGTTTCAGCGCACTTTTCTGCACCTCTTGTTTTTAATCGCAGTAAGTTGAAAAGATTAAAAGATGATATAAATAAAAGGCCTTGGGCAAAGTCAGATGGAAGTTGGGGATTTCTTGGTGGTCTGGATGAAAGTTTATTGAGACTAGGAGTAGTGCCTTTAAATCCAACGAAGTCCTTTAAAGATCAAGATCTTCAGGTTTAACTTCCATAGCTTCATCTGAAAACATTGATTCTTCAAGCTCTTTCCTTTGCTCCATTTGCCTGAGGAAGTAGCCGGTCATCATTGCTGAAGCGAGCATATTTGCAAGGTTGTCTCTATTAGCAGTTACTTTTACTTCAAACTGCTCACCAGGAAGCATGCCAAGTAATCCTTGAACATTGTGCCTAATGATTTCTTGAATATCACTACTGGCAGACTTTGCAACTCTTTGAAGAACGTCTGGAGATTGATCTTGCAGATACTGAACAAGTCCATTGCCTTCTTGACCATCGTTGTTGTCAGTAGTTAGGAACTCAGGGTTTATCATCCAGGTGTCATCTCAGGCACTACAGTTGACCTTAGAGCAATAAGGTCAAAGGCTCAATCATTTTCTTGGGTGGGGAACCGAATTGGTCCAAAATTTGTTAGTGGCCAATATCTCCAGATAGCAGTCCCTATCACTCTTTCCTCGGGTAATGGACCCCAGATATGTGAATCGAGACTATTGTTGCGATTATCTCCTAGTACCCATAGTTGGTGTTTTGGGACTTCTATTTCATCCATTTCATAATTAATTGGCTGTTTTAGCCATATCTCTTGAACTGATTTGCCATTACGAAATAATTTACCTTCATGAACAGCTATTAGATCTCCGGGAGTACCAACAACTCTTTTTATTAGTGCAGAGTCATAGTCATATCCAACATTTACAAGTTTTTCAGGAGGGTGGAAAATTACAATATTTCCTTTTTTGAGTGCTTTGTTTTGTTTTCTCTTTAGTCGAGGTTTTACCTTCTCAACCAATATTCTGTCTTGAATCTTGAGAGTAGGAAGCATCGATCCTGAGGGGATCCAGCGGGGCTCAATAATTTGCCAACGTAAAAAAATTGCAATTACCACGCAAATTAAAAGGTTTTTCCAGGAAGGACTTGGTTTTTTTGTGGGTGCTGTTTGGTTAGAAGACATGAAAGTTTTTCTTGTAAATGCATCAAAGGTTCATGGTGTCCGAGGATCGCATTAGTTGAGGACTGGCTCCTGTCATTAGCAAAGAACAATTTTGATATAGCGCTCAAATTGCTCGATGCCTTTAATTCCAAAGGAATGAAGGATATTGTCCTGTGCCCTGGGAGTCGATCGGGCCCCCTTGCTCTTGCTGCAGGTGCATTAAGAAGGAAGGGTTCTATAAGCCTAAAGACATCCATAGATGAACGGTCAGCCGCTTTTTGTGCTCTTGGTAAAAGTACTGCTAGTGGATTGGCAACTGCTGTTATTACTACTTCAGGCACGGCGGTTGCCAATCTTCTTCCTGCAGCCATAGAAGCAGATCTGTCTTGCCAACCATTGTTGTTGTTAACTGCTGATCGCCCTTTTCGGTTGAAAAATTGTGGTTCAAACCAAACAGTGAATCAAGAAGATTTTCTTCAATCGGTATGTAGAGCTTTTTTCAACACCCCTAAGCAAGGCATTCATTTTTTAAGTGAAAGTGCCTTGCATGAATTAGTAGATCAAGCATGGAGAAAGGCTCATCAGCATGCTGGTCCAGTTCATATCAATCTTCCTTTTGAGGAGCCTTTGCATCCAAGTCAGGAGGAACAATCAAAAATACTTATTCGATGGTTGTCTTCTGCTTCTAATGAAAAAGCTCTCCCTTTGAATGAACAAGAAACCTCTTTTGAGGTTCTTGATAAATCTCCTCCAATGCTAGACCCTGCAATGCCAGGCGTAATTATCGTTGGCCCTTGGAGAGGATTAACCCCCAGGATCGGAGAATTTCAAGATGCACTGAGTTTTTGGCAAAATTTGAGTGGATGGCCAGTTTTTGCAGACCCTCTTTCTGGAGTACCTTTTGATTTCCCTGGCCTAATACATTCTTGGGATCTTCTAATTCCATCTCAGCTTCGATTACCTGAGGAAGGTCTTCAGCTTTTACGCCTAGGACCAATGCCCGCTAGTCGTAATCTTGAAAGCTGGATTAGAAAGATAAGAGGTAATCAAGTCCTTATTACTGAAGGCGAAAATAGAAAATTGGACCCTTTAGGTCTTTCTATGCAATGGGATGGAGGACTTGTTAACTGGATTGCAAAAATCAATCATTCGAAAAAAGTCTTCACTTCTAAAACTGCTGAAAAACCTTTTTTGGATGAATGGTTAAAGGTTGATATGCATGTTCAGCGCTTATTAGATGATGAATTGCCTTTGAAAGGGACTATTACTGAACCCTCTTTGGCTAGATGGTTGCCTCGTCTTATCCCAAAAGATATTCCTGTAATGCTTGCAGCTAGTAGCCCAATAAGAGATTGGATTAAGTTCTTGGGAGACGGGGCCCTTGACAGGCATTGTTTTGGATTTAGAGGTGCTTCAGGGATTGATGGCACGCTTTCTTTAGCAGTTGGACTTTCGTTTGATAGGCCTCTTGTTTTGGTGACTGGAGATTTGGCACTTATTCATGACACTAATGGCTGGCTATTAGCGAATCAGAAGACCTCTCCATTGGTAGTGTTGTTGATAGATAACGGTGGAGGCGGCATCTTTCAGCAAATTGAATTAAGTACAGATCCCATTGATGAATTCGAAACACTTTTTGCTATGCCACAAAAAGTAGATCCTTTGATGATTGCAGATGCACATTCAATTCCTAGCCGGGAAGTTCTTTCTCTTGAGGATTTGGATTATTCACTTAATTGGGGATTTCGACAACTTGGGCCTGTATTGCTGAGAGTATGTACAAATAGGAAGATGGATTCAGAGTTGCGTAAATCAATCTCCAAGAAACTTTCTAAGCCTTTACCACCAAACTCCCCCCCATTTTGATGAGTGACTCCAATGTCTAATCATCCTTCTCCTAAAGAGGCTTTTTCAAGGCAAGTGCTCCCAGGAAAGATCGATTGTTCCTGGGAGCCTTGGTTTAAATATCAAGATATTCTTCTTGATCGAAGTAATGAGGGCATAGCCAGGGTTGCAATAAATCGTCCGGAAAAAAGGAATGCATTTAGGCCTAGAACAGTTTCTGAACTTTGTGATGCTTTTACACGTATTAGAGATGACAAGAAGATAGGAGTTGTTTTGTTTACTGGTGTTGGACCAGCAGCAGATGGTGGGTATGCCTTCTGCTCAGGAGGAGATCAATCTGTACGGGGTGATGGAGGTTATATAGATGACGAGGGCTTGCCACGTTTAAACGTGCTTGACCTTCAGAGAATCATTAGGAGTCTTCCCAAAGTTGTGATTGCTTTAGTTGCTGGTTATGCGATTGGAGGAGGACAGGTATTGCATTTACTTTGTGACCTCAGCCTTGCCGCTGAAAATGCAGTTTTTGGACAGACTGGTCCTCGTGTCGGAAGTTTTGATGGTGGGCTTGGGTCAGGATATTTGGCGCGTGTTGTTGGGCAGCGCAAGGCTCGTGAAATTTGGTTTTTATGTCGTCAATATGGTGCTCAAGAGGCACTAGAAATGGGGCTTGTAAATGATGTAATCCCTCTTGAAGAGCTTGAGAGCGAGGGTGTGAGATGGGCTAAGGAGATTTTGTGTAATAGTCCAACTGCAATTCGATGCTTGAAAGCTAGCTTTAATGCTGAAACAGATGGGTTAGCCGGATTGCAGGAACTCGCTGGTCAGACGACACATTTGTTCTATCGAACTGATGAGGCAATTGAGGGAAAGAATGCTTTCCTTGAGAAAAGAGCTCCTGATTTTTCGGATTCCGGGTGGTTTCCTTAGATTTTGTTCACTCATGCATTTAGAGTCATCGCCCTATCAGTTGGCTTGAAATGCGCGTGCTTTTTGCGGCTGCGGAATGTGCGCCGATGATCAAAGTTGGTGGAATGGGGGACGTAGTTGGCTCATTGCCACCTGCGCTATCTAAGCTTGACCATGATGTACGCCTAATCATCCCTGGCTATAGCAAGCTATGGCGGTTGCTAAGTATCCCTGACGAGCCTGTCTGGCGTGCTCAGACAATGGGAACAGATTTTGCCGTTTATGAAACCTCGCATCCTGAGAATGGATTGCCGTTGTATCTGGTTGGTCATCCGGTTTTTGACCCTGAAAGGGTATATGGGGGAGAAGACGAAGATTGGCGGTTTACTTTTTTTGCTAGTGCCACGGCAGAATTTGCTTGGAATTTTTGGAAGCCGCATGTTCTTCATTGCCATGATTGGCACACAGGCATGATTCCCGTTTGGATGCACCAAGATCCAGATATAAGCACTGTTTTCACTATTCATAATCTTAAATACAAAGGTCCCTGGCGCTGGAAGTTGGATAGGTTCGCTTGGTGTCCTTGGTATATGAAAGGGGATCACACAATGGCTGCAGCATTGCTATATGCAGACCGTGTTAATGCTGTTTCTCCTACTTATGCACGAGAAATTTGCACTTCTGAGTATGGCGAAACTTTAGAGGGGTTACTGAGCTACGTCTCCGGAAAGTTGCGTGGAATGCTTAATGGGATTGATCAAAACAGATGGGACCCTTCTACTGATATTGCATTGGCTGCAAATTTCAATGCGGAAGATCTTTCTGGCCGTGTGGTTAATAAGCGCGTTCTTCAGAAGCGAATGGGCCTTGATATCAGTAATGAAAAATATCTATTAGGTATGGTTAGCCGGTTGGTGGACCAAAAAGGTGTCGATTTACTCCTGCAGGTAGTGAGACGTTTGCTTGCATACACTGACGCTCAGATTGCAATCTTAGGGACAGGAGAGAGAACTTTAGAGTCTGCTTTATGGCAAGTTGCTACTGAATACCCTGGTCGGTTTGCAGTATTTCTGACCTATGACGATGAACTCTCTCGTTTGATTTATGGAGGAACTGATGCTTTCTTGATGCCTAGTAAGTTTGAGCCTTGTGGTATTAGTCAGATGCTCGCAATGCGCTATGGATCAATACCAGTAGTGAGGAATGTAGGAGGCTTGGTTGATACTGTTACCCCCCATGATCCGGTTAATAAAAAAGGTACTGGCTTTTGCTTTGACAGGTTTGAACCGATTGATTTCTACACTGCATTAGTAAGGTCGTGGGAAGCTTTCCGACATAAAGATAGCTGGAGAGATCTTCAAGTAAGAGCAATGTCTAAGGACTTTAGCTGGGAGAAATCTGCTTCTGAATATGACCAAATGTATAAAGATGTTGTTGGAATAAAAGAGCCTTCTCCTGATGCTGCAATTGTTGAAAAACTTTCTGTTGGTCAGACCGCAGATCCTTTTTACATGCCTAAGAATGACTCTATCGTCTCCGATTAGACTTCTTTTTTATGGGGTTGATTAAAAATTAGTTTTTTGTTAATTCATCTTTCTAAAGATAAACCACAAATCTCTTGTAAGCATCTTAGATTTATTAAAAGAAAATGATTTCTAAGATGTATTTTCTCTATGACTCTGATTCTTGACGATCTGAAAAAGATATGGGGCGAGCCTACCCCCAATGACGTCTCTGAGCTTTATCAACCCCTTGGCCAAATTTCAATAGATAGTAGATCTATATTGCGAGGTAACTTTTTTATTCCTTTAAAAGGTAAAAGTTTTGATGGGCATGAATTTCTTTTGGAAGCGTTTCAATGTGGAGCTCAAGCAACTGTGATAGAAAATAACTCTAAGTGTGCAATACCTCCAGGATTTTTGCATTGGGTAGTTGAAGATACCCTTGAGGCATATCAACAATTAGCAAGGCTATACCGTTCGACAGTCAATGTGCCTGTAGTTGCTGTGACTGGCTCTACAGGGAAGACAACTACTCGTGAAATGATTCGTTCAGTCCTTGCGTCTATAGGCTCAGTCAAATCTAGTTCCGAAAATAATAATAATGATGTAGGGGTTCCTTTGACTTTAATGAAGGGAACTCGCTCTGATATCGCAATAGTTGTTGAGATGGCTATGCGTGGTTTTGGAGAAATTGAAAGGCTTTCAGTTTGTGCTCGTCCTGATATTGCAGTAATTACTAATATTGGGAGTGCTCATATAGGTTTATTGGGAAGTAGGGAGAATATAGCGCAAGCTAAATGTGAAATTACTTCAGCTTTAAATCCTAAAGGTAGTGTTGTCATTCCAGCAGGGGATGAGTTGTTAGATCGTGCTCTGTCTGCAGTTTGGGAAGGGAAAGTTATACGTGTTGCTCTTAAGGATGACGAAATCTCCTATGAACTTTCTATGAGCTTATCTCATGAAAATGAGGTAGATCTTTTTGCTAGGTATGACAAAAGACGAAATCTTTTGGAGTGCGATGGCTATTTGTTTAATTTGCCACTTGAGGGTCGCCATAACGCAAGAAACTTTTTAATAGCTTTGGCTATTGCAAGAGAATTCAGGGTGCCATGGGCACTTTTGAAAAATACCCAAGTGAGTCTCCCAACAGGGCGGAGTAGGAGGTTGATTATTGGTGATATGACTATTTTTGATGAGACATATAATGCATCCCCTGATGCTGTAATAGCAGCATTAGACCTTTTAGATATGCAACCCGGACGTCACTTTGCGGTTCTTGGGAAAATGTTAGAACTAGGGAGTCAAAGTAAAAAATATCATCAAATAATTGCAAGGAAAGTTGTTAGGCTTTCTTTGGATGGATTGGTTGTAGTGGCTACTGACATGGAGGCAGATCTTTTTAGAGAAGTCGTTGAAAAGTCCATTGCTAGATTTGCAATTGTAGATGACCCAATAAAGGCTTTTGATTATTTGAAAGATTGGTTGAAAAGTGGAGATTTTTTATTGCTTAAAGGGAGCAGACAGATTGGACTGGAAAAGTTATTGCCTAAGCTAAAGAGTTTTTATGACTAATTTTGATTTATTTTTTCCAGTTCTCTTTCAATAGTTGTTTTGATCTACTGATTGCTAAAGCACTATCTGGAACATCTTTTGTAAGTATTGATCCTGCTCCAACAGTAACATTATTGCCTAGATGTATGGGGGCTACTAACACTGAATTTGCTCCTGTTTTGCTTTTTTCTCCTATATAGGTTTTATGTTTCTTCTCTCCATCATAATTAGCAGTAATTGTTCCAGCACCAATATTCACTTTGGATCCAAGGCTTGCATCGCCGATGTAGCTAAGGTGATTAACTTTAGATAACTTCCCAATCCTACTTTTCTTGATCTCTACAAAATTTCCAATTCTACAATGCTCTTCTATATATGCATCTGGACGTATGTGTGCAAAAGGTCCAATGCAAACATCATTCTCTACTTTTGACATGCTGATGACAGAATGTATGACTTTCACTCGTTTGCCTAGGAAAGCATCTTGAAGAATTACCCCTGGACCAATATGGCATTCATCCCCAATTTTACTTTTTCCACGTATATGAGTTTGAGGCTCGATAATGACGTCCTTACCTATGTCACAATTTTCGCTAATAGTACAGCTACTAGGGTGAATAAAAGTCACACCTTCATCCATCCAATGATTGCGAATTTTTTCTTGTAGTTGTTCTTCGCACTCCGAAAGTTGCTTGCGATTATTTACACCATTAACTTCTTTCGAGTCTTCTACTTCTAGGTGTCTTGATTTTCCTAACATGGCAATAGTATCGGTAATGTATAGCTCTCCTTGAGCATTATTATCATTTAATTGTGGAAGTATTTCTTTTAAACTTTCCCAGTCAAAGCAATATATGCCTGAGTTTATAAGAGTATTCTTCTTTTGATCATTATTGCAATCCCGCTCTTCAATTATCTCAGTAACATATCCTTTGTTGTCAGTAAAGACTCTCCCATATCCTTTTGGATCAACCAGATGAGCTGTTAGCAGGGTCGCTTTTGCGTCGTGGTCACGGTGCTCTTTGATCAGCCTTTCTAAAGTTTTTGGTGACAATAGGGGTACATCTCCGTTAAGGACTAAAAGCTCTCCTTCAAAGTTTGCAAGGTGACTTTCCAATTGCTTTACAGCATGACCTGTTCCTTTTTGCGGAGTTTGAAGAACGAATTCCAAGCCTTCTATATCTTTTAAATGTTCCTCTATAAGGTTTGCTTGATGCCCAACAATGACCATCTCGCGATCGGCTTTTAGGTGATCGCAGCTTTTGAGAACTCTCTCTAATAGTGTTGATTCCCCCAGAGGTTGGAGGACTTTTGGTAGAGAGCTTCTCATCCTTGTACCTTTGCCAGCGGCTAACACGGCTACGGCGAGCATTGATAAACAGTCGAACCCGCCGGAATCTACAGGGATTTTATTTTTTTAGTCTCGTTCATTTAGGAACCAACGCCTTTGCCAGGAACTAGTGCTTTCAAGATTGCTTGATTTTTGCTCTTGTAAGCGCCTTTGATGAATCATGAATGTTTTGTCGGTTCCAGTAGGGTCTCTATAGGGAATTGATGCTCTTGTAAGGAGATGCTCTTCTTCCATTTTGCTTAGGGTCTTCGAGTGAAGATCATCATTAATTAGGTCTTTTTTGTCTTCTCTATAAATTGCCACAGTCCCTTGGCTCCATTGCTTCTTTTTTGGGATTTTTGTGGTGATTGATCGCAATTCAAGACCAGCTCTTCGTAAAGTTGCTCTTACAGCCGCTGCACGGCAGTAAGTCACAATTCGACCATTTGGGGTAAGTCTTTTTGATGTTTCTTGAAGAAACTCTTCGCTCCATAGCTCTGGGCAATGTTTTGGAGAGAAAGGATCAAGCATTATTAGATGAAAGTCCATTTCAGGAGGGATGCTTCTAAGGCATTGCCTTGCATCTCCTAAGAGAATTTTGCCTTTGCTTTTGCTAGTTTCCCAGCCATTATTATCTCTAAGAGATTCAAGCTTTTTAAGCACTTCCTTTGTCCATATATCTCTATAAGAAGCAGTTTTGAGGGCTATTGATATTGGCCTTGGGTCTAGTTCTAACCCCCACCAATTCAATTTTAGAGGCATCTCCTTTTGGAGAGTCTCAAGAATACAAGCTGTGTTATATCCAAGGCCTACACAAATATCTAGAACTCTCAGTTCATGGATATTTTTAAATGTTTTTAGTTGAGCAGGTCCAAGAAACTTTGTATTTGCTTCAGTTGCAGCACCTTCTAAATCGTGAAAATCTTCTTTGAAATGATCACTATGAAGACTAAAGCTACCGTCATTTGTTTGATGCCCAGACAGTATCCCTAATGGATGCTTTTTACTTATGTAAACGGTCAAGGTCTTTCCAAAAGTCTGGATAAGAGACAGCAGCAGCTTCGCTCCCTTCGAGCAAAGAATCACCTTTTGCTAGGAGAGCCGCAATTGCAAGGCTCATAGCAACTCTATGGTCAGTCTCACTATTAAGGGATGCACCATGCAACTGCTTTTTCCCATGAATTATTAGACCATCTGGATTTTCTTCTATGTCGGCTCCCATTGCTTTTAGCTGTCTAGTCATTACTGCAAGTCGATCAGTTTCTTTGATACGTAATTCACTAGCTCCAGTAATCTTGCTTGTCCCATCACAAAAACAAGCTGCAACTGTAAGTATTGGAACTTCGTCAATAAGTCTTGGAATGATTTCAGCGTTAATAATGAATGGCTTTAACTCAGAACTTTTTACTCTTATGTCCCCAACAGGTTCTCCTGCAACTTCAAATTCATTTATTACTTCAATATTTGCATCCATTTGATTCAGTATTTCTAGGACGCCAGTCCTTGTTGGATTGAGACCAATATTCTCAATAGTAAGTTCTGACCCTGGTAAGAGAGCTGCAGCTATCAACCAAAATGCAGCTGAACTAATATCTCCAGGGACAATGACTTTTTGGCCTTTAAGTATTGCTCCAGGACGAACAATAATATGACGTCCTATCTCTCCTCCTACCTCTAAGTTGGCCCCAAAAGCTCTTAACATTCGCTCACTATGATCTCTAGAGTGAGCTGGCTCAATGACAGTAGTTGTACCTTCCGCAGTAAGTGCAGCAAGTAATAAAGCTGATTTGATTTGTGCACTGGCGACAGGTGTACCTATTACTGCACCACGAAGATTTTGACCATTTATTGCAAGTGGAGCAAAGTCACCATCTGCTTTGCCTGTAATTTCACCTCCCATTAATTTCAGTGGTCGGCCAACTCTTCTCATTGGACGATTTCTTAGAGAGCTGTCTCCAGAAAGAACAAAGTGTCGATCTTTTCGTCCAACTAGAAGACCCATAAGTAGTCGCATTGTTGTCCCAGAGTTTCCACAGTCGAGAACATCATCAGGTTCTTTTAGTCCATCAAGGCCTAGTCCTTCTATTTCGACAACCTCACCATTTCTTATAGGGCTAATCACTACTCCCATTGCCCTTAAGCAATTAGCTGTACTAATAGGGTCTTCTGCAGGAAGGATACCTTCAACTTTTGTTAGGCCTTCAGAAATAGCCCCAAATAAAAGAGCTCTATGTGAGATCGATTTATCTCCAGGGACTCTTACTTTCCCAACAAGCACACCACCAGAGCAAAGAGTTCGTTTAGATGGTGAGTTGCTTGTGGCCACCAAGGATAGAAAGCTCGTCTAAGAATGATTGTATGAGTTGAAGTCCCCTAAATGTTCTGATTAATTAATAGTTGATTATTTGATCTTTTGTTTTTCGTTTATTAGGCGGTCAATTACGTAGCCGAACAATGAAGGGTCAGGATTTGATTCCTTTAGATCATCTAGCCCTAGCTCAGACCAACGTGATTCGATTCTTTCTTCTAGTTCAGTAGTTCGAGTAAGGGGTTCACCCCAATCATGATTTTTTTCTGGACCAATTTTGGTTGTTGCATCAATGGCAAGCCTGCCACCTAGCCCAATGTGTTCACTTGCAAAATCAAGGCTGTCAAAAGGTGTGTTTTCTATAACGCACAGGTCTCTTTGTGGATCGACCTGTGCAGCTATTGCCCAGACAACCTGCTTGGGGTCTCTTACGTTTATTTCTTTATCAACGACTACGACAAATTTTGTATAAGTAAATTGAGGTAGGGCGCTCCAAAAGGCCATTGCGGCTCTTTTTGCTTGGCCTGGATAAGACTTATCTATAGAAATGATTGCAAGTTTGTAACTAAGGGCTTCCATTGGTAAGAAAAAGTCAACTATTTCTGAAACTTGCTGTCGCAATATTGGTGTATAAATTCTGTTGAGTGCTATCGCCAGCATTGCCTCTTCCTTAGGAGGGCGACCACTAAAGGTAGTCAGAAAAATAGGGTTCTTCCTTTTGGTGATGCATTGGAATCTAATTAATGGCGAATTTTCTACGCCTCCATAGAAACCCATATGATCTCCAAAGGGACCGTCAGGCATTTCTTCTCCAGGTGTGATTGTTCCTTCAAGAACAATTTCACTATGACTAGGGACATATAAATCGATTGTTTTGCATTTTGTGAGGCGTACTCCTTCCCCTGCATATAGTCCTGCGAAAAGCCATTCACTTAATTGAACAGGTATGGGGGTAGCTGCTGCCATTACTAATAAAGGATGGACACCTATGGCAATCGCAATTTCTAATTTGCATCCCATTGAGGCTGCTTTCTTTAAATGCCTCGCGCCACCTCTAACA
>QCGE01000014.1 GCA_003278195.1 Prochlorococcus sp. AG-363-P08
AGGTCATGTACCAAGTACATATATTTTCGCTGGAATGGCAGCATTTGTAGCAGGTTGCTCTCATACTCCAATAACAGCTATGTTTTTAGCATTTGCATTGACAAAAGATTTAGTGATTCTTAAGCCTATTTTAGTTGCATCTTTGACTAGTTATCTAATCGCAAAAATATTCAGTGATCATTCTATTTATGAACGTCAAATAGCTATGGAATTTAATCCAGCCATGAATAGTAAAGAAATAGGATAGAGAATAACTTAAATTCTTATATATTTACTTCCTCAACTGAAAGAATTTGATAAAGTTATAACTAGGTAAGAGATTTCCACTGAAACGAGAAACTTTGTTATTTAAGCCAGCGCTGCCTATAGGTAGTTCGCTAAAAGCAGTGCTTGCTTTTCCAAGCACATATTCAATAGGGATTACTAGCCTTGGGTACCAAGTTATCTGGACAAAACTTGCACAAAGAAGAGATGTTGACGTTCGACGTTTATTTACTGATCAAGGAGATCCACAACATAGAAATTGTGATTTATTTGGTCTGTCACTCAGCTGGGAACTTGATGGGCCAATATTATTAGAGCTATTAGAAAAACAGAAGATACCTGCTTGGAGTTACCAAAGAAAAGATAATGATCCCATAGTTTTTGGAGGGGGACCTGTACTCACGTCCAACCCTGAACCAATGGCTCCATTTTTTGACGTAATTTTGCTTGGTGATGGAGAAGAGTTGGTTTCTATCTTTATAGACACAATGAAGTCTATAAAAGGTCTAGAAAGATCAAAACAATTGATTGAATTAGCAAAAATTCCAGGTATATATGTTCCCAGCTTATATTCACCAGAGTATGACCAAAATGGAAGTTTAATTCGAATCAAACCGATAATATTTGGAATACAAGAAACAATCAAAAAACAGACATTTAATGGAAACATATTAAGTCATTCTACTGTTATTACCCCGGATTCTGCATGGCCGGACATACATATGGTAGAAGTGGTGAGAAGTTGTCCTGAAATGTGTAGATTTTGTATGGCAAGTTATTTAACTTTGCCATTTAGAACTAATTCACTAGATGAAGGTCTTATACCAGCGGTCGAAAAAGGTTTACCTATAACAAAAAGAATAGGTCTTTTAGGTGCTTCAGTAACGCAACATCCACAGTTTATAGAATTAATGGAGTGGCTCGACAGAGACGAGCTCGATGGAATCAGACTTAGCGTAAGTTCAGTGAGAGCAAACACAATCAACCCTAAAATCAGCAAGATACTTGCAAAGCGAGGCAGCAAATCAATAACTATGGCCGTAGAAAGTGGCAGCCAAAGAATACGAGAAGTAATCAACAAGAAAATATCGGAAGAAGAAATCTATGCGGCTGCTAGATATGCACAGGAAGGCGGATTAAAGGGAGTCAAGCTATATGGAATGGTTGGCTTACCAACGGAAGATGATGATGATATTGAAAGCACTTCAAACTTACTCTTAAATATAAAGAAAAAAACTCCAGGAATTAGAATAATACTTGGTCTTAGCACTTTTGTTCCAAAAGCACAGACACCATTTCAATGGCATGGAGTCAATCCAATGGCAGAACAAAGATTAAAAATGCTTACCAAACTACTTAAACCAAAGGGTATTGATGTGAGGCCTGAAAGCTATAATTGGAGTCTCATACAAGCACTCATCTCTCGAGGTGATCGTAGGTTAGCTTCCGTTATCTATGAAATTAGAAACACGAAAAAGAAACTAGGGGATTGGAAGAAAGCATACAAAATGGCTGCAGAAGGAAGATTAGATCAACAAAATAACAAAAATTTTCACCTTCCTCCTCCTCCAGAATGGAATAAAGTAATCCATGAATACTGGAACATAAAAACTATTTTGCCATGGACTCATTTAAGAGGTCCACTTCAACCTGAAAAACTTATCGAGCATCATCTACTCTTAAAGAACTGAACACATAATTCTCTTTATCAGAAATAATAATACAGCGTAAACCTGCTAGCAATATCCAACCAGCAATATTTATTCGACTATCAAAAAAAGGCATATCAGTACAATGAATTGCTATCAGAATAAAAGTAGAAGTCCACCACGCACGATCAAAAATCCTCGTGGAAGTTTCAAAGCTACTTGAAACACCTTTTACAAGAACGTCTCTTCTAACTGCAGTAATCAATAAGAGCAAAACTGTAGATACAAAGATTATAGAAACTGGAATTCCATGACTAACAGCTAGTTCCAATGGAAGATTATGAGCATGTCCATGCCACAAACCTGTCCTTAAGGGATAAAGAACTGAAAAAGCTGCGGCACCCCATCCTAATAAAGGCCGTTCAAAAATAATCTTTAAAGCAATTGACCATTGACCAATACGTGTTGCAGCAAAGTTTCGTGCATTTCCATAACGCATATCATTTAAACGAGCCCATATACTTTCTGGAACAAATTGCCTGGCCCAAAGCTGTACATCAGAATTCACGCCAGGCAAAACAGACAAACCTATTGGAAGCAACAAAAAAGCCAATAATGGCAATAGCCATATCCAACGTGTAGGGCCAAGTACAAAAGGAATGGCCAAAATCAAACCTCCCCAAGCATTACGCGAATGGGTAAGGACAGATGCAAAAACGATAAACGCTGCAAAAAGAAAGGATCCTATTCTTTTGAGACTGTTCAAACCAGGGCGCAAAAGAGCAGCTAAAGCAAAAGGCCAAGTCAAAGCCAACCAAGCGCCAGCAATATTTGCATAATCAAATAATCCAGATAATCGACCTACAGGAGAACCAGAAGGAGAAACAAACCAAATTATTGAACCTCCCAATATTTGCCAAGGACCCTCCCATCCAAACCAGATCTGGCCAAAGCCAGTAACAAAGACTGGAAGAGTACCTGTAAGCAAGCATAAAGCAGCTCTAAGACGAGATCTTCCAGTCACCAAATATGGCTGGAGAGCCCAGAAAAGCCAAAAAAATGGCAGCCAATTTCCTAATCCAACAATGGCTAAAAAACCCGTATAAGAATTAAAAGCCCCTAGCAACATTAAGAGACTAATAACAATAAAGGGAGTATTCCATGTATCTCGAAAAAACCCCTTTGGCCTATTCTGGCTGCCTAAGATCGCAGCAGGCAATAACCCTAGTCCGGCTAATAATGCACTTGAAGGGAGAAAAAATAATGCAATTTGAAAAGCAAACCACCCTTGCTTTGAAGCAATTTTTGGTCGATCTCGCCCTAACCTTTGTAAAAATGTTATGTGCATCTATATCAAATAAAAGTTCATGACAAATCAGAAGAAATCGATTTATTAACAGCAGGGTATATCAGAAAGCAAGTAATACAATAGGAATTAATTTGTCCGTAACCCTCCTCTGAAAAAAACTATTACGATAATTGGTGGTGGGATTGTGGGAATGGGTGCTGCTTGGCATCTTTCAGAATTAGGTTATCGAGTCAAAATTATTGATCCAAACTTTAACGAAGAACTTACTAGAGAAAATGTTCGTAATGCGAGTACAGCATCACTAGGAATCCTAATGGGGTATACATTCCGAAGAAGCTCAGGAAGAGCATGGAATCTAAGAAAAAGAAGCATGGAATTATGGCCAGAATGGATTTCAAAGCTAAGCTCAGATGAAATTCCTCTGAAGATAAATAAACCATTAATTCAGATTGCAACTTCCTACAAAGAAAGCTTAAAGATTAAAGATCTAATACAGCAAAGGAAGCACTTAGGTATAGATAGCTTACCAAAAAGATACTACTCTTTCCTTAGAGATTTTCTCATCAATAAAGATTATGGAGGATTAATCTCTTACCAAGAAGGCTATATAGATTCTATATCACTGCAAGAAGCTCTTCTGTTAGCGATGAAAAAGCTAGAAGTTGAAAAGATATCAGAACATGCAATCAAAATTCAAAAAAAAGCATATCCAAGCAGCAATTCATGGCAAGTTACGCTTAGCAACAATCAAATAATCAAAACAGATATTATTGTTTTATGTAATTCAATTGGCGCTGAGAATTTATTACAACAACTAGGCCATAAAATAAGATTAACTCCTGTTCTTGGACAAGCAGTTTTAATCAAAACAAACCTATGTGCAAAAAGCTTTATGAACTGGCCATCAGTTTGCAGCACTGATGGTTTAAACATAATTCGACGTGCAAATAATCACATTCTAATAGGAGCAACTATAGAGCCTGGCATCAAACCTCTTCCTCTTTATTTACATGAAATGCTTAACATGAAAAATAATGCTCCACCCTGGCTAAAAGAAAGCGAAATAGTAAACCAATGGAGTGGAATTCGAGCAAAGCCATTAGATAGACCTGCACCATTATTAGAAAAAATTGAGCCCGGCTTAATTCTTGCTAGCGCACATTATCGCAATGGAATATTGCTTGCACCTGCCACTGCTGAATTTATATCTAGTTCAATAAATGATGCTTAGAATATAAAAAACTCTTCCTGTAGTAAATATCAAACTACTTTGTTTCGGTAAATTCAGCATCTATAACATCATCACCTGAATCAGAACCTGAATCATTGGTAGTAGAAGAATCCTGTGCTGATTGAGGCGCACCTGGGGCCCCAGCTTGTTGATAAACAGATGCTCCCAAAGTATAAAGTTCTTGTTGTAATTCTTCTAACAAAGTCTTTGTTTTTTCATAATCATCCTGAGATAAAGATTCCTTAAGCTTTGCTCTTTTATCTTCGACTTTTGCCTTTGCCTCTGAATCAACTTTATCTCCTAACTCTCCTAGTTGCTTTTCAGACTGATAAACAAGCGTCTCTGCCTGATTCTTAACATCTATACGTTCACGTTTTTCTTTATCTACTGAAGCATTGGCTTCTGCTTCTTGAACCATCTTGTCGACTTCTTTATCAGATAATGTTGATGCACCAGTAATAGAAATACTTTGTTCTTTTCCACTTCCTTTGTCTTTAGCAGTAACACTAAGTATTCCATTAGCGTCTATATCAAAAGTAACCTCAATTTGAGGAACTCCTCGGGGAGCAGGTGGAATACCATCTAAACGAAATGTTCCTAAGCTTTTATTATCTGAAGCCATCTCACGTTCACCTTGGAGAACATGAATTTCAACATTAGTTTGTCCATCAACAGCAGTCGAATAGGTCTCTGTTTTCTTAGTAGGAACTGTTGTATTTCTAGGAATCATTTTAGTCATAACACCACCAAGTGTTTCTACACCTAACGAAAGTGGAGTGACATCAAGCAACAAAATATCCTTAACTTCACCAGCTAAAACACCACCTTGAATTGCAGCACCAACCGCTACAACCTCATCTGGGTTAACAGTCTGATTTGGATCTTTTCCTGTAACACGTTTAACCAACTCTTGAACAGCTGGCATACGCGTTGAGCCACCAACCATCACTATTTCATCCAGCTCACCAGAAGAAAGCTTGGCATCTTTTAAAGCCTGTTCAACAGGAACACCGCATCTATCTATAAGGCTCGACGCGAGTTCTTCAAACTTAGCCCTGGTCAACGTAAGGTCGACATGCTTAGGACCCTCGGGTGTGGCAGTTATAAATGGAAGATTAATTTCACTTTGTGTGGCACTAGAAAGTTCTATTTTTGCTTTCTCAGCAGCCTCAGTTAAACGCTGCAATGCTTGTTTGTCTTGTCGAAGATCAATCCCTTCATTACTTTTAAATGTATCAGCTAAATAATCAACAATTACCTTGTCAAAATCATCACCTCCTAAATGTGTATCACCAGAAGTTGAAAGTACTTCAAAGACTCCATCTCCTACTTCTAAAACAGAAACATCAAATGTCCCTCCTCCCAAATCGAAAACTAATATCCTTTCATTACTTTTTTTATCTAAACCATAAGCCAAAGCTGCTGCAGTTGGTTCATTGATAATTCTAAGAACCTCAAGGCCAGCAATTTTTCCAGCGTCCTTGGTTGCTTGTCGTTGTGAATCATTAAAATAAGCAGGAACTGTTATTACTGCTTGTGTTATATCTTCGCCTAAATATTTGCCTGCATCATCAGAAAGTTTTCTCAGAACCTGAGCACTAACTTCCTCCGGAGAAAACTGTTTATCAAGAACAGGACATTTTAATTTCAACTTTGAACCAGCTTTTTCAACTCCATAACTCACTTCTTTAGACTCTTCATTAACCTCATCGACACGACGACCAACAAAGCGTTTAGCAGAATAGAAAGTATTTTCAGGATTCATCACTGCCTGCCGCTTGGCAATCTGACCAACCAATTGATCTTGATTCTTTGTGTATGCGACAACAGATGGTGTTGTTCTAAACCCCTCTGCATTAGCTATCACAGTGGGCTTACCACCTTCCATAACTGCCACACAACTGTTTGTGGTTCCAAGGTCAATTCCAACTACCTTGCCCATTGGTACCCACCTCCTAAAATTTCTTTTTGAATAGCAGCATCCTCGTCAGTGAGGCCACTTACAGGCGAGGTGTGGTTCCCGAACAGCTAACCAAGCAGGCTTTACAAATAAGCCCCAAAATATGGGAATGATCAACGGAAAAACTGGTTTGTTAGGCCTGCTAGGCAACCCAGTAGAGCATTCGTTATCCCCTGCAATGCAAAATGCAGCACTTGCTCAAATGGGTATTAACTGGTGCTACATGCCAATACCTTGCCAACAAAAAGATTTAAAAATAATTTTGCAGTCCCTTAGAGCAATCAACTGTCATGGCCTAAACGTAACAATCCCGCACAAAAATGAAATATCAAAACTGTGTCTTGAACTAAGCCCCTTGGCCAAAAGACTAGGAGCTGTAAATACCCTTATTCCGAGCCAAAAGGATGGGTGGACAGGAAGCAATACTGATGTTGAGGGATTTATCACGCCACTTTTAAAAACGGAAGAAAATTGGAAAGGGCGAAATGCAATGGTCCTTGGAACAGGTGGTAGCGCAAAAGCAGTCATAGCAGGTCTAAAGGAATTAGATCTATCGAATATCACGGTCATAGGACGTAACAAAAAACGTCTTATGGATTTTGTAAAAGATATGAATACAAACTTATCTGACTATCCATCGGCTGATAATAAATCCTTGATTACAGGTGCCTTGGAAGAAAATCCCGAAATAATAGAAACTATAAAAAGATCGGATTTAGTCGTTAATGCAACGCCAATTGGAATGAAATCGAACAATTCTGACAATGACGTATCAAAAAATATCCCATTAAATAATGAGCTATGGAAAAATCTCAAATCAAATTCAACGCTATATGACCTGATCTATACCCCTAGACCTACGGAATGGCTCTTGTTAGGAAAACAACAAGGATGCACTTCTATAGACGGTCTTGAAATGCTGATTCAACAAGGTGCTTCGTCTCTAAGCCTATGGACTCAACAAAATGACATTCCTTTGAAGACTATGGAAATAGCAGCTAAAAAAGCCTTATTGAACTAGCGTCCTAAAAACCCCTTTCACCCATGTCTATCCCGGTCTGGCAACGATTGCTAGGCATACTTCTTTACATGATCCCTTGGAGCGACTCATTGCCCTTTGGAAGAAATTTATTTGTAGAATTTCCCTTCCTCAGATGGTTATCTCTCCCAGCAATTCCAATAGTGATATTGCAACAAGCTATTCCCTTTGGAGGATTCTTGTTGTTTCTTATCCTTTTTCTAGCCGTAATACGTAATTCAAAAGTTCCTTATTTTATTCGGTTTAATGCCTTGCAGGCACTCCTGTTGGATATAGGAATAATCCTTTTGAGTTATGCATTCCAAATCTTGATCCAACCTCTTGGGAGTGGGTTAATCCTTCGAACATTTTCCAACAGTATTCTTGTGACAATGCTGGCGATATTGATCTTCGCATTTATTCAATGCATTCAAGGCAGCGAGCCGGATTTGCCTGGAATTAGCCAGGCGGTTCGTATACAACTTTTCTAAAGGACCACTCGAAAGTATATTGTAGTTTCTCCGTCGCTCATAAAGATGAGCCTTTAGTCCCTGTCGGAACCAATCATGACTCAAGAGCCTTACTACGAAACCATGTACATCCTTCGTCCGGACATTCCGGAAGAGGAAGTTGATAGTCATCTAAAAAAATATAGTGATCTTCTTTCGAGTACTGGTGCAAAAATACTAGATAATCAAATGCGAGGCAAAAGGCGGCTTGCTTATTCAATCAGCAAGCACAAAGAAGGTATTTATGTTCAACTGAGCCACAATGGCGATGGACAGCAAGTTGCTGTCCTTGAAAAAGCAATGAGACTTAGTGAAGATGTGATTCGCTATCTAACCGTTAAGCAAGCAGGACCACTTCCTGCACCAAGAGTTGTTCCAACAACTGAAAGTGCCGAAACAGAGAAAAACAAAGAAAAAGATACAAAAAAAGAAGTAGACGCTGAGAAGAAAGAAATAGAAACTGAGAAGAAAGAAGTAGAAGCTGAGAAGAAAGAAATAGAAACTGAGAAGAAAGAAGTAAAAGCCGAAAAAGAAGACTGATTAATTCCTCTTTAAAGCAGCCCATATCCTCACAGGAAGTCCCCAAATATAAATAAATCCCGCTGCAGACATATGATCAAACTGATCATCTTTTCCATATGTAGCCATAGAAGGGTCATATAAACTATTATCTAATGAGCCACGTCCTATAATTGTTGCATTGCCCTTGCAAAGGCTAAGCTTTACAACACCATTTACATTTAATTGTGTCCTATCAATAAAGGAATCTATTGCCTCCTTAAGTGGACCAAACCAAAGACCTTGATATACCAAATCTGCCCATTGCATCTCAAGCTTTCGCTTGGTCCTCAATACATCTGCCGCCAACGTTAAACTTTCTAATTCCTGATGAGCTTTTATTAATAACAGCAAGCCTGGTGTTTCATAAATTTCCCTACTCTTAATACCAACAACTCTATTTTCAATAATATCTATTCGTCCAAAACCATGTTTTCCCGCCAACTCATTTGCTTTCATAATTAACTCCACAGGATCTAAAACTTGTCCATTAATGGCCGTGGGATTGCCATCCTGAAAAGTAATTTCTATCTCCTCTGCATCATTTGGCGCTTTATCAATAGACGAAGTAATTGCAAAGACTTCTTCAGGTGGAGCCACCATTGGATCCTCAAGAGCACCTGCTTCAATACTTCGTCCTAGTAAATTCAGATCTATTGAATATGGTGACTTCTTACTAACCGGGGCAGGAATCCCAAATCGTTCACCATAAGAAATAGTTTCTTCTCTACTCATTCCCCACTCTCTCGCAGGGGTAAGTACTTTCAATTCCGGGGCAAGAGCGGCAATAGCTACATCAAAACGAACCTGATCATTTCCTTTGCCAGTACACCCATGCGCCACTGCATCAGCGTTGCACTCTCTTGCAAGCTCAACCATCCTTTTGGCAATTAATGGCCTTGCCAAGGCTGTAGACAAAGGGTATCGACCTTCATAAAGAGCATTTGCCCTAATAGCAGGAAAAGCAAACTCTCTAATAAAAGGATCAATCAAATTCCCTACGATTGATTCAACCGCCCCAGCAGCAATTGCTTTTTTACGAATAGGTTCAAGTTCATCTCCTTGACCAAGGTCAGCAGCAAAAGCGATAACTTCCTCTACTCCCCATTCCTTTTTTAAATAAGGAATACACACACTGGTATCGACCCCGCCCGAATAGGCAAGTACTACCCTTTTGGCTCGACCCATTAGCTCAAATCCTCATAAATGGGTTTCATTGCTTTCATTCTGCAGGATTACCACTAGCGGTAAAAAAGTCATATGGATGCTCTGATGACCTCAAAAGGCCTCAAAGGAGCATCTCTTAAGAATACAAAGGTAAGAAAGGAATTTAAATAATCTTGCCTATTCACTAATGAGTTATCACTCAACTCAAAATAAAAAGCTCTAAAACGAAATAGAACATCTGGAACCTTCAAAAGGCACGCCATACTTAATTTGAATGATATTGGAAAAATATGCAATGGGTGTAAAGGCTGATTGCGTATCTACTGAAGAAGAGACATTCTTAAAGCATCGAATACGGAGGCGTCTATGGACGACACGCCACCTGAGCATTCCTAGAAGCAACCTGATTTAGGCCCCTGCTCCAACAGTCTTAAACCAAATAGTGGGCTCTTCGTCTGGTGCGACAAATCTAGGTACGTCAAACCAGTCGACACTCCTCTGCATCGTTTAGGTGCCCTCAAAGGAGATCTGCCACACACCTAACACTTTGGCCCCAGGCGCCAACCCTGGAAGCTTCATCAAGCTAAATCGACAAAGACCGACTCTTTTATAAGAGCCGGTCTTTTTAACGAGAAGGTCTTAAAGCTAAAAACCAAACACCAATACCAAAAACAACAGAGGGGAAAAAAAGCAGGAAAACAACTAAATTTGGCCTAATTAGAAAGGGATCTGGATGCTGATAACCCCAAAAACGAAGCCCAAGACTTACCAGCAAGGCAACACCCCAAACAAACGCTAGAAGTATTAATTTAGTAACCATGGGAGCGTGCCACTAGGAAGTCAATGCACTATGTTGACTGATTAGACTTCATTTTGCGCAATGAGCGAATTAAATAAAAGTGATTTGAAAGCTCTGGACGGAATCAATCCAGCTCTCACTAGGTTTGGGAGAACAGAACCAGCTCCAGTACTCCCACTTCGTGAAGAACCAGATCTTCTTACATGGCTAGAAGCTAGTGGGCGATTAGTAACTGATGACGAATCGAATTCTCCAGAAGTCAGCACAGTAGAAGAAGAGGAACTATCCGCATTAATGGGAGAAAAAGAAGACTATAAAGCAGACGATGAGCAAACTGATGAAGAATGGGAAGACTAAAAGATCAAAAAGCGCTTTTTCTTGTAGCACTTCTTGCATAGCAATCTTTTAGACTCTTAAAAATATTGACTTACTTTAAGGTGTGAAAAACAACTTACTTATATTCCACAAATCCAGTGGGGCGCTTTTGCTTGGAATCATTATATTTGCTACTGCATTTGCCTCAGATCACTTCTTAGATAATAGCCTGATAAGTATTCCTTTATTATTGGCAAGTTTAGTTTCAGCATTATTAACAAATTGGTTTATACGTAACTCCAAAAAACTTAAAATTGGTCAAGTAATACGTAAAGAAGGTCCGGAAAAACACAAAAATAAGGCTGGGACTCCCACGATGGGGGGGTTAATAGTAATTCCAGTAGGTGTATTAATTGGTAGCTTGATAACAAGTGATGAATTGATCAGTCAAAAGTTAGTTGTTCTTAGTTCAACAATTCTTTGTTACATGATAATAGGAGGGATTGATGACTTAAAAGGATTAAAGGAGAAAAGGAATAAAGGCTTAAGCCCTAAAAATAAAATAATATTACAATCAATTGTCACGATTTTATTTCTATTAATAGCAGCTTCAAAAAGTTGGATTGATTCAACAATTATGTTGCCTTTCGATAGAGTAGTTGATATTGGAATTCTAATCTGGCCTTTATCTTTCTTTGTCTTTCTTGCAGAAAGCAATGCAACTAATCTTACTGATGGACTAGACGGTCTTGCAGCAGGGTGTGGAGCTCTTGTGTTTATGGGTATGGCATTACAACTGGTTCTAAGAGGCGACTATGGGGATCCAGTATTGGCAGGGTATAGCGCTGCTATGGCTGGTGCATGGCTTGGGTTTCTATCCAAAAACCAAAATCCTGCAAAAGTTTTCATGGGAGATACTGGATCTCTATCAATGGGTGCCTCATTAGCTGGAATTGCACTATTGAGTAATAGTCTTTGGGCATTATTCCTTATGGGAGGAGTATTTCTTGCCGAATCAGTATCCGTAATACTCCAAGTTGGAATCTTCAAAGCTACTAAAAATTCGCAAGGAGTAGGCATTAGAATTTTAAAAATGGCACCTCTACATCATCACTTTGAGTTACTTGGAGTCGATGAGAAAGTTCTTGTTCCAATCTTTTGGTTGCTAACTGGACTCTTAGTAATTCTTACTCTGTTTACCATTCAATAATCTAACTATGAATTATTTCACCTGGGAAGAAAAAGGGCTAACCAATGATTGTGTAAGCCTTGAATCAATGGCTGCCAGGTTTGAAGAAGCCGCAAAATTAATGAGAAAGATGTCAAAAGAAGGTTTCGAATTGAAAAATGAATCATCAAAACAATATATTATTCATAAAGATCCAAAGATTTTCGAATCACTAGGGTTTATCAGTGAAGAAAAGCCATTTAAGCAACTGAAGCTGATTCCAGACACTAACAAACTATAAAATGACAACATTTCCTAAAAAACTAATGCTCCTGGGAAGTGGAGAATTGGGAAAAGAAGTAGTAATTGCCGCCAAAAGACTAGGCTGTGAAGTTGTTGCATGTGATCGTTATCCAAATGCACCTGCCATGCAGATTTCTGATAAATCAGAAGTTTTAGATATGACAAATGGAGAAAAGCTAAAAGAAATTGTGAACAAACATAAGCCAGATTTTGTAATCCCAGAAATAGAAGCTCTAGCAGTAGATGCTCTTGCAGAACTTGAAGAAGCAGGCTTGACAATTATCCCAACAGCTAGAGCAACAGCAATCACAATGAATAGAGATTTAATTAGAAACCTAGCGGCTGATGAATTAAAGCTTAAAACAGCAAGATTTTTTTATGCAAATTCTGCCAAAGAGCTAGATAAATATGCCACGGAAATTGGTTTTCCAGTAGTAATAAAACCTATTATGAGCTCATCCGGCAAAGGACAAAGTTTAGTAACTCAACAAAATCAAATAGCGGATGCATGGAAAAATGCTATTTCTAATGCAAGAGGTAAGTCATCAAAGGTAATTATTGAAGAGTTTGTAAAATTTGACTTGGAGATTACATTATTAACTATCCGTCAAAAAAATGGTTCAACTCTGTTTTGCCCACCAATTGGACACGTACAAAAAAATGGAGACTACCAATGCAGTTGGCAGCCAGCATCAATTAATGAGAAACAACTAAAAGAAGCACACATCATGGCAAAAAAGATTACTGACAATCTTCATGGTGTTGGACTTTTTGGCGTTGAATTTTTCATCAATGAAAATGAAGTAATTTTTTCAGAATTATCTCCAAGGCCCCATGACACGGGCTTAGTTACGCTATTAGGACAAAACTTTAACGAATTTGAATTACATCTAAAAGCAATTTTAGGCTTACCAATACCATCAATAAAAAATACTAAAGCAGCAGCAAGCAGGGTCATACTAGCGGATGAATCAATAGAGGATGTAGGATATCTTGGTTTAGAAAAAGCTTTAATCCAAGAAGATACAGAAATACTTCTATTTGGAAAACAATCAAGCAAAAAAGGACGTAGAATGGGTGTCGCCTTAGCTTCAGGTGAAGACACCAAGCAAGCCAGAAAAAAAGCAGATGAAGCTGCTAGTTTAATAAAGGTTATAAATCGGAAAAATCAACGAGTTGACTTAAAGCGATAGTGATTTAAACCATCTATAACTCCAATTGCATGTGATCTAGTAGAGAAAAAAGCTCTTTGTTGAGATCTTAAAGACTCCAAAGATGGATCGTGTTCTGCAGGAATAATAGTGGATGTTAGACCTCGAATTAACTCTGCATCTCCTTGTTGACTTGCAACAACAAAAACTTTCTCTAAAGGAAATCCCCATCTAAGAGAAATAAACCTTATAGCCTCTGTTCGAGAAGCTCTCATTGGTACTACATCTAAATACCAATGGCAACGCAAATGAGGAGTTGCAGCTTGACACCTATGACTTAATCTTTTGCGAACAATAGGTAAAATATTCTCTATTGGCTCCTTTAATAAATAACTAACCTTAAAAGGTCCTTGTTGATCTGCAGTTTGAAGAGTCAAATAATCTTTTAAATCATCCAAAGCATGTTGAACAGCAGATCTATCCCAATCTGCAGAAATATTAGATTCCCAAAATCTATCAGAATTTTCTTCTAAATTATAGTGTATTTCTGTACCAGCTCTAGTTATCCAAATCCTAGGAACAGGAAGCCTTAATTCCTGATATCGATGTCTAGCTACCTTTATTGATCTACCAGTAATAATTCCAATACTTGCAGAATTATTAGAATCGTATGTTTGTAAATTCTCTCTTAAAATAGATAGCTCTTCAACATTAGAGGTCTCGAGACTAGTATCTAAATCAAGCAAAATCAATTTATCACCGAAATTAGTCAAAGTAGATTCTTTAGTGATTAACCCAATTGAATTAGTTGAAAGCTCCAAGCGTTTTTGCATCAATGAAAGATAGCGACACACATGGGCGTCCCAACTAAAGTGTCGGCTTATAGCTTCTATGCCATTATCACTCCATCTCGACCATCTAGTACTATCAGATCCTGCTTGCTCTAAAGCATCCTGCAATGCATCTAAATCAGTAACATCTGCTAATAATCCATTTTCACATTTAGCCAAGATATCTCGAGGGCCACCATCATCAGTTGCAACCATAGGCAATCCACAAGCAGACGACTCTAATAAAGTCAACCCAAAAGGTTCAGTAAGTGCAGGATTAACAAATAAACCTTTTTTTCTTGCTGCCCATCTATAAATTGCTGGAATTTGATCGCGTTTATGATGTTTAGGGTATGCAACTTGACCATATAAATCATACCTATCGACTAAATCAAAAACTTGTTGGAATACTTCCCTTTGTTGTTTCTCCAATTGACGTTGATCTTCCCGACAACCAAGAATCAAAACAAGATTATGTCGCTGCCGAAGGATTGGAGATCTACCATATGCTTCAACAAGTGCTGGAATATTTTTCCTGCGAACAGCTCGAGATATTGCCAAAAGAGGTGATAACGATTTTTCTCTTAAAAAAGGATCGACTAAATCTTCGATTTCCTGCAATTCAGAAGTGCTTTTAGATGATGGATGAAAACGAATTGAATCAACACCTGGAGGTACTACCTGAGCAGACTGAGAATGAAAATTACCATAACGCGAATATTGCTGTTCAGCTTCTTGACTTGTACTAGTAATAACTAGATTTGAATGCGCTAAAGCCAATTCTTCAGCATCAATTCTTTTGCTTATTGAATAAGAAAGCTCTATCTGCTCATAATCCATACCAGAAGCAAGAAGTCTTCTTTGTTTCTCTCGCCCTAGAGAATGAGCTGTAAAAACTAATGGTATACCTAATCGACGTGATACTAAGGCACCAACATAACCAGCATCTGCATAATGAGCGTGAATCCAATCAGGCAAAACAGAAGCAGATTGCAAACGACTGACAAGCTGATCTGCAAGCTCGTCTAAATATGGCCACAACAACTCCTTTCTCAAATAACGTTTTGGACCAAAAGGCAAACGAATAATTCTGCAATCAGCTACAACTTGTTCCTCAGGCTGTGAATAATCTGAAGAAACTTTTCTGTCTTGAATCAACCTAGTAACTAAATCAACCTGATCAACTTCTGGTCTTGCAGCCAATCCCTTTATCAACTCCAGTACGTATAAGGTCTGTCCTCCAGTATCAGAATCGCGACCTAGCTCTAAATCATGAGAGCGAAATAAACCATGGAGATTCAAATGAAGCAGTCGCAAACCCATACAGACCCTCCATAGCAGTTAAAGAGAAATAATTGATTTTCACGCAAACAAACCTAAAGAAAGAATAATAAAAACAATTGAATTATTTAATGTTCTGGGAAAACGATTCCTGTCAAAGGGTTTTGAAGGGAAGCCAAAAAAAAGAATAAGCAAAAAGATGGAGAATTGCGAACACCCTGTTAAGCAAAAAACTATCGTCGGAGCATCAATTGAAACAGGCCTAGTAATAATTACTCAATTTTAATCTTCTTTGGGCTGTAATTATGGCTAGATTTTTTCTAAAGAATTTTCTTTAGATACATAGCCGTGTAGCTTGTCGGATGTTGAGCAACTTGCTCTGGAGTACCAGTAACTAATACCTCTCCTCCTCTATCACCTCCTTCTGGGCCTAGATCAATAATCCAATCAGAACATCTAATCACATCAAGATTATGTTCTATAACTATTATTGAATTTCCCTTATCTACTAAACGCTGTATTACATCCATTAATTTATGAACATCATAAAAACTTAGTCCTGTAGTTGGTTCATCTATAAGGTATAAAGTCTTACCTGTTGCCCGTCGAGATAATTCTGTCGCTAATTTAACTCTTTGAGCCTCACCACCAGAAAGTGTTGGGGCCGGTTGACCAAGCTTTATATAACCTAACCCAACATCGACTAAGGTTCTTAAGCGATCTGCAGCTTGCGGAATTGCTGAAAAAACATTAGCTGCTTGTTCTACTGTCATTTCTAAAACATCAGCAATTGTATGACCCTTATACCTAACTTGTAATGTTTCTCGATTAAATCTTGCACCCTTACAAACATCACATTGAACATAAACATCTGGCAAAAAATTCATTTCTATAACATTTACACCTTGTCCTCTGCAAGCCTCACATCTGCCTCCTTTTACATTAAAACTGAATTGCCCAACTTGATAACCACGTGCTTTAGCTTCAATAGATGCAGCAAAAACTTGCCGTATAGGATCAAAAGCACCTGTATAAGTTGCTGGATTTGAACGTGGAGTGCGTCCAATAGGAGATTGATCAATAACAATCACTTTGTCAATTAATTTCACTCCTAATATTTTTCCTAAACCGCGAGGAAATGGTACTTTTAATCCTAAGCTATGATTAAGAGCAGGATGAAGTAATTCATTAATCAGAGTAGATTTTCCACTACCACTTACACCCGTAACAGAAATCAATCTTCCCAAAGGGAAATCTACTGTTAGGTTTTTTAGATTATTCAATTTACAATCAACCAAAGAAAGTTTTTTCTGTGATTCAATACGTCTTTTATCTGGGGTTGGAATATGTTTCCTTCGACTCAAATAATCACCCGTAAGTGAATTTTTTGCATTCAAAAGATCGTCATATGTTCCCTGAGAAACCACATGACCGCCATGTACACCAGCTCCAGGTCCAATATCTACTAAATAATCAGCTTCGCGAATTGTCTCCTCATCGTGCTCAACAACAACAAGAGTATTACCTAAATCGCGTAATCGTTTTAATGTGGAAAGCAAGCGATCATTGTCTCGCTGATGAAGTCCAATACTTGGTTCATCTAAAACATAAAGAACTCCTGTTAAACCAGCTCCTATCTGAGTTGCAAGACGTATGCGTTGAGCCTCTCCTCCTGACAAAGTCATTGCTGGTCGATCTAACGTCAAATAATCAAGTCCTACATCCAATAAAAAACGTAAGCGTTTAGAAATCTCACGTAAAACTAGTTCTCCTATTTGTTGTTGACGAGAATTTAACAAAGATTGGGATTTATTAGGCTCTTCAAAAGATGAAAGCTTCTCTATTTTATTCAAAGCTTCACTAACACTAATTTCAGTTAAGTCTGTAATACGATATGGGCCAATTTTTACTGATAAGGCTTCTGGTCTTAATCTCTTACCTTTACAACTTTCACAAGGAACAAGCTCAAGATACTTTTCTAGTTTTTGTTTTGCTGATTCTCCACTAGTATCTTTTAATTGTCTTTCTAGAATAGGAATTATTCCTTCAAATGGTCTTGTATAACCATCATTTTTCCCGTATCTACTATCAGCTTTAATTGCAATAGGTTCAGAACTTCCATTAATAAGAATATCTTTTTGTTTCGATGTTAATTCTTTCCACGGAGTCTTAATTTCAAAGCCATAAGCTTCTCCTACTGAATATAAAAGAGAAAAATAATATGTATTTTCCTTATCACTCCACGGTGCTATCGCGGCATAAACAGGTAAAGACGGATCAGGTATCAGTTTATCTACAGTAAACTTTCTCAAATGACCTATTCCATGACAAGCCTGACAAGCACCATATGGACTATTAAAAGAAAACATTCTAGGGGAAAGTTCTTCCATAACAGCCCCGTGTACAGGACAGGCGTAATTCTCTGAATACAATCGTTCCCGATCTAATCCCACAGGAAGTTGTTCATTAGATTTAGGCACAACTTCGACAATTGCCAAACCCTCTCCTCTTTTTAATGAGGTACTTAAAGAGTCAGTAAGTCTTTCTTGTATACCCTCTCTAGATATTAATCGATCAACTACTACCTCAATACTATGTGATTGATTTTTATCAAGTTCAATATTATCCGATAATTCTCTTACTTCTTTATTAATACGTACACGTGCAAAACCCTCTGCGGCCAAACTACTCAACAACTTTGCATGCGTACCTTTTTTACCACGAACTACAGGAGCCAACAATTGATACCTAATTCCATCGGGAAGAGTAAGAATCTGATCAACCATCTCATCTATCGTCTGAGGTCGAATAGAACGATCACAATGTGGACAATGAGGTTCTCCTGCTCGACCAAAAAGAAGTCTTAAATAATCTTGGATTTCAGTAACTGTTCCAACTGTCGATCGAGGATTATGACTTGTTGACTTTTGATCAATTGAAATAGCAGGTGAAAGCCCTTCTATTGCATCTACATCTGGCTTATCAACCTGTCCTAAAAATTGTCTGGCATAAGTAGAAAGACTTTCTACATATCGCCTTTGTCCCTCTGCAAAAATCGTATCAAAGGCTAGTGAGCTCTTACCACTTCCACTAACTCCAGTAAAAACAACTAGCTTATTTCGGGGAATTAATAGATCAACACTTTTGAGATTGTGCTGCCTAGCGCCCTTAACTGAAATCACGTCATCCTTCAACTTGCTTATATCAGTTGAAGAAGCCTTGGATTGATTATTAGAAGCTCGCCCCATAAAACAATTTTTTAATAGCCGCTAATTCTACGTAGTTGAAGAGGTTTATGCAGCTCGCCTAGACAGCAAGCTAGAGGCATAAAGCCTCGCGTCAGCAAGTTCACCCCCTGCTAATTCAGCCAATTCCTGCTCTCGGTCTTCAATTTCTACCAAAGAAGAAACTTCAACCTTAGTAACACCATTCTCTACAAACTTACTAACTCGTAAATGGTGATCAGCTGTCGCCGCCACAATTGGTTGATGAGTAACACAAAAAACCTGCCTCTCAATAGAAAGTTTCTTTAAAAGTAAAGCTATAGCAGAGCTGATGCGACCACTAACACCTGTATCAATTTCATCAAAGAGTAAGACGGATGAGGATGAAGATGAAAGAGTCGTTTTTAAAGCCAAAAGAAATCTAGACATTTCTCCACCTGAGGCAATTTCAAGCAAAGGAGCTAATGGTTGATCAGGATTAGATGAAAAGAAAAACTGTATGCAATCTGAACCATATTTTCCAGGAATACATTCATTAAATCTAATCTCAAAACGAACATGGTTTAATCCCATTGAGTTTAAATAACTAATCAATTGTTTTTCTAGTTTAGAAGCAATTAAACGACGCTCGGCGGTAAGTTTCTCGTTACTACGATCTCTCTCAAGAACTAAAGTCTTCTCCTCATCTTTCAAATCTCGCAAATCTTCATTTGGATTCTGAGTGCTCAAAAACCTTTGCAATTTATCCTTTTTAAGAATTAATTCTTCTAATGTAAGAGAGTACCTTTTTTTAAGTTTACTTATCAAAGAGATTCGCTCCTGTAACTCCTCTAAAGCTACAGGATTAGTATCTATAGAATTTGAATAAAGGTCCAAATCCCTTACCAGGGCTTGTAAATTTGCAATTATGTCTAATAATTGATCTTGATAAGTAGACAATGACTCATCAAGCAGAACAAGATTATTAATATTTGACAAGCAAGTTCCTAACAAATCAATGCCGGAAGGAACTTGATCTGTTCCAGCGCCAAGAAGAAGTAACAAAGATTGAACACCTTCTTGTAATGCAACCCCATTCGCCAATCGATCTTGTTGGGAGAAAAGTTTAATATCTTCTTCGGGATCTAAAAGATTTGCAGTCTCTAGAATTTGTAAGTCATCAGTTGCCTCTTGATACATTGCTTGAGAATCTAAAAATTCTTCTTCAAGTCTTCTAAGTTTTAAATTAATAGATTTCCACTGATTCCAATTTTTCCTAACATCAGAAAGATTTTTTTGATATGCAGCATTGCCTAAATTATCTAAACAATTTAATTGAAAATTTGAATCAGATAAATTTTGAATTTGACCTTGAGCAGTTAAATCGATCAACAGGGTTCGTATAGATAATATTTGTTCTTTGTTTACTGTTATTCCATTAAGTCTAAATCGATTCGTGATTCGTTCATCCTTACGAATTAACTCTCTAGACACAATCAGCTCAATATCATCAGAATCAAACTCATGCTTTACCAGCCAAGACTGTACTGCCTTATTGATCCTAAATAGTCCTTCAATATGAGCCCGATTCTCACCAGATCTCATCAATCTCAAGCCAGCAGCACCTGGGAAGCCTCCCAAAAGAGCATCTAATGCATCTAGAAGGATAGATTTACCCGCACCAGTTTCTCCGGTTAACACGGTAAAACCATCCTCAAATGAGAGCTGAAGCTCCTTGATTAAGGCAATGTTTGATAATCGAAGAGTAGTTAGCAATTTCTTCACTGGTTACATGCAGACGCTAGCGAGCGTCATGCTGCTTTAGAAGTGTGCTTAATACATGGATCAACCCCATGAATGCAGATCTAGAAGATTTCATAGAAGCAGCAGGATTGCTGAAATATGACCCCTCAACAATTGCAAAAATCTACCAGGGTCATCCTGGTCGCCTTTTAAATCGACTAATAGAAACCCTTGTTCCATTAGGGCTATTTCTTCTCGGGGTTAGTACTGACAGGCTATTAGGGCTCTTAAAAGATTCAAAAAAAGCAAGAGCTAGAGCACAAGAATTTTCTGATCTATTAGTTCAGCTTGGACCTGCATTTATAAAGGCTGGGCAGGCATTGTCGACCAGGCCTGACGTAATCCCAACAGTTTTACTTGATGAGCTAGCTCAGCTGCAAGATCAATTACCGGGATTTGATAGTGATCTAGCAATGGCATGTATAGAAGAGGATTTAGGAACAGAAGCAAAGCTGTTATTTAAAAGCATCGAAAAAGACCCAATTTCTGCAGCATCTTTAGGACAGGTTCATCAAGCTATCTTCAAGGATGGGACAAAAGTAGCTGTAAAAGTACAAAGGCCCGGACTGAGGGAACAAATAACACTGGATCTATATATAGTGAGAAACATTGCAAGTTTCGCAAACAAATATATTGGGCTAATTAGAAGCGATCTTGTTGCATTAATTGATGAGCTTGGTAAACGAGTATTTGAGGAAATGGATTACTTAAACGAAGCTTCAAATGCTGAAAAATTTAAATTACTACATGCACACAATAAAAAAATAATGATACCACAAATATATAGAGAAGCAACTACCAGACGTGTACTAACAATGGAATGGATAGAAGGAGTTAAATTAACCAACCTAAAAGCGGTAAGAGAATTAGGAATCAACCCAGACAAGATGATTGAAATAGGTGTAAACTGTAGTCTTCAACAGCTATTAGAACATGGTTTCTTTCATGCTGACCCTCATCCTGGTAATTTATTAGCTCTTGAGGACGGAAGACTATCTTATTTAGATTTTGGGATGATGAGTGAAGTTAGTAGAGAAGCAAGAACAGGCTTAATTCAAGCGGTTGTACACCTAGTAAATAAAAACTTTGAAAAACTATCAAGTGATTTTGTAAGCCTTGGTTTTCTTAGTGAAACAGTGGATTTAGCTCCAATAGTCCCTGCTTTTGAAAAGGTATTTAGCCAAGCACTTGAGCAAGGTGTAGAAGTAATGGATTTTAAAAGTGTTACTGATGACTTATCAGGTGTGATGTACAAATTTCCTTTTCAAGTTCCACCTTATTATGCATTGATTATCAGATCTTTAATAACACTTGAAGGAATTGCTTTAAGTGTGGATCCAGATTTTAAAATACTTGGAGCAGCTTATCCATACTTTGCTAAAAGATTAATAGAAGATCCTGATCCATCACTACGAAAAAGCTTGAAAGAAATGATCTATGATGGAAAAGAGTTTAAATGGGTAAGATTAGAAGAATTGGTTAAAAGTGCAGCAATACAATCTAATCTAGACATTGGAGCAGTAATAGATCAGTTAACAGAAGTACTCTTTTCTAAAAAGGGTGGAGTAATGAGAGAAAAACTTGTTAATGTGTCTATAAATAAAATTGATAATTTAAGTTGGAGAGCACTGAGAAAAGCAAAAAAAATCGCTTCATCACCGCTGGACACAATAAAAAGAAGAAAAGATTGGAATATCAAGAGTAAAATCTTGCTAGAGTTTGAACCTATTCGGCAAATGATTAAGGTCTTGAGACATGTTCCAGGCTTTGGTCCAGAACTGATTCTTAAAAAAATTCCAAAAATGATGTCAGAGACAAACGCAAGGAAGATGGGAATTGATATTTTGAAAGGGGTGACAGAGAAGAGTATGGTTCGTGTAATTAAAAAAGCTGCTGGTACCAAAGAAAAGAAACAATGAAATTCATAAGGTCAACTAAACTTTTGTTTTTATTATTAATCTTTGCGATTATTGGCCCAATTCAGCCTGTGAGTGCAGCGAAAAAAGTTGCCTTCGTAAGTGGAGGCTTTAGAAGATCAGTTTCAGTAAAAAGTCTCGAATATTTAGCAAAAACAGGAAAAGCAAAAGGAACATTAGAAGATCTTCTTGCAATAGGAAAACAAAAACCTGAAAAAATTTCAGAATTGTTAAACCAAAAAGTTGAATTACCTATAGTTTTAACCAGTAGATTAATAAACAGTCGAATAGGGGAAGCAATTGTTGGTAGAGTCGCAAGAGTAATTCATCCCATTAAAATCAAAGATCCTGCAGTTGCAATACCTGCAATAAGAGCAGGCGTAATCTTAGGAATAGCAAGCAATGATGAAGGCTTAACTGCTATAGACTTCCTAAAAGCATATCCTAATGAAATTATGGCAATTAACTTGCCAGAGCTTTTTAAAGTCGTAAACAAAGTAGAATCAGTTAGTGATCTAATAAAATTCTTTTCTAGTTCTCCTTTAGAAAAACTTTAATTACTAATCTAAAACTATTTTCCTAAAAAGATGTCGTTAATCAAAAAAATTAAAGCTTCAATAAACAAAAGCTCTAGAAACAAAGACTGGCCGGGCCTGATAAAAGCTTATAGTAATTGGCTTCCAGTAAATCAATCAACACCTTTAATTACATTAAAGGAAGGCAATACTCCTTTAATACGGGCAACATCATTAGAAAAACTAATCGGTAAAGAAGTAAAAGTATTTTTAAAGTATGACGGACTAAATCCTACAGGATCTTTTAAAGACAGAGGCATGACAATGGCTATCAGTAAAGCCAAAGAAGAAGGGTCAGAGGCTGTAATTTGTGCAAGCACAGGTAATACTTCTGCTTCTGCCGCTGCTTATGCACAAAGAGCAAAAATGAAGGCATTTGTATTAATTCCAGATGGTTATGTCGCTAAAGGAAAATTAGCTCAAGCATTAGTTTATGGAGCAGAGGTTTTATCCATAAAAGGAAATTTTGACAAGGCTTTAGAAATTGTCCAAGAAATATCAGAAAAATATCCAATTACATTAGTTAATTCAGTAAACCCATATAGATTACAAGGACAAAAAACAGCTGCTTTCGAAATAATAGATGAACTTGGTTACGCACCTGATCAACTATGTATACCTGTAGGAAATGGGGGAAATATTAGTGCGTATTGGATGGGGTTCAATGAATATTATGAAAAAGGTTTTTCAACTGTATTGCCTAGGATGATGGGATTTCAAGCAGTAGGGTCTGCACCATTAGTATTTAATACAAAAGTTGAAAACCCAGAAACGATAGCTACTGCTATCAGAATTGGTAATCCAGTTAACAGATTAAAAGCTAACAAAGCAAAAACAGAAAGCCATGGTTTATTTGACTCTGTAACAGACGATGAAATCATCAATGCATATAAGCTTATAGGAAAAGAAGGAGTGTTTTGTGAACCTGCTTCTTCAGCTTCAGTTGCAGGACTAATTAAAAACAAAGAAAAAATAAAAGAACAATCAACTGTTGTGTGTGTACTAACAGGTAATGGGTTGAAAGATAGTGATTGTGCAATTAACAATAACGAGGCAACCTTTCATACGAACTTGGAACCTCAAATAGAAAACATCACGAAAACAATGGGATTTTAACAAAAGTCTATGGACAATTAAAGATCCGGCTGAGGAAAACAAGATTAAAGGGTGTGTTGTTTTTGGGGAAAAACAAAGAGACCAAAGAAAATAATTTAATTAAGTTATCCACAGATCCAGTTTTTTGGGAAAAAACGAAAGTTTTCCATAATAAAAAACTACGATTCCACAAGTTTTTTTGGAAAGAAATCCTTATATACAAAAGGATTTCGAGGTTTTTCCACGGTTTCCACAAGCTCTTCTACTACTAGGTTTTAATTTTTTTTGAAAGAAAAAAAGAAGATTAGAAGACAGATGAAATTTTTTTTTAATCAGCTATCTTCTGAGTGATGGTATTCCTTTCGTTCTCACTACTGGTTAGGTTAGACCAATGAAATTGGTTTGCTCCCAACAAGAACTAAATTCTGCTTTGCAGCTTGTTAGTAGAGCGGTATCTTCTCGACCTACCCACCCTGTCTTAGCAAATGTCCTGCTAACAGCTGACGTTGGAACAGGTCGTCTCAGTCTTACTGGCTATGATTTGAACCTAGGTATACAAACTGCTATAAAAGCATCCATAGAAGAAAGTGGGGCTGTTACTCTTCCTGCAAGACTTTTAGGAGAGATTGTTTCCAAGCTTTCCTCAGATTCACCTATTACTTTATCCACCACTGCAGGTAGTGAAAATATTGAATTAATATGCTCAAATAGTAGTTATCAAATGCGAGGAATGTCTTCTGATGATTATCCTGATCTGCCATTAATCGAAAGTGGAACATCCTTAAAAATATCTCCATTAGTATTTATCAATGCTTTAAAAAATACATTATTTTCAAGTAGTAATGATGATGCGAAACAGTTGTTGACTGGTGTTCATATTACCTTTACCGAAGGTTCTATGGAAGCTGCAGCAACAGATGGACATAGACTTGCTGTCTCTAATGAAAGTGATGTTTTAAAAGAAGGTTCTGTATTATCACCAGAAACATTACAAGAAGATGGTAATTTTGCAGTTACTCTCCCTGCTAGATCTTTAAGAGAGGTTGAGAGATTAATAGTGAATTGGAAAGAAGAAGAAACACTTACTATTTTTTGTGATAAAGGACAAGTGATTTTTCTTTGTCAAAATCAAATTTTAACAAGCAGGACTTTAGATGGTACATATCCCAACTATTTGCAATTGATTCCTGCTGATTTCAAAAAGAAAATAGAAATAAATAGAAGATCTATTATATCTGCATTAGAAAGAGTTGCTGTTTTAGCAGATCAACATAATAATGTTATTAAGTTACAAACATCTGAGAATGGAGATTTAGTTACTATAACTGCCGATGCACAGGATGTTGGCACTGGTAGTGAATCTATCTCATGTTCTATAGAAGGCGACCCTATTCAAATCGCATTTAATGTTAGATATCTTTTGGATGGTCTAAAAGCTATTGAATCTGATATTGTGTCTTTAAAATGTAATGCTCCAACAACCCCAGCAGTTTTGTCGCCTTTAGAGTCTGACAACTCTTTTTTGTATTTAGTCATGCCAGTACAAATTCGTTCATAAGAAAATTGTTAGTCCCAGAAAAAATATTTATGAGCGACTTATTTCGTCATTATGTTAGATGTGATAAGGGTATTGATCATGGACCTGGTATAGCTGTTTGGATGCATCCACCTGTTCATAGGATTTTAGGATGGGCGTCACGTCCTTCTGCTTTTCAAAATTCAAGACATGTATGGAGATTAAACCAGATTAGAGGAGTTAACGATCAACAAGTATATGTTAAGGGCGAACCAGCTTTAACGGATCCATTAACTTTAGATTTACTTCCATCTTTAATAGACGCGCATTTACTTAACAAGAATGGCGAAAAAATAGGCATAGTTGCAGATTTTATTTTTAATTCTTCATCTGGTCAAATTATTAATTATTTAATTTCGCGTTCAGACCCAAGACTTCCTGGAACTAGTAGATGGACTCTAAATCTGGACAGAATTACAGATCAACATCCGGGTAGAGTAGAAATTGATGTAGAAGTAATAGATGAGCTCCCTTTATCAAAATCAAGTTTCAGACAGGATTTTTTAAGACGAACACGTACATTGCGTGATCAAATAGAACAAATCAGTTCAAAAGCCTCTGACAAGCTAGAAGGTTGGTTAGAAGAACCTCCATGGGACGATGAACTACAAAGACCTTTAACTCAAGAAAACAGATCAAAAGACGAAGATCCTTTATTCGATTGGGAAGACACAGAAGATGATTTTGATTCACAAAATACATCTAATTATTCAGAACGAACAAAATATCGTAATTCAAGAGCTCCTTCTAATATAGAATCAAATGAAAATGATCCTTGGATCTAATAATTATGTATATAGTTTGATCTTATGTCTTTATACTCCTCTGGCTCTGTTCCATTTAATGATTGTGGATATGATGTTTCTAAAGAAATTAAGAAAGAAGGTTTAACCACTCAAGATTTTGAAGAAATTTGTACAAGATTAGGTCGTTGTCCAAACAGAACAGAATTAGGAATGTTTGGAGTTATGTGGTCTGAACATTGTTGTTATAGAAACTCTAAGCCTTTATTAAATAACTTTCCTACTACCGGACCAGGAATATTAGTGGGACCAGGAGAAAATGCAGGTGTTGTAGATGTTGGAGAAGGTCAACGATTGGCTTTTAAAATTGAAAGCCATAACCACCCTTCTGCAATTGAACCATTTCAAGGTGCAGCAACTGGAGTTGGGGGAATACTCAGAGATATATTTACAATGGGTGCACGTCCAATTGCAATACTTAATGCTTTACGTTTTGGACCATTAAATGAAATAAAAAATGTAGCACTAATGCAAGGTGTTGTTTCAGGAATAGCTCATTATGGTAATTGCGTAGGAGTTCCCACTATTGGAGGTGAAGTTGGTTTCGATCAAAGTTATTCCGGAAATCCGTTAGTTAATGCTATGGCTTTGGGATTAATGGAAACAGAAGAAATAGTTTGTTCTGGGGCAGTGGGGATTGGTTTTTCGGTTTTATATGTTGGAAGTACAACAGGTAGGGATGGAATGGGTGGAGCAAGTTTTGCTAGTGCTGAATTATCAAACTCTTCTTTAGACGATAGACCAGCTGTTCAAGTTGGCGATCCATTTTTAGAGAAAAGTTTAATTGAAGCTTGCTTAGAAGCCTTTAAAAGTGGAGATGTTATGGCTGCTCAAGATATGGGTGCTGCTGGACTTACTTGTAGCTGTTCTGAAATGGCTTCAAAAGGGGGTTTAGGAATAGAGCTTGATTTAGACCTTGTCCCTTCTAGAGAAGAAGGAATGACAGCGTACGAGTATTTGTTGTCTGAATCACAAGAACGGATGCTTTTTATAGTAAAACCAAATTCAGAAGAAAGAGTAATTAAACTTTTTAATCGTTGGGGATTACAGGCAGCAATTGTTGGTAAAGTCCTTGAAGATAATGTTGTACGTGTTTTACATAAAGGTAAAGTCGAAGCTGAAATCCCCGCCAGTGCCTTAGCCGATGATACTCCTGTTAATAAACATGCTTTATTGTCAGAACCACCTTCTGAAATAAAAGAACATTGGCAATGGAATGAATCAAAATTATCTAAAGCCTCTAAAGAAGGTATACAAATTAACAATAATAATAAACAAAATTTTATTAATTGGAATCAAGTTTTAATCAATTTATTAGAAGAACCAAACATTGCATCAAAGCAATGGATTTACAATCAATATGATTATCAAGTACAGCTCAATACAGTTTTACCTCCTGGAACTGCAGGTGCAGCTGTTATTCGTTTACGTCCTCAAGATAATGTTAATAACGACTCCACAAATAGAGGCATAGCTGCTGTTGTTGATTGTCCAAATAGATGGGTTTATCTGGATCCAGAACGAGGTTCAATCGCAGCTGTTGCAGAAGCTTCTAGGAATATAAGTTGTGTAGGAGCAAAACCTTTAGCAGTGACCGATAACCTCAACTTTGCCTCCCCTGAAACATCAACAGGATATTGGCAATTAGCTCAATCATGTAAAGGGATTTCGACAGCTTGCCAAAAATTAGAAACTCCAGTTACAGGAGGAAATGTTTCTTTGTATAATGATACTCGCTTGGCAGATGGAACCTTACAACCAATTCAGCCTACACCTGTAATTGGTATGGTTGGCTTGATAGAAGATTTGAACAAATCAAAAGGTCAATCATGGATAAAATCTGGGGACGAAATATGGATGTTAGGGTTTCCATTAGAAACATTAAAAATAGAAAAAGAAATTATTAGTTTATCCGCAAGTAGTTATTTAGAGTATGTACATAACCTTATTACAGGGAGGCCGCCAAAGATAGATTTAAATTTAGAATATAAAACTCAGAAATTTTTACGTCAGGCAATCAGTGATGAGTTGATATCTTCAGCCCAGGATGTTAGTGATGGTGGCATTGCTGTTGCTCTTGCTGAATGTTCAATTACTTCTGGTTTAGGTTGCCATATAGTTTTGCCTTCATCAGTTTCTAGAATGGATCGACTTCTTTTTGCAGAAGGGGGTTCCAGAGTTTTAGTGAGTATTTCACCAACTAAGAAGGATATCTGGAGTGAAGTGATAAATAATTGGATTGAATCTGATGCAGATTTATTCTTACCTCAGCATCTCGGTTATGTTTCTTCTTCTAAATCATTCGAAATTGTACAGGAAGATTGCACTGTACTTAAACTCTCTGTAGATGATCTCAGGAATAGATACGCTTCTTCAATTTCAAACATAATGAAAGGATAAACTTAATTTTGGATGACTAGCATCAAGTTTTAGTGCAAAATGAGTTGTATGCATTTGAAATGACTAGTTCTTCTCAAGATGTGCGGCATTGTTGGTATTGTCTCTACGCAGCCCGTTAATCAGCAGATTTACGATAGTTTGCTATTACTTCAGCACCGTGGGCAGGATTCCACTGGTATAGCAAGCATGGAAGGTAGCGTTTTTCATGTACATAAATCTAAGGGTTACGTAAAAGAAGCATATCGAACCAGACATATGAGATCTTTAACAGGAAACATAGGAATTGGACATGTTCGATATGCGACTAAAGGAGCCGCAGATCGTGAAGAAGAAGCACAACCCTTTTATGTAAATGCACCATATGGCATAGTACTTGTCCATAATGGAAATCTTATTAATACCAGGGAATTAGAAAAGGATTTATTTCAAATAGATAGAAGACATACAAACTCAACTAGCGACACTGAAATGTTGTTAAACGTACTAGCAACAGAATTGCAAATCACTACTTCTAAAAATGAACTTACGCCTGATCAGGTTTTTTCTGCAGTAAGATCAGTACATCAAAGAGTAAAAGGATCTTATGCTTCAATTGCATTAATAGCAGGTCAAGGTTTGCTTGCCTTTCGTGATCCTTTTGGTATTAGACCATTGGTCCTTGGCCGTAGAACTTCTTTAAATAATAAAGATGAATGGATAGTAGCTAGTGAATCTTTGGTTCTAGAAAATGGAGATTACCAGATAGTTCGTGATATTTCCCCTGGTGAAGCAATTTATATAACAATCAGAGGTGAGTTGTTTTCTATGCAATGTTCTGATAATACTTTTTTATGTCCGTGTTCCTTTGAATATGTGTATTTAGCAAGACCTGATTCCATTATGAATGGAATATCAGTATATGAAGCTAGATTGCGTATGGGCGATTATCTCGCGAAAACAATTTCTAAGTCTGTCAACTCAGGTGATATAGATGTAATAATGCCTATCCCGGATTCGTCTAGACCAGCAGCAATGCAAGTTGCTAGACAGCTTGGCATTGAATATAGAGAAGGTTTTTATAAGAATCGATATGTAGGTAGGACATTTATTATGCCAGGACAAGCAGAAAGAAAAAAATCAGTTCGCCAAAAATTAAATGCTATGGGAACTGAATTTAAGGATAAGAATGTTTTGATAGTTGATGATTCTGTAGTTCGTGGAACCACTTCGAAAGAAATAGTGCAAATGGCTAAATTATCAGGTGCTAATAAAGTTCTTTTCACCTCAGCGGCCCCTCCTGTTAGGTATCCTCATGTTTATGGAATAAATATGCCATCTCGTAAAGAATTAATTGCACATAATCGAGATTCCCTAGAGATTCAGAGAGTCATATCAGCTGATCAAGTGATTTATCAAGAGGTCGATGATTTGAAAAACTCAATTATTGAGAAATCAGATATAAAACAACTTGACATGTCTTGCTTTACAGGTGAATACATTACAGGAGACGTTACTAAGGAATATTTGGAATGGGTAGAACAAACACATCATTCATAATTAAATAATTAATGGAGAAAGTTTTGTTATTAACTCATCTTTTTTAAGAGTAAATAATTTGTTTGTTAAACAATCATCGTCACTTACCTCTAAGTTTGCTGTATCGATTCGACCATTTCGATCATGATTGGTATGAATATTTACTATCCCTTGGCTTTTACAAGTGTCAATTATTCTATAATTAGATTTTTTCTTATCTTTTAGCTTTATTGAAATTTCTCCTAGATCTCCTCTGAGGCAAGCTCTAATGTCTTTAATATTCTTTTTGAATAAATCTCCATTTTTGCTTACTAATAAAATCGATCCTGAATTGTTTTGATTAAAATTCTCTACGCCAATTAAATTTTCTCCAGGTAACATTTTCATGGTCGTTGGTCCTTGTGCCAGTTTACCTAATAATGGAGTATTTTCCTGATTTATTTCTAATTTTAAAATCCTCCCAATATCACTTACAAACAAAAGACAACCTTCATTATCACAAAACAAGCCTGCCTTTAAATGTGTCCCTTCTTTTAGTTTCACAACTGTAGATGCTCTTCCAGACAACTCTAGAACTTCATCTATACTTATTCTTTTAAAGCGACCGTCATTTGTCAACAATCCAAGTGAGCAGTTTTTGTTATTAGGTATTTTAATTAAAGAAACTATCTTTTCTTTCTCCACACCTCCAGGTAAAAAGTTTGATAATTCTCCTGGGCTCTGTCCAGCAAATTCCCAGCGGACAATAGCAATTTTTCCTTCTTCAGTTATCGCTAACAATTTTGGTGTCTTATTGACTGCAAGCATAACTTTCGCTGAGACTAAATCTTCGCTTATTTCTGATTCTTCATTTAGATGAAGTCTCCCTAAAACTTGTGGACTAACAATTTTAACTTGGTTGTCATTTTGTATAATTAGTCTTCCTTCGCTTGGAAGAGCATCAAGTGCTTGTTGTCTTTGTAATTCTGCACTTGGTCTTTGACTAGCAACTTTTTCTGCTAATAATTCATCTCCCCCTTCAATGATCTTTGTTTTTCTCTTACTTCCAAATTTCTTTTTAAGAGTCTTCAATTCTTCTATTAGCTTTTCAAGTAAATATTCTCTATTGTTAAGTAATTTCTCTAAATTAGTCTTTTTATTGTTTAAATCCAAAAGCTCCTTTTTAAGATTTTCCCTTTCTAGACCTGTAAGTCTTCTTAATGGCATTGCAAGTACTGCATCTGATTGTCTTTCTGTTAATCCGAGCCTGACCATTAGTGATGCACTGGCAGAAGCGGCATCTTTTGATTCTTGAATCATACTTATTACATTTTTAAGATTATCCAAAGCTTTAAGTAATCCTTCCAAAATCTCCAGACGATTAACAGTTTTTTTAAGTTTATAAGTAGTTCTTTTTACGATTGTGATTTCTCTATAGTTAGCAAACTCATAAAGCATTTGTTTCAGTGACAGTTGTCTTGGTTGACCTTTCACTAGTGTTAATAAGATTGCACCAAAATTACTTTGAAGTGATGTTCTTCTATTGAGTTCATTAAGTACTTTTTCAGCATCTGAATCTCGCCTTAGTTCAACAACTACTCTCATTCCTTCCCTATCACTTTCATCCCTAATATCTGATATTCCACCAATCTTGTTCTCATTCACCATGTCAGCCAGCTTCTCAATCCAACCAGCTTTGCTTAGCTGATAAGGCAATTCAGTAATGATAATCGCTGATCTTTTATGCTTTCCTTTTCCAGGCTGTATTTCTTCTATATGTGCTACTCCTCTCATAGGAATACTGCCTTTACCTTTTAGATAAGTCTCATTTAGACCACTCCCTTTTAATATTTCACCTCCAGTTGGAAAATCAGGTCCAGGAATTATTTGCATAACTTTTTCATCTGGTATATCTGGTTTTTTTATGATTGCTATTAATCCGTCTACCAGTTCATTCAGATTGTGTGGAGGAATCGAAGTTGCCATCCCAACTGCGATTCCAGAGCACCCATTTAGTAGTAGGAATGGTAATTGTGCTGGTAGAACAGTTGGTTCTTGTTGTGATCCATCAAAGTTTGGAGCGAAATTTACTGTTTCTTCTCCTATTTCACTTAGTAGGGCTTCATATGAAATACTTGCCAAACGTGTTTCCGTATATCGCATTGCTGCAGGAGGGTCATCATCTACAGACCCAAAGTTTCCATGACCATCTAAAACTGGATATCTACTAGAAAAATCTTGAACAAGTCTTACAAGTGCGTCATAAACAGCTTGATCACCATGTGGATGGTATTTACCAAGAACATCTCCAACGACCCGAGCACATTTTCTGAAGGGCCTATCTGGGGTTAATCCCAATTCATGCATTGCATAAAGAATCCTCCTTTGAACTGGTTTCAAGCCATCACGTACATCAGGCAATGCTCTTCCAACGATTACGCTCATCGCGTATTCGAGGTAAGAGCGCTGCATTTCTTGATGCAGCGAGATTGGTTCTAGGCGCTCTTCAGCCGCCATCCAAGTTCGTGATTAGAGGGCATGCAGCGTTTAGCCTACAGATTTATGTGATTCTGACCAGTTTTTAAATTATGGATTTGAATTCGCCTTAGCTCTTTCAACGACAGAATTCAGTGCTGGATTGGACAATAGAGCGCTAGTTGCAGCTTGTAACTTGGTTCCCCAAAGTTGTTTTGCTTGAAAGCTACTTAAAACATAATTTGGGTTTTGTGCCAGGGCTTTTTCTGCTAGTTCTATTGATTCTTCGCTCTGACTATTGTTTTTGTTGATTGCAGCAGCTAGAGCAAGCATTGGCTCTGCATTGAGATTGATTTTTAGAACCTTCCGCCATGTTTCAATAGCTAATTGTGTTTGGTCGATTTCAAAAAGAACTAATCCTTTGTTATTGAGAGCTTCCCAAAAACTTGGTTTTAGTTTAGATGCTTTTTCAAATGCTTTTAGTGCAAGTTTAAAATTTGTTTGCATGATTCTTGCATTACCTAAATGAAAATACCCTCCTGCATTTTTGGGTTCAAGCTTTAAGCCTTGTTTAAGTAATGAAATGGCCTCTTCAACTTCTTTTGTTTGAAGTGCTATGGTAGCTTCCGCGAACCATAAATTGGCTTTTTTCGGGTTGATCTTTTTGGCTTTTTTTAAAGATCTCTTGGCTTTTTCGGGTTGATCACTTCTTAATTGTGCTTCAGCCAAAATTGACCAAAGCATTTCATCTTTTGGGTCTAGTCGTACAGCTAATTCTGCTAAACGCACTGCTTCTTTTGGTTGCCCTAATTGTAGTAATTGAGCAGCTGTACGTCCAATACTTAAGCTTGTATTTTTAATTGTTTCTTCTTTAGGTTCATATATATATGGAATAAAACTCTTTGCTGGTTTTATTGTAAATATATTTGTTAGCGTTAAGAATGTGAGAACTAACATCCAAAGCTTTTTTTTATGGTCTTTTGTTGTTTGTTTCATGAATTTGTCACTTTGTTTTGAGATTAATAGACACATTGTTTTTGGTGGCAAGTGCATTACGTCGCCACATCCATGGTTTTATGCGTTTTAAGGCCGAATCTTTGAGTTTTTGACCCCACTCTTTTTCATCCCAAGAAAGCACCTGTTCGACAGTTAATTCCATTAACCAGTTTTTAGGAACCATATCTGGATCACTAGTCTTGACAATATCTTTTGTGTTCCAAGGACATACTTCTTGGCAGATATCACATCCAGCTACCCAATTCCCCATAGATTCGGCTATTTCTTTTGGTAATAATTCATTTCTGTTCTCAATAGTGTGATAAGCAATGCATTTGCGTGAATCAATCACAAATGGCTCTGTAATCGCATGTGTAGGGCATTCCTTTATACATATATCACAAGCTCCACAGAGGGCTTTGGCGGGCTTGTCAGCAATCAATTCTTCTGTACAGAGGAGATATCCCAATGCCATCCATGAACCTCTTTCTGGATTAATTAAATTACTATGTTTGCCGATCCAGCCTATTCCAGCTTCTTCTGCCCATGCTTTTTCCAGTAGTGGTGAAGAATCAACACATACTCTCCATTCACAGTTTGGGCGTTGTCTTTTAAGCCATAATCCTATTGTTTTTAGGCGTTTTTTTATGACTTTATGATAGTCTTTGCCCCATGCATATCTTCCTATTAATAGACTTCCTTCTTTTGGTTTGCTTGTAACATGATAATTAAGCCCTACTACTAAAACACTAGAAATATCTTTTAGTAAATCACTAATATTTTTGCGTTTTTCTCCTTCCATCCATCCCATCTCAGCTTGGTGATTTGCTTTTAACCATCGATTTAATGCTTTGGTTCTAAGTTTTAATCTTTCAGAACCTGGTACTTTCGCAATCCCGACTGGGCTGAAGCCCAGCTTCATTGCTTCTTTTTTTAATTCATTGCTGAGATCTGCTTGGCTTGTCAGGAGATTCATAACAAGCAATCTAAAATCAGTTAACTTTTCTCATTCTGACGTGCCATTTATAAAATATCGATCAATTTCTTTGAAAAGTTTTGGGTTTTTCTTTCAATGGCTTGGTTTAACACTAGTAATTCTGTTGTTTTTACAGATGTTTGTGTTTATCCCTTCTGCTGATTTTGTAAATCATGATTTCAGAGAA
>QCGE01000015.1 GCA_003278195.1 Prochlorococcus sp. AG-363-P08
ATGAGCCTAATCAAAGCAATTCTCTTCCTAATTAGCGGAATACTTCTTTTAAGCTATGGCTCTAATATTCTAGTTAAAGGTGCTAGTGAATTAGCATTATTACTTGGTATTAGTGAGGCGGTTATAGGGTTAACTATAGTTTCTGCTGGCACATCAATGCCCGAGCTTATAACATCCTTGGTTGCTGCTCTAAGGGGTAGAACTGATCTTGCAATTGGCAATGTTGTTGGCAGCAGTCTTCTTAATCAACTGCTCGTACTTAGTAGCTCTGCAATTGTTGCAAAAGAAGGGCTATTTGTAGATGACTTACTTATAAATAGGGACTTCCCAATAATGGTTCTCACTACACTTGCATGCCTACCAATTTTCTGGACAGAAGGTCGAATAAGTCGATTAGAGGGAGGAATTCTACTGGGACTTTATCTCTTCTACATTTTAGAGCAAGTGCTTCCTCACACATTCCCTGACATTCAAAATGCCTTTAGAACAATCATTATTTGCGTTGTAATTCCAACTATATTAATTACTTTTATATTCCAGATTTTATCATACTGGAAACATCTTAAGGCCCAAACGAATTCATCAAAGGATTAAGAATAAGGTCTAGTCAATAACACAAAAGTTCTTCTATTTAACTCTAAAAGAAGTAAGTAATTTTGATCAACTAATAGCTATCGGCATTATCTCATTGTTACAAACTCCTCAGCAATTGTTGGATGTATTGCCATTGTCTTGTCAAAATCAATCTTTGTAGCTCCCATCCCAATTGAAATTGAAGCCATTTGAATAATTTCTGCAGCACATTCTCCGACCATATGGCAACCAATAACTTTCTGATTTTCTGATCTAGTTATCAACTTCAGGAAGCATCTAGGCCCCTGCTTGTGTAAGGCTTGCGAACTTGGCCTAAAGCAAGATGTATAGATCTTAATATTTTCCTCCCCAAAAACTTTTATTGCCTTTTCTTCAGAAAAACCAACGGACGCAATTTCTGGCTCCGTAAATACAGCCTTCCCTACCAGATCATGATTGCACCTCCTTTTTAATTTCCCATAATTACTATCAGCAAAAGCTCTTCCTTCTTCTATTGCAACTGGTGTTAAATTTACTCTGTCAGTAACATCCCCAACTGCAAAAATATGTGGAACATTAGTACATTGATCGAGGTCTACTGGTATACGATTGTTTTCAGTTCTAACAGCTGCAAGATCAAGTCTTAATCCATCTAAAAAAGGTGAACGGCCGGTTGCGAATAATAAGGCTTCACAAGCTATAAAATCATTATCAGAGGTTGAAACCTTCAAATCACCAGGACTACCACTTATTGCTATTGGTGAATGGCCAAAGACAATTCTTACACCATTTGATTTAAGGTTTACCTCAAGAGCAGTTGCAAGATCCTTATCAAATCCACGCAATAATCTGCTTCCTCTAATCAACTGAGTAACCTGTATGCCAAGTGAGTTCAAAATACAAGCAAATTCACAAGCAATAAAGCCTGCTCCAACAACTAAAACATGCTTAGGAAAACTTTTTTGTAAAAACATATCATCGCTAACCCATCCCAATTCAGATCCAGGAATAGAAGGTCTTCTTGGTCTTCCTCCAACAGCAATTAGAATTTGATTACCTTCAATTCTTCTTTCAATAGCTCCTGTTAAATCTCTTGATATATTAATACTTTTGGGATCAGAGAAGCTGCCCCAACCATCTATCAAGTCAACTCCTGATTTTTTCAACAAATCTATATGTAATAGATTAAGCCTATCAACTTCTTCTCGTACATTCACCAATAGATGTTCCATATTTAAATGGACATCTTTGTAACTAACACCAAAACTTTCAGAAATAGTGATTTTCTTCCAATAATCTGCTCCATAAACCAGGAGCTTCTTAGGTACACACCCACGGATCACGCAGGTTCCTCCAACGCGATCACCTTCAACAATGGCAACTTTTGCTCCATAACTTGCTGCACGCTTAGCTGCAGCCAACCCACCAGAACCAGCGCCCAAAACAATTAAGTCGTATGAATGATCCAAAAGAGGAAAGAGGGAAATGCCCTTAGCCGATTAATTCAGTTTGAGTACCAATCAATAGACACAAGGGTTAACTAATTCAGCATTAGCAAAAAGACCTTAAAAAGTCATGAGGAGATAACTAAGCTTGATATAGAGTCATTGAGAATGGGTTATGAGTGCTCTAATTTGATTTACGGAATACACGCTTATCAAAGAATTTGAACAAATGCCAAAATTTATATTGCCAATTCTCCCCACATGAGCTCATCTAATGCCATGTCAAAAGCCCTTGAATGGAAAGAACTAATCGAACTGGCTGACAAGGAAGATAATCGAACAGAAGGTCCTACTAATGCGCAATCAATTCTCAGGCTGTTTGGAGAAAAAGAAAACAATGTCAGAGTAACTCTATATCGAGATCATCATGCATGGTGTCCTTATTGTCAGAAAGTCTGGTTATGGTTGGAATGGAAGCAAATCCCATACAGGGTAAGGAAAGTAACCATGCGTTGCTATGGGGAAAAAGAGTCCTGGTATACAAAAAAAGTACCTTCTGGAATCCTTCCAGCTATTGAGATTGACAATGTTCTATTCACAGAAAGTGACTTAATCCTCGAGGCACTGCAAACTGTCTTTGGTCCACTTGGTAGTAAAATTGACAATCAAGAAACTCTAAAATTACGTAATTTAGAAAGGCAAATATTTATGGCTTGGTGCCAGTGGCTCTGCACTCCTTTCTTAAACAACAAAAACCAGCAGAGATATCGAGAAAATTTTTATCTTATTGCACGGAAGCTTGACCTCTATCTATCAAGTAATAGATGTAAATGGCTAGACCCTGTTCAAAACAGCAAAAATAGCCCTTTGCCTGGGACAGCAGATGTTGTTTTCATTCCCTATTTGGAGCGAATGAACGCATCTCTTGCCTACTACAAAGGCTTTTCCCTTCGAGATCAATTTCCAGCAATTAATCAATGGTTAACAAGCCTCGAATCTTTGGAGGTCTATAGAGGAACCCAAGGTGACATGCATACTCATGCTCATGATTTGCCTCCTCAAATGGGAGGCTGCTGGGTTGATCCCACTCCAACACAGAAGGACTTTGCTAATGCGATCGACTCGGGGCAAGGCTTGGGAACTAAAGAAATCTGCTGGTCTTATCCAGAAAGATCAACAAAAAATCATGCTGTACAAATTGCTTTAGCAAGAGTTATCAAGCATCAAGAAACATTGAACAAATTGAACCCACTTGGTCCAATTCGATTCGACCAACCTCTACGTGCAGCATTAACAAAAATGGTATTAGGTATTCCTATTCAACCGGAACATAGAAGTGCTAAGGGGTTGCGATATCTTCGGGACAGAATCTCAGTTCCTAGAGATATGCCAGTTTTAGCCGCCAGAGAACTTCGTCAAGCATTAGAAAGTACAGCCGCAATTGATGGAGACAGCCAAGGAATCAAAATTCCTTTCAAAAATAGATTCGACCAAAATCCAGCTCCATTTATAAATGGTCAAACATAGAAATTGATCAAAACAAAACCTATAATCTTAGACTAAAAAATCTCTCTAGAAGCTTATTAAACGTGCCAAATACAAACATCTTAGAATAGAATCCAAAAAGACATTTAAACGTTAAATCAATATCTTATAAAAACAAAGAAGCTGCGTAATCACATATTGTTATTACTCAAACACTAGCTTTTATTCCTTGAATCAATCTGCAATAGATCTTTCACCTTCTGCACCTGACTTGCAATCTGAGGGTCAGTGGACAATTTTTTCTCTACTTGCTCAATTGCATACATAACAGTCGTATGATCTTTTCCTCCAAATGCTTCGCCTATACGAGGCAAACTTAAGTCTGTTCCCTGCCTCATTAAATACATTCCTATTTGACGAGCTTGGCTAACAGGTCTCCTCCTTGTAGTACTTTTCATTTCTTCTGCTGTAACTTCAAAAACCTCAGAAACTTTTTCAATAACTTGCTGAGGTGTTACATCTACACCCTGACCTGTCGGATCCAACATTGGAGCAACCGATTCAACCGTCATAGGCAAACCTGTTATAGAAGCAAAAGCCACAGCTCTTGTAAGAGCACCCTCAAGTTCACGAATATTCGACGTAAATCTACCAGCAATAAATTGGATCAACTCACGAGGTAGCTTCATACGTTCCTGTTCAGCTTTTTTCTGCAAAATAGCCATTCTTGTTTCCAAGTCTGGAGATTGAATATCAGCAATCAAGCCCATTGAAAACCTTGATATCAAACGCTCCTGGAGTCTAGGGATTTGACTTGGTGGCCGATCACTAGCAATAACTATTTGGCGCCCTGCTTCGTGTAAGGCATTAAATGTATGGAAAAATTCTTCTTGTGTATATTCCTTACCTTCAATAAACTGAATATCATCAATCAATACTAAATCTGCTTCCCTATATCTATTTCTAAAAGCCTGCATTCCATCCTTTCGTATCGCTACTATTAAATCATTTGTAAATGTTTCAGTTGAGACATAAGATACCTTTGCTCCAGGATCAATTTCCAATCTATAATGACCAATAGCCTGCATTAAATGTGTCTTACCCAGTCCGACACCTCCACATATAAATAGCGGATTAAATTCGCTGCCAGGTGACTCTGCAACAGCCAAAGCTGCAGCATGAGCCATGCGACTATTTGGACCTACAACAAAGCGATTAAAAACATACCGGAGATTTAAGCCTGGAATAACTCTTTTTGGACCTTTAATGAAACTTTGGTTCTGATTAACAACTTCCGAATCTACTGTCACAGACGATTGTGGAATAGATTGTTTAGTTGGGTCCAAACTTGAAGTATTAAGTGAAGAATCAACCTCAAATTTCTCTTCTTGAGTAGAAACTGTAACTTTTACCTCAAGGCCAGAAATTTCATTTGCTACTTCCTCAATTGTCTGTACATAATTTTTTCTTAACCAATCACATGAAAAATTATTAGGCGCAAGCAATTTCAATTCACCATCAATAAACCCGCTACATCGAGCAGGCCTTATCCATGTCTCAAAAGTGGGTTTACTGAGATTTTGCTGGAGTGCCATTTGCACCTTGCTCCAAATCTCCTCACCCGTCGGCACCATATTTTTCCCAAGTGGTCGTTGAATCTAGGCAATTCTTGGAAATAGGTCAGTACCTGATCAAACAATTATGTTGAATTTTGAATACCCTCCAAGCATCGAAAACCTCAATGCATCCGTTCCACGCCTGGATTCAGCACAAATCCAAGCAGCAAAATCTCTGAATTTTGCATTGAAGGCCTGCAACGAAGAGTTACCTAACAAAGAGATTTCAAAACAAAACCTATGCCCTACAAACCAATGCTAGTGGTAATGGCAAAGTGGCCGGCCTACGGAAGATGCAAAAACCGTCTAGCAAAAACCCTTGGGAGGAAAAAAGCTGCCCTATTACAAGCCAGACTTTTATCTCATACCTTGGCAGTTGCTAAAGAGATAGAAGAAAAAGGTTTGATCGAACTAAGAGTTTCATTGACTGGTATAGGAACAAATCATGCAAAACGATGGGGCGAGCTTAAAGGAGTAGGACAAATCTCAGCCCAAGGGAAAGGATGCCTGGGACTACGCATGAGGAAGCAAGTTATATATGCCCAAAAAATGTTTGGAACAAAAATCACTCACACTAGACCAACCATTCTTATTGGAACCGATCTCCCGACTCTCTGCCGTAGCGACCTTATTAACGCACTCGACTCACTAAAAAAGGATGAAGTAGTGATAGGCCCATCAAATGATGGTGGCTACTGGCTAATCGGCCTAGGAAGTCAGTTTTTGGCGCCAGTCATAAGCTGGCCTTTTAGCGGCATTCCATGGGGTACAAATAACGTACTTGCAGAAACACTTATCAAGGCGAAGAAGGAGAAGGCTCATATAACCCTGCTTAAAAATAAAAACGATATTGACACCATCGAAGATCTAGCCCCATGGAAAGCATTAACAAAGCAACCAGTCTGACCATAATCATTCCAACTCTTAACGAAGCGGAAAGACTCCCATTACTTCTGGCTGATCTTCAAAGTTGGGGTGGGTCTCTTCAAATCGTTGTCGTTGACTGCGGCAGTTCTGATCAAACAAGATTTATTGCCGAGCTTGCAGGCGCACAAGTCATCCAAGCACCGAAACCAAACCGAGGAGAACAACTTGCACTTGGCGCATCCCATTCTTTAAACGACTGGCTCCTCTTTTTGCATGCAGACAGCAGGCTTTCTTGCAAATGGGAAAAAATAGTGAAATCAAAAACTAATGATTCTGAGAAAGTATCTAGGGCTTGGTATTTCGACTTTCGAGTAAAGGAAAAAGGAATCTTATTTCGCATTATGGAGTTTCTGGTTTTCCTAAGAAGTGATTATTTACATCTTCCTTATGGTGACCAAGGCTTATTAATAGAGAAGTCAATATATAAAGAGATTGGAGGATTTACAAAGATAAAGATAATGGAAGACATTGACATTATAAATAAACTAACAAAAAGAATACCCATAAATAGTCTTGGAATACCAATTTATACTGATGCTAGAAAATGGAGGAAAAATGGAATTCTAATGCAATGTTGGAAAAACCTAAGATTAAGAAGAAGGTGGAATAATGGGGAAAGTCCATCATCCTTATTTAGAAGATATTACCAATAAATAAAGACATAAAATTCCCAAAAATTCAATAGGAATTTGTTAGTTGGGATACCAGAAAGCACACCGTTTCCCCTTTGGTTCCAATACCCATCCCTGCGAAAGATAAAAATCCACTACCCCAGGATCAGCGAATAATGTCACTCTTCTCGTCCCCATCTTTCGAAGAATCTTTAGGACATAATTCATCATTTCTTTCCCTAATCCTGAACCTTGATAAACAGGGTGAACAGCAACATCCCAGACTGTGGCTGCAATAACCCCATCGCCAGTACATCTAGCGAAGCCAACCAAGCGAGGAAATTTTGAATCGTGCCTCCATAACCCAACCTTCAATAAACTATTGTCTAGCGCGCGTCTCACCCTTCGCACCGGTCGTCTGCTCCAACCTACAGAATTGAGCAAATCCTCAAGCTCAACCAAATCAAATGGTCGTGACTGACTAAATACCAAAGCAATCTCATCGCTTGGATAAGGGCACTCACATGCGCCTTCTCCATAGATCTCTTTTAAAGATTCAGTGGTAAGCGAACAGGAGCTAATCACGCTTCTATTGACTAAATGGCTTGAATCAAGAACAGCTTAGAGGGAGAAGAACGATCAAATTAAAGTTTGGCAAGGCCTCTCTCTTGAAGGTCAGCCAATTGAGCATATAAGCCACCTTGAGCTCGCAGCTCTTTATGAGTTCCCTCCTCAACAAGCTCACCTGCTCGAAGAACCAGAATTCGATCCGAAGCCTCAACAGTTGACAATCTATGCGCAATTACAAGGGCGGTTCTGCGCTCAAGCAATCTCTCTAAGTCACTTTGCAGAGTCGCCTCTGTAGAAGGATCCATAAAAGCCATTGCCTCGTCCATTACAAGCACAGTAGGGTTGCGAATAGCAACCCTTGCCACAGACAACAACTGCCTTTCTCCGGAAGAAAGGTTGCCACCTCTTTCTCTTAATTCTGTATCCAGACCTTTTGGTAATTTTTGCAAAAGGGAATCCAACCCAAGATCTTTACAGATTTTCAGTAATTCAACATTAGTTACTGATGAATCTAATCTGAGATTATCCGCAACATTTCCGCTAAATAAAAAAGTATCCTGTAATACAACACCCAATTTCTTTCTCAAATCTCTAATAGAAATTGTCCTAATATCTCTACCATCAAGGAATATACGACCAGCTTGAGGCTCATACAATCGACATAACAATCTAATTAAAGTTGTTTTACCAGAGCCAGTTGGACCAACCAAAGCAACATGCTCGCCTGGATTAACTTTAAAGCTTAAATCTTTAATGATCTGCTCATCAGATCTATAAAAAAAACTTACATTTTCAAAGACAATCTCACCTATTTTTTTATCAGTTGATGGGGAGGCATCTAGAAACTTTTCAGGGTGCTTTATATCTACAATCTCAAGAGGTTGTTCTAATAACTCACCAATCCTCTCAACTGCAGTCAATCCACCCTGAATCTGAGTAAATCTTTCTGCCAATTGTCTCAATGGCTCAAAAAGTCTTTGTGCATAGAGAATAAATGTTGCGAGAGTACCTAAACCCATTGAATCAGCAGAAACCAATATCCCACCTAATGATAAGACCAGAGCAATTGCTGCTAATGAAACCCATTCAATAAAAGCTGAAATACTGCTGTCATAAAAAATTGTTCCATTTACTGCGTCTCTATATGCATCACCAGTTCTAGAGAATTGCTGTGCATTTAACCTTTCTCTGCGAAACATCTGAACAACTTCTAATCCCTGAAGATTTTCCTGAAAATCAGCATTTAACTGAGATAATTCCTCTCGAACTCGATAGTTAGCCTTCCTATAGCGCCTTTGCAAACGAAGAATTATCCAAACTACAGGTACCTGGGTTATAAGCAACAGAAAACCTAGTCGCAAATCAATAATTAGCATTGTTATTCCAATAACAACTAAGCTCACTAAATCCGCCAACACTCCTACAGCACCACTTCCAAAAACTTCAGCCAAAGCATCAACATCACTAGTAAGTCGTGTAAGCAACTTTCCTACTGGCATGCGTTCATGAAAACGCAATGACAAAGCCATGGAATGAGAAAACAAATCCTCACGAATACGTGCCGTAAGTCTCTGCCCTAAGGACTGAATATGAAAAGTTTGATATCCCTGTAAAAGCAAGCGAAAAATCACTGAAACCAACAAACCTCCTATCAAAATCCTTATAGCTGCATCCATCGGCAGGTCACTTAGCCATACAAAAGTTGGCTCACCACGAAGAGTGCTAATAGCCTGTCCAACTAATAAAGGCTGAATAGCACCTGCCATAGCGACAGGAATCAATATCAAAAGAATTATCAGAAGTCTTTTTCTATCTGGGCCTAAATAGCGGCCCAACCTCTTAACACGCTGAAGATCAGAGAAAACCATTAAAAGAAACAAGCATTAATGATCAAGTTCGCATTAACTCAACAACATCCTTAAGGTCACCACGGTCAAGGCGTAATGCCAGAGGGTTGCCAACTAAACGAGCAGTGGACTGAAAAAGGTCCTCTATAGATATCAAACCATTATCTCTAAGTGTTCGACCAGTTGCGACAAGATCAACTATCCCCTCAGCAATTCCTGTTATAGGACCAAGCTCCACGGAACCTGTTAAATGAACTAATTCAACAGGCAAATCCAACGCATCAAAAAACTCTCTTGCACAATTGGTGAATTTACTGGCCACTCGACAATGAGGGGGCAAATCCGAAGCTCGCTTATATCCACTCTCTTCTTTTACTGCAACAGCCATGCGGCAACCTCCAAATCCAAGGTCAACCAAATGGGCTACAGGCATCTGATGTTCCCTTAGCACGTCATAACCAACAATTCCTAATTGAGCCTGACCATATGCAACATAAACAGGAACATCAGCATTCCGAACCAAAAGGGCTCTAGCCTTTCCACATCTAGAGGGGACCATCAATTGTCGGTTATCCGGATCCAAAACATCAGAGAAATCCAATCCAGAACTGACAAATCTGGACACAGATTCCTTCAACAAAGCCCCCTTAGCAAGCGCAACAGTAATCATGTAGTAATCAGCAAAGGCAACAATTAAAAATGACAAAAGCTTTTATTGGCCTTTCTCCTAAAAGACCAGGCTCTTCAATTAATGCCATACCAGTATTACAAGACAACATCGTCTGGGTATGGACACTCGGCAATAAGGCTGTAGTTGTTGATCCCGCAATTACTTCACCAGTTGAGAATTGGCTCATAAATAACAATTACACACTCTGTGCTGTTCTACAAACACATCATCATTCTGATCATATTGGAGGTACACAAGGACTAATAAATCAGTGGCCTGAATCTCCAGTTATTGCAGCGGCTTCGGATGCAGAAAGAATACCTTTCCAAAATATCTCCGTGAAAGATGGCGACAAAATCTCTCTCCTGGAAAATACGCTAGAAGTAATTGAAGTAACAGGGCACACTAGAGGGCATATTGCATATTTCCTCCCGGCCAAAGAAGATACAAATGAACTCCCTGCACTTTTTTGTGGGGACACACTATTTGCCGCTGGGTGTGGGCGGCTTTTTGAAGGGTCTCCGAAAGAAATGTTTTTATCTTTGCAAAAGCTAAAAAGATTGCCTGAAAATACAAGAGTTTTTTGTGCACATGAATATACTCACGACAATTTATTATGGGCTAATTCTATTTGTCCGGACAACAAGGAGATAGAAAAGAGGTTAAAAGAAGTAAATTTTCTAAGAGAAAAGGGTGAAACAACTCTCCCAAGCAATATGTCTTTAGAAAAGAAAACAAACTTGTTCCTAATTGCCAATACTCTAGAAGAATTCACAAATTTAAGGCGCCACAAAGACCAATGGAAAAAAATTTAGAATCTCTCAAATAAAACTTCTTATCAAGAATGAATATTTTTTACTCAATAATCTAATGACGCGCCATGATGAATCCAAACTAACTAAGCAAACAAATATGGACTCTAGTTCGATACATGCAATATCAACAGACTTAGCACCTGCTCCAGTAGGTCCATACAACCAAGCAATCTCTGCAGGAGAATGGCTTTTTTGCTCTGGTCAAATTGCGCTTGAGCCAGAAGGTGGCGAACTGAAAGGTGGTGGAGATATTGAGCTTGAAACACACCAAGTTCTTAGAAATCTTCTCGCAGTGCTTGAAAAGGCTGGAGCAAAGCCAACCCAAGTAGTTCGCACAACGATCTACCTTAAAAACCTCAGCCATTTTGAAAAAGTGAATTCAATCTATGGGAAAACGTTCGGGGAAGGCGTAAGCCCAGCTCGTGCTTGTGTAGAAGTCTCAGCTTTGCCAAAAGGTGCCCTAGTGGAAATAGATTGCATTGCTTGGCTTGGAGCGAGAAACTAGCTCCAAAGAAATTTTCCTCTCAGCTTCAAAGATCTATGGACTGAATCATGAGAAGAATAGAAAAGATTAAGTTTTTCCACTCTAGAAAAATTTTTTTTAGAGCAATTCTGCAAACAGCATCCCTTTATTACCCTAGGAAGTAATTGATTAGACCCCTTTAAGCACTATCAGGCAACAAGGGTCCCTGCGAAGGGGGCATACGATTGTCTAAATTAAGTCTTGAACTGCGACGAACTATGGCCGTAGCCAAGCTGACCATCGGAGAGCTCGAGGCTGGCTATCCCCTCTACTGCAAAGCCTTGAGAAGGCTTTTGCAGGATGGTCGTAGTACAAAAGAAATCCAGCGAACAGTCTGCTGGGGGCACCTTGAAACCCTTAATAGATGCCTTCCTGGCCGATACAAGGCTCCGTCCTATCTGATGGTTCTTATAAAGCGAGATTTAGAAGAAGAAGCAGAAAAGCCGGATACAACAAGCTAGGGACTTTTCCAAAAAAGCAAATCTCTCGAAAAGATCTTAAAGGTTAAACGCAGTTCTTGAGATCTCTACAACCAAGAACTTACTGAAGCAACTCATCTATTTGGGCAGCAAACTTATAATCATTTTCACTTAATTCAACATCTTCGTCTTCACTATCTGGACGCAAAGTAAGATTTACATATTTAACCCCAAAACTAATATCTGGGAATCTTTTTAGGGATTCACTTAGTTCCCCTAGTCGATCTAGGAAATCCCTAGTCTCTTCATACCTATCAAATTCAAAACGTCTTTCAAGGCGTATAGGGCGACTGCGAACTTCCCAGTTTTCCATATTTATAAAGACTAAAGAACAGATTTTAAAGTTAGCTCATGAAACAGGCACCTTAAGTTAAAACTCCACTTTTATATAGCAATTTAATCTTGGAAAACTTTAAAGCCGTCGAGTAGAACCACTTGATTTCAATGCAGGCTCCACCTCAACATGAGGCCTCGCAATAATATGAGCCGCCACTAAACCATCTCCAACTCGCTCACAAGCATCAGCTCCAGCACGAACAGATGCATTAACCGCACCTGTTTCGCCCCGAACCATCACAGTCACATATCCCCCTCCAACATATTCTCTACAAACCAAAAAGACCTCAGCTGCTTTTGTCATAGCATCTGCTGCCTCTATAGCAGGAACCATGCCACGTGTTTCGATCATTCCAAGTGCTATTCCTTGATTTAAAGCTCCTGAAGCCATAAAAGCAGTTGAAGAGGATCCGCCGCCTCCTTTTGTCGACCCTTTCCCAGTTGATTTCAATGAATCAGTTCGCCTGGTCCCTCGTGAAGGTTGAGAGCTCTTAGTTTTAGAAGCATCTGTTTGAGTGGTCTTTGTGGCACGACGTGAAGCAGAGGAGCTCTCTACTTTAGGAGTCATTGGTGAGATATCTACTGTTTGATCAGAGGCGTTCGATGAAGAAGAAGATGAATTAGTCATGAGAGTAATAATTTATGTTTTACAGGATGGAAAGGAAGAAAGTTTTTAGCCATCGGGAGTCCAATGATCAATAATTCCTTCGATCGTCAAATCTGTTTGAGTTGAAGGATCTGGACAAGCAAATCGCGCAGCAGTGCCAGTAGCAGTAAACACCCAATTTCCTGCTCTTGAACCTACTGGATCAACAGCAACAAGATGCTTCCCTTTGTTATTACGAAGCACACGCAAATTCATATGATTCAGACCGTCAACTCTCTGAGTACAGACCAATCGACTCATGACTTGCATTATTTCCATTAGGAAGGCCTCACTGCTTTTGCTCCATCAGGAGCCTCAGGGTCCCAGTAATCGATGATCCCAATAATTGTCAAATCACTTGGATAGGATTTACTCCCCGCTGCTTCTCTAGCCGCAGAACTTCCAACGCAAATAACCCAATCATCAGGCTTACAACCAACAGCATCAACAGCTACTTTCTGCGTGCTTCCATCAAGCACCACTTGTAGGTGTTTATGTTCAAGGCCAGGGATCCTATTGGTTGAAACAAGTGGCTTTAGAACTTTACAAATAAGCATTTCAATGAACCTCCTTAGTTGAAGGATTGAGTGATGACCCTACAGCTTCTGCAGGAGACCTCTGATCCCGATCACGAATAGTCAGCAATGTGTGCAGTAAACCATCGTCTACTAAATCTCGATAACGCACTGAAATTGCATCGTCTACACGACGACAATCAGCAATTGCACGATCTCTCGCCCCTGGGACACTTCCTGAGTAATCAAAGCGAATAACAACTGGCACTGGAAGATCTCGAGAGACATTTAAGCCCTTAAAGATTTTAACCCCGACATCTAAGTCAGCAGCACCTTCTTCAACTGTATCGAGGTGGGTAAAATAAGTTAGGTTTCGCAAATGAATCTCCTTAAAGCCGATGCCTACACCTATGAACTTTTCGGCATGGCCAGCATCTGGATAAGGGCCACTATGAAGTTCACGAACATAGTCAATCTGAGAAATATTATTGCTAATTAATCGAGCTATGAAATCAGCCATTCCAAGATCAGGAGTAACATCGGATCCAGACTTGATTCTGTTCAAGATTGTTTGACTAGCTTCCTCTTTAGTCATTGAAATAGTTTCTTTATATAGGTCCAAAGCAGAGACCCACTTATCAAGAGACATAGTGCCATCAGGAGATGGTATGTGAACACGAATTGCATCAGTATCAGTATCAACACCGATAAGAAGCAGATCCACAGAAGCCCCACAACAAAAGCTATTCTCTATAGCCTCGCGAAAATCAAGGAGGCGCTGATATCCTTCTGATGCCGCCAAAGAGTCATCACTTCCATGAGCTGCACATCCCTGATGATGAGGATCAACTGAACTAAAATGATAGGTAACTACTTTGAGATAACGAGTATCTAGGTGTGCCGAATTAGGAATGCTTTCTCTATAGCGATGATGTTCTGTCTTTACCCATCTATTAACAGTTTGCTCAATATCAAAAAGGGCTCCAGCATGCGACCGTCGTCGAACAGCACTAAAAGGAATTCTCAATACATAGGCAATAGAGTGGGCTAAACGACCATCCGCACAAGGTGTTATGTCTAGCAAATGAAATCCACAATCATTGAGAAAAGATTCAAATTCCCTTGCTTCATTACTTTCTTTTTCTCCATTTAGTGGATCAGATTTGAAGAAATTATCACTGGCCTGTTGATAAGCCTGAAAAACACACCATGCGAACAAGGCCCTCATATCTAAAGGAGACACCCAAGCCTTTTCAAGAACATCAGTGGGTAAATCAAAACCGAGTTCAGACCTAGAAAATTGTTGTGCACTAGATATAAAATCCTGGTCATGCTGAAGGGCAGAAACCTTTTTAAGCAAAGGGACAATCCGTTCAAATCGCCCTTTAACCTCTGATTCGTATGATTGCAGCTTTCTATTAATACTCTGCTCAGTCAATGGATGCCTAGACAAGTCTCCTACTAATGAGTCTTGCCTTTGGATCTGGGCTCCTTTTTCTGCTAAATAACGCTTCCTGGGAGCCGTAGGCCCTATAGAGCGATTAGCATTTTTGGCCAAGTTGCGATAGGCCATCAATCAATTAACCTCTTGCTCCGCCAGAGAAAGTAACCAACTGGCCGTCACGAGTATTCCCGCTAGCACCAGTAATTAAAAAGTCAGGCTTAGCAAGCTCTTCGTTCCTTTTATGTTGTGATAGGGGCATCGCACTCATTGGACCTGGCCTAGAGGGGTTCCTACGACGAGCAGAAGCTCCTTCTGTCCCAGTCACTCTTTCTCCACGATCCCAGTCATCTCCTGTGATATTCAAGCCAGCAGACTGCCCTTCACCTGTGATCCTAGACATTGGGCGTCCTTCTCCCTCCTGAGCTGAATCATTGTCTATTAACTGCGCTGTCTGAAACTGCCTAGGTCTTCTGTCAAAGCGAAATTGCTCTGTACCGGTAACCTTCTCAGGAGCCATATCAAAAGGTCCTGTTATTTTTGCTCCGTTCTCATAACTCGTACCAGTGACAGCAGACTGTTGTTCCCTCTCTACTTGAGCAGCTCTAGCTGGGGATTGAACACTAAATTGAGTTCCTAGAACATTATCCAAGTTTTGATATCCAGAATTAGCAGGAAGTGCTTTTGAACCACATGAAGCTTCCATGTGATCAGCCCCAACATATGGAGTTCCAGTCAGATTTTCACAAGCTCCTTTAGTAGCCCCTGTCATCACTCCTCCGATTCCAGGCTGAAGACCTGTCATGACTGCCCCTGGTGTTCCAACTCTTTTAGGAGTGCGATGATGAATCTCCTCAATCGAACTGTTGTCACAACGACCAGTCGCCTGCTCAAGACCTGCATATGGAGTTCCCGTTACAGCTTTGCATGTACCAGGCTCATCTCCAGTGACAAGCTCTGAACGACCAGGAATTGTTCCACTAACAGTGAGTGATTTATTGGTAAGACTTAAGCCAACCTTTGCTGCTTCTGGGGAAGGCTTGCCACCACAAAAAGACTGGTACTGCTGAAGACCGACATATTCATCCCCAGTAACACGCTTACAGCTCCCTGGCTCATTACCTGTGACATTCTCCGAACGTGCAACGTTAGTACCAGTAACTCCTGCACCGCGAATGGTGTTGAAGGTTCCAACCTTTTCGGCAGGTCTACCTTCCGGCAATGGATCAGCACCCAAATACTGATCACCAGTCAGCTCTTTGCTTGAGCCAGCCTCATCACCTGTAACTTTAGAGGAACGCCCTACCATCACCCCACTAACCTTTCTTCCTTCGATAGTGATACTCTGCCCGACTTTTCGAGGAGAGGGCTGAACACCTCCGCAGTATGCATTGGATTGATTAGCTGAAATATACTCAGTTCCTGTAAGAGTCTTACAAGTTCCTGGTTCGTCTCCAGTTACTTTCTCTGATCGGCCTACTTCGTTGCCCGTTACTCTATTGCCATGTGTTGTATCAGTCACTCCAACCTTTGGTGGCTGGCTAGGGAAAGGAGCTGACTGACAAAAAGTGTCGAAAGCTTCAGAGCCAAGATACTGAGTTCCTGTAACCGATCGACAAGTACTTGCCTCATTTCCAGTTGTTTTAGTAGATCTATTAGCTTGAGTACCTGTAACTAACTGACCAGAGAGAGTTTCACTTGCTGCAACTTTCCAATGCGCATCGGTTGCTCCTTGGACAGCCTGCTTAGAACCCTTTCTGTTAGGTCCACAGGGCCTGCAAGTTCCAGAACGCTGCTTACCAGTGGCACCACTCTTACTCCGAAGTTCACGCACCCTTTGAGAAAGTTCGCGCGAAGTAAGATCAGGGTCGCCTTGACGAGCAACTGAAGCAGCTGAAGTCGGCTGTGCACCAGCCTTCTTCCCATGTTTAGATTGAGCCTCACGACGTGCGAGCACCAGTGCTCGGCTAGTGTTTTGGATTGCTCTTCGCTTCGTAGAAGTGCGACGTTCAACAGCTCTAGAAGTCAACTTTGGAGCCCTAACCTCCTCACTCAAAGAAGCTTTAGAAACAGAAGCAGTATCAGAAAAGGTTTCGTTCTTTAAACCATTAGGAGTAGACAATTCACTCCCAGAAGTAGATAAGTCTTTGTGTATCTCTATTCGTGTTCGATCTTTACTTGTATCTGCAGACTTACCTCTCTTTGAAAGAGCTTCTCTACGTGCTAAAACCAACTCTCGACTTGGGTGGCTTACAGGTTTGATATTTCTAGAAACAGTTTTGGAAGAAGATGGTGATGGGGAAGCTTGATAGCTCTTTTTAGTATTTATGGATTTCGTTTTCGAAGCTTTAACAAAAGACGTATTTGTTCTTGTGGTACGTGCATCAGCAGATGTTCGAATGCGACTAGTGCCTCCACCATGAAGAGATGAGGATTTCTTCCCTGTTTCACTAAGAGCCTTACGGCGCTCAAGTGCCAGTTCTCGACTTGTTGGTTTTGCCATGTCCGCCCAAAAGAAACGTCTTAATTAAAAAAGGAGTAGAACTCCTTCAAAGGAGAAGACATAGCCTCGAGTATTAATTCGAGGCTATGGATTAAACAAGGAAGTTAATTAACGACCTTCAAAAACAACGAACGCTGTTCCCTGGCTTTGGGTATAAGCGTCGTAACCCACCATCCGAACGTGGTGATCTGGATATGCACGATGGCAAGCCTCTAGCTCGCTAACGACTACATTAAGATCTTTTTCGCCAAAGAAAGGCAACTTCCAGTAAGACCAATAGGTCTGCATGGATCCACTTGGATGTACATGTTCAATGACAGGGCTCCAACCCTGAGCAATGATGTAAGCAATTTGATCGTAAATTTCGTCCTGGGTCATCGGCGGTAAAAAGCCGAAGGTTTCCAGGGTGGCGACTGTTTGATAGTCACCAACTGTGCTCTGGAAAGGCATGGTGAACCTGGGATTGAGGTGTATAAAGGCCGATGCTTTAAAACCGGCAATTGTGAGTTAGATAAGAAAAAATCTAGGAAGAAGCGAGGAGACAAGAAGCCTCCTCCTCTTCACGACTACTGCTGAACGTCTAGCTTGTCGACTGTGTCGAATTCGAACTTGATCTCTTTCCAGGTCTCAAGTGCAATAGCTAGCTCAGGACTATGCTTTGCGGCTTCCATAAGGATGTCGCGACTCTCTTTCTCGATCTCACGACCGGCATTACGTGCTTTCACGCAAGCTTCTAGTGCTACACGGTTAGCAGCTGCACCAGCAGCTGATCCCCATGGGTGTCCATGAGTACCGCCACCAAACTGCAGACAAGAATCGTCACCGAAAATTGCTAGCAAAGCTGGCATATGCCAAACGTGGATACCACCAGAGGCAACTGCAAATACTCCAGGCATAGATCCCCAGTCCTGATCAAAGAAGTTTCCGCGATTGCGGTCTTCTGGAACAAAGGACTCACGAAGATTGTCGATGTATCCAAGGGTGGTCTGACGATCTCCCTCAAGTTTTCCAACCACAGTTCCTGTATGTAGTTGGTCTCCTCCAGAGAGACGTAAACACTTAGCTAATACACGGAAGTGAATACCATGCTTTGGATGACGGTCAATCACAGCATGCATTGCACGGTGGATGTGCAGCAGCATGCCATTCTTACGACACCAATTAGCTAAGCCTGTATTAGCAGTGAAACCACCAGTGATGTAATCATGCATGATGATAGGCATGTCGAGCTCCTTAGCGAACTCAGCACGCTCATACATCTCCTCAGGAGTAGTCGCGGTGCAATTAAGGTAATGACCTTTGACTTCTCCAGTTTCCTGTTGTGCAAGCTTTACAGCTTCAGCAACAAACTCAAAACGTTCACGCCAACGCTGGAAAGGCTGGGAGTTAATGTTTTCGTCGTCTTTGGTTAGGTCTAGACCACCACGAAGACATTCATAAACAACTCGGCCATAGTTTTTACCAGAAAGACCAAGTTTTGGCTTAATAGTGCAACCAAGTAGAGGCCTTCCATACTTGTTTAACCGGTCACGCTCTACGACAATGCCGTTAGGTGGACCTCCACAAGTCTTAATGAAAGCCATTGGGAAGCGAATGTCCTCAAGGCGAAGATGGCGTAATGCCTTGAATCCAAAAACGTTACCAACTAATGATGTCAAAACATTGGTAATTGAACCTTCCTCGAAGAGGTCAAGAGGATAGGCAATAAACGCATAGAAAGATTCTTTGTCGCCTGGGACATCTTCAATGCGGTAACAACGACCTTTATAGAACTCAAGGTCGGTTAGCAACTCAGACCACACAGTGGACCAAGTACCTGTGGAAGATTCGGCAGCTACAGCAGCAGCTACTTCTTCTCTTGGAACACCTTCTTGGCCAGTGCATTTAAAGCAGGCCAAAAGGTCGGTGTCGAGGGGTACATAGTCGGGAGTCCAGTAGGTATCCCTGTATTCTTTGACCCCAGCGTCATACTTCTTGCTCATTAGATAACTCCTTTAAGTCGGTATAGAGGTTTGAGATAGGGGGGACCCTCATCGAAGGGTCCAGAACTTATCTCAGTCCTTTTGACCAAGGAAGTTGCCATTTCCAAGAGCAGGCTCAACTTCACGATGAGGACGAGCAATGATGTGTGCAGCTACTAGTCCGTCACCAACACGCTCACAAGCGTCTGCTCCGGCACGAACAGCTGCGTTAACTGCGCCAGTTTCTCCACGAACCAAAACGGTTACATAACCGCCTCCAACAAACTCACGACCAATAAGGCGCACTTCAGCAGCCTTGGTCATGGCGTCAGCAGCTTCGATTGCAGGTACAAGGCCGCGTGTCTCGATCATGCCGAGAGCGATGCCCATTGTTTCGTTAGCCATTGCCTAACTCAGTAAGGGGTGGAATGTTCGCTAAGGACAATGCTCCTACACAGAAGCTTTAGTCAAGAGGATTTGACTAAAAACCCGATCACAGTTTTTATTCATTCCTATAAGCTGAACTTATCACCTTGTCCAGGACTGTTAAAAACAGCTGTAGCAAGTTGGGTGAGCACATGAAAACATTTGATTGTGCAAAGAGCGGGAAGTAAGTATTTTCTTCATCCGAGACAGGTCCTTAGGCATTGCCAAAGGGTGGAATGTTCAACCAAATCCTGTCTCAATACATTCGAATAGTCATATTTGAACCTCTTCAAGCAATAAGAATAATGGCCTCTTCATTTTCTTTATTTTGACAAAGCCACTACTCACAATTGCCAGTGGCAATCCAAGAAAAGTTGCAGAGATCAAGGCCATGCTTGGACCATTGCCTATAGAAATCCAATTACAACCAAGTGGTCTAGAAGTAGAAGAAACTGGCTCCACCTATCTTGAAAATGCAGTCCTTAAGGCGCGAGCTGCTGCTGAATTAACAAATACTTGGGCAATTGCTGACGACTCAGGTCTTGAAGTGGATGCCCTTAATGGCGCACCTGGTCTTTACTCCGCAAGATTTGCCGAAAGCAATGAGAAGAAAATCACCAAGCTTCTTAAATCACTTATAGAAATTCCATATCGGAGTGCAAGGTTTCACAGCGTCATGGTTTTATGCGACGGAAAGGGAAACCTAATTAAAGATTCCGAAGGGATTTGTTGGGGTGAAATATTAAAAGCACCGGCTTATAGCGGAGGTGAGTTTGAATCGATTTTCTGGGTGCGTGAAGCTCAATGTAGCTATGGAGAGTTAAGCCAAGAGCAACTCTCAAGACTAGGCAGCAGAGGGAAAGCTGCTCGTGGAATATCTCCTTATCTTCGAAAAGAATTCAATTTATGATGCTGAAGATAAAACCTTAAGAGATCTGATCAATAGCTCTCATTGCTGCAGCTGCGGCCTCTTCAACATCCCCTTCTCTACCAGCAAGAGTTAGTCGCCCAAAAGCACCAACCCCTTTCACGTCTACGACAGTAATATTTGCAGCTTTTTCTGCCTCATTTGCAGCAAAAAGAACATATCCAGCAGGTTCTGTTTCCAAAATGAACATACTCATTCCAGATTGGATCATTGATCCTCTCCGGTTTTGCCGGTTTATCAAAACTGCATGATCTGGTGTAATTGCTCGAATCACTTCTGTCCAACTCACTTCAGGCTTCGTACGCCTATCTATTGAGCTACCAATGGCATCAAGAACTACATCACCAGAATGAAGTACCGTACTTTGATCGCGATGATAAAGGGCTAAAGAACCAAAAGCCCTCTCAACGATCATCTGTCCAAGACGAACATTACTGGCTTTAAGTGCAATATCCGTAACCCTGTGAACAGCCATGCCTGGAGAAACCTCCATCCATAAGCAGGCATCTCCTGGAATCGGGAGAAAACCCTGGCTTACCGTGCCCATATAGGCGGCCAACTGGGGCTGTAAAGAATCTAGAAAAACATAAGTGCGCAGCTCGATCTGCTGTACATGACTATTCTGACGAGCTACACGAGTCGTCTCGGAATCGGTAGTAATTACGCAGCTAGCTCCTGAGGCCTGAGGCTGTACCTCAGTTCCTGTAATACGCGCACTCCCTGAGTGTCGCCGCTCATCAATTTCTAAGCTAGCGAAGCCATTCATGGCGCGGATAATACTGGAACGTCTGCCTAATAGCTAATAAATCGAGATTGTCATAGACCTTGCAACCTTGAGCTAAGCCGATACCTTCATAATTAAAAGTAGATAAAAATGTCAGTTCCAAAGGAAAAATCCACCCAGTCCAGCACCCTTTCTGAAGACCTAAAAGCCGAACAAGCTTTGGGTTTGATAGGTCTAGGGTTAATGCAAAAGATGTCTCGAGATGGTATCTCGTCTTGGAACTGGTCTGAAGCAGAAGATGGAGGACAAGCTGATCTACATGCCTTGAGACAACGCTTAGAGCTGACGTCATTAGCTATAGAAACAGGTGCACCCCTAAGTACAGCTGAAGTAACTCAGTTGCTTGGAGCAAAACCCGGATCTTCAAAAACCGAAAGAGGTGGAGTTGTAGCAAAAAGAATCAGCAGAAACGTTTGGAGAATCTCTCGTTTAGAAAAAGACTCTTCTTATTGGCGTAATTAAGGATCTATCTTTCTAAAGATTCAAAGACTGAGTTCAGCCCAATAATTTTTTCCATTCTTATCGCTCAATTTTCCAGCATGGTATTTGAAGGCTTTGGCATGTCTAATCAAAGTGCAAAGAGGTTTTCAATCGTCATAAATGCCAAATGTCAGAGAATTACTACATCTCAGCAACAAAAAAGCATCCAATCCCAAAGAGTTTTAGTAAGTAGAGCTAAATGAGCCCCAATGTGACCAATTTAAATAAAGATCAAAAGATAAACATGAGCGGAACAACGCTCCTGAAAGAAAGCGGACCAAGAGAAGTCTTCTGCGGACTTACCTCAATTGTTTGGTTACACAGGCGCATGCCTGATGCCTTCTTTCTTGTAGTTGGTTCAAGAACTTGCGCCCACCTAATCCAAAGCGCTGCAGGCGTAATGATCTTTGCAGAACCTCGTTTTGGAACTGCAATTCTTGAAGAAAAGGATTTAGCTGGGCTGGCAGATGCGCATGAAGAACTTAATCGCGTGGTCAAAGATCTGCTTAATAGGCGTCCAGAAATTCGAACCTTATTTCTTGTAGGGTCATGTCCAAGTGAAGTAATAAAGCTCGATCTGTCTCGGGTAGCACAACAACTAACCCATGCATACAAGGGAAGAGTTCAGGTACTCAATTATTCCGGAAGTGGTATCGAGACAACCTTTACCCAAGGCGAGGACGGTGCTTTAAGTGCACTTGTACCTTTAATGCCTGAGGAGAACTCCAATAATCAAGAGCAACTCCTAATCGTTGGGACTCTTGCTAATGCAGTTGAAGATCGCCTTAAAACACTGTTTCAACGATTGGGAATTTCTAACGTTGCAAGCCTGCCTCCTCGAAAATCAAGCGAGCTCCCCTCTATTGGCCCTAAGACAAAAGTACTTCTCGCACAACCCTACCTAAGTAACACGGCAAGACTCTTAAAGGACAAAGGAGCAGAAATTGTGGAAGCCCCATTTCCTCTAGGAGTCGAGGGAAGCGAGCTTTGGATGAGAGCTGCAGGAAAAGCGTTCAACATCAATGAGAGCCTTTTAAACAAAGTCCTCGATCCATTAATAGCTAGAGGCGTTAAAGCATTAGAGCCTTATAAAGAAAAACTTTCTGGAAAGAAAGTTTTTCTGCTACCTGAATCACAACTTGAAATTCCCTTAGCGCGTTTTCTTCATCGAGAATGTGGAATGCAACTGATTGAGGTTGGGACTCCATATCTCAATAGAGAAATGATGGAGTGTGAGTTAAAGCTTCTCCCTGAAAATACGCGTGTAGTAGAAGGTCAACATGTAGAAAAGCAGCTTGACCGAGTTAAGGAAGAAAATCCAGACCTAGTTGTCTGTGGAATGGGTTTAGCAAATCCATTAGAAGCAGAAAACATTTCAACTAAATGGTCAATCGAATTAGTATTTAGCCCTATTCATGGAATAGATCAGGCTTCTGATCTAGCAGAGCTATTTGCAAGGCCGCTCCAGAGAAACGAACTTCTCGACAACAAAATTTCCTCTATCAACTGAACCAATGGAACTAACTCTCTGGACATACGAAGGCCCCCCTCATGTAGGTGCCATGCGCATAGCCGCTTCTATGGAAGGCATTCACTATCTCTTGCATGCTCCCCAAGGAGACACTTATGCAGATTTGTTATTTACGATGATTGAGAGAAGGGGTCAAAGACCGCCTGTTACCTATACAACATTCCAAGCTAGAGATCTTGGTGGCGACACTGCAGAGCTAGTAAAAGGACATATAAGTGAAGCAGTAGAGCGCTTCAATCCAGATGCACTTCTTGTTGGCGAAAGTTGCACAGCAGAATTAATCCAAGATCAACCTGGATCCCTCGCTTCAGGGATGGGGCTAAACGTTCCAGTAATCAGCCTTGAACTCCCTGCATACAGTAAAAAAGAAAATTGGGGAGCAGCCGAAACGTTCTATCAACTAATCAGAGGTCTACTTCAAGAAAAAGCTAATGACCATAGCGGTCATAACCCAACTGCTTGGAAGGAGCAGGGGCGAAAGCCAACTGTAAATCTTTTAGGCCCATCATTACTTGGTTTCAGATGTCGTGACGACATCTTAGAAATCAGAAAATTACTCAACGAGAATGGTATAGATGTCAACGTAGTTGCACCATTAGGGGCAACTATTGCCGATCTAAAAAGAATCCCAAAATCAGATCTAAATATATGTCTATATCCAGAAGTCGCTGAGTCTGTCTGTTCATGGCTGGAGCGTAACTTCGGTATGCCATTTAGCAAAACCGTGCCAATAGGTGTCGGCGCAACAGAAGATTTCATAAAAGAAGTCAGGGAACTTCTGGAAATGCCTCAACAAAAAAACGAATCAACTGATAAATCAAAGTTGACCTGGTATTCACAATCTGTGGATTCCAATTACCTCACAGGCAAGCGTGTATTTATCTTTGGTGATGGCACACATGCAATAGCAGCAGCAAGAATTGCACAAAAAGAGTTGGGCTTCGAAGTCGTTGGGCTTGGTACCTATAGCCGTGAAATGGCAAGGCCTACAAGAGCGGCGGCTGAGAAGCTCGGTCTAAAAGCTCTTATTTCTAATGACTATCTCGAAGTCGAATCAGCCATTGCAGAGGCTGCTCCTGAACTGGTTCTAGGTACACAAATGGAGAGGCATATCGCAAAACGATTAGGAATCCCCTGTGCAGTAATTAGCACTCCAATGCATGTGCAAGATGTTCCTGCTAGGTACAGCCCTCAAATGGGCTGGGAAGGTGCAAATGTCATTTTCGACACCTGGGTGCATCCATTGATGATGGGATTAGAAGAACACTTAATTGGGATGTTCCGGCATGATTTCGAATTCACAGATGGTCACCAAAGTCACCTTGGACATCTTGGAGGCCAAGCACATCAAGAGGTTGTGCAACCAGAAAAACAATCTCAAGATATAGATGATCTCCATGACGCTGAACAAAGTTTGCCAATTTGGACCTCCGAAGGGAAAGAAGCACTAGCGAAGATACCCTTCTTCGTAAGAGGAAAAGTACGTCGAAATACTGAAAAATATGCTCGCCAGGCTGGCTGCAGAAACATTGATAGCGAAACTCTTTATGACGCCAAAGCTCACTTCAAAGCTTAAAAGAACAAAAAGCACATAAGCGAATAGTTCCTTCAAATTATTCTGTCATGAGTATATGCACTCATCAAAAAGAATATCTCCTGGTATATGTTCAAAGCAAAGCAAAATTAATTACTCAATATTTAAAAAATAAAACACAATCAACAAGGCAACTTATTAAGCTCTTAAATGTAAGTAGTGCATCTTCCTAAAGGTTAATAAATGACGAGTACTCTTAATCGTCCTGCTGATGGGCAGGGAAGCGTACAAGTACAACAAGACCCTTCCGTAAAAATAAGAGAAGGGGCTCTTGTTATAGCGGTTTATGGCAAAGGAGGAATCGGCAAGTCAACCACCTCTTCCAACCTCTCCGCTGCTTTCTCCAAGCTTGGCAAAAAGGTTCTGCAAATAGGCTGTGATCCCAAGCACGACAGCACCTTCACACTTACCCACAAGATGGTGCCTACCGTCATAGACATACTTGAGGAGGTTGACTTTCACAGCGAGGAACTAAGACCAGAAGACTTCATGTTTAAAGGATTTAACGGAGTCATGTGCGTGGAGAGTGGTGGCCCTCCAGCAGGCACAGGCTGCGGTGGTTATGTAACTGGACAAACCGTGAAGCTTCTAAAAGAGCATCATCTACTTGAAGATACTGATGTTGTGATATTTGATGTGCTTGGTGACGTTGTTTGTGGTGGCTTTGCTGCACCCTTACAACATGCCAACTACTGCTTAATAGTCACCGCAAACGATTTTGATTCGATTTTCGCGATGAATCGAATTGTTGCCGCAATACAAGCCAAAGCAAAAAATTACAAAGTTCGTCTAGGAGGAGTTGTTGCTAACCGCTCTAAAGATACAGACCAAATAGACAAGTTCAATAATCGTACAGGGCTTAAAACTATGGCTCACTTCCAAGATGTGGATGCCATAAGGCGCTCAAGGCTGAAAAAATGCACGATCTTTGAAATGGAGCCCACTGAAGATGTAATAGCAGTTCAAAACGAATATCTTTCATTAGCTAAAAAGCTTTCAGAATCTGTTGAGCCACTAGATGCAGAACCGCTTAAAGATAGAGAAATTTTCGACTTGCTTGGCTTTGACTAAAACAAACTAATATTCAAGAAATCTTAGTTAATTTAGACCAACTAAATGCAACGTTAAGTCCCAAACTTTTCGTGCAGTGACTGTATCTGTCACTCTATCTGAAAGTTCTTGTGAAAACTGTCTGCGATTTTTCTTCTGGCGATTTCCCCAACTCCAATGAACTCCCGAAAGAGCGAATTCAGGATCTGAGACAACCTGAGCAACTCGTTTTCCTGCTAATGCTTGACTTACAAAACCTCCAGTAATAAGTTTCTGAAACCATGGGAAAAGAATTTGGAAGATCTTTGGTGTGTTCCTAAATAGCTTTGTATTAGCTACACAACCTGGATAAAGAGAACTAAACAAAATTGGAGAATCCTTATATCTTCTATGTAACTCTTGTGTAGTAATCATATTACAAAGCTTGCTATCTTTATATGCCTTACCAGGCTTAAAACGTTTACCACTCGCCATACATATAGGAGAACGAAAACCCTGCTCAAATCCAGAAAGATCACCCAAATCAGCAGGGGCTGGTATTGGTATTTTCCCTCCAAGTTCCTTGTAATTAGCAGTAACTGTACCCAAAATAACTACTCTTGCTCCCTCCTCGCCCCAAGAAGTACCTCTCCAAGCAGGACGAGTAGAACTCCTAAGGTTATCCAGTAAAAGCTGTATTAAAAGAAAGTGCCCAAAATGATTGGTTGCCATAGATATCTCATAACCCTGAGCTGATCTTTGAGGTTTCTTGAGTCTTGGTAAATACACAGCTGCATTACATACCAACGCATCCAAAGGTTTTTCCAAAGAATCTAAAAGCGAGTCAACTCCTCTTCGTACACTCTCAAGGTCTCCAAGATCCATCATTAAATGCTGGAGTTGCCTTGGAGAACCAGAAGGAAGGCCAAGTTTTATTGCAGCCGCTTCAGCTCTTAAAGGATTTCTATTTGCTGTAATAACTCTCCAACCAAGATCTACTAAAGCTTTGGTCGCATATAAACCAACTCCTGAGGTGGTACCTGTAATCAAAACTGTCCCTGGAGCAGCTTGTGAGGAAGCCATCGGCAAAAATTTGAGAAATCTTGAATTGGATATAAGTTTTAAAAATCCTCCTCAAAGGAGAAAATCACCTCCATAAAACTCTTAAACGATCCTGCTCAATCCATTGGTCTTGTTCATCCATAAAGCGATGAGCACCACCAATAGAAAAAAGACTGTCAAATCGTTTTTGAAATCCTTTGAGTCTTTCAGATTCGACTGACAAGATTGAAGCTAGTTCACCGTGACGGTCTAAGCGCTGATGATAGGCAAGGCAAATCTTGACTAAACTCACTGACACCAATGCTAATAGCCCTAGCTTCATTGATAGAGCCATCAAGCTATAGAACAACTCCCTACGCTGCTCTTTAAGTTGCAGCTTTGAAGCAAGAGTTGCAGCATCCAGTCTGACAACTGAAGTTGGATCAGAACTACGCCTTGGTTTAAGAGCTGAAGAATTTCTAGGCTTGCTAGGCCTGGATTTAACCAGGGGTTTAGCCAAAATTAATAATCAGTTAATCCGCTTGTAACGCAGACAACCGAACCTGCCAAGCCCCCTATCAAACTTGAGTTCAAGCTCTTTGTAGGCTTATGCCAAGACGCAAAGCAAGAATTCCTGCATGGAAAACAACAACAAGCAAAAGGCCAGCAAGATCAATAGTTTGTTCCATCGTTGAAGCAATAAACATTCCTATTCTCCTCTGAAATAGGCAATAAAAGCCATAATCTGCAAAAGCCTGTCACACCTTCACTCAAAAACCCAGCAAAATCCCCAATCAAGAAACCCTAAAAATCAACCCTCTGAACCAAACAGAAGATTGCTTCCGACAAAATCACCCTCAAATGAAACCCAGTAATAGCCAGCTTTTAAAAGACTTGGAGGCTTGTGAATTATTTCCATCTATGTGCTTACCAGGTCCTCAACAGATGGCATTAGACAGGTTATTGCTTGAAAACTCCCTAAAAGATAAAGCTCAATACCCGAAACTTCGTTTCTATACCTGGGATGGAGTTTGGCTTTCGATTGGTCGCAACCAAAACAAAATCCCAGAAAAGTGGAAAGATCTGGCTAAAGCAGGGGAACTACAAATCGTTAGAAGGCCTAGTGGAGGAGGGGCAGTACTTCATCTAGGAGGCATTACTTATTCAATTATTTGGCCTAATGCCCCCCACAAGCGTCGAGAGGCTTATGAAATAACTTGCGATTGGCTAATTAATTGTTTCGAACAGCTTGGGCTGCCATTAATGTTTGGCAATGATGATGCATTACATGGAGAGAGGAATTGTTTTGCTTCGAGCACTGTTGCAGATCTAATAGATAAAAAAGGCAATAAGCGAATTGGGAGTGCACAGCTTTGGCATCATGGGCATCTTCTACAGCATGGTGAAATCCTGCTTGATCCGCCCAAGACAATTTGGAAGAAAGTTTTCGGCGATAGACCGCCAGAAAAAGCTCCGGAAAAAGTCCCTCGTGAAGGTCTTGAGGAATTACTTCAAAAAGCCTGGTACTCAATCTCGCCTAAAATGATTTTTCACAAAAAAAATTTCTCTAATGAAGACATAAAACGAGTAAATAAAAATGCCCAAACTTATAAAATAAACTTGGATTAATCCTTTAAATCAACAATCCCAGCCGAAAGCATCCCCTCTACAACTCTAGGTAAAGCAATTCCTAGAGGATATTTGTTCTGAGATTTTGCTACCTGAACTAATGCAGGAGGAACTTCTAAACCAAGTCTTTTAAGAACAACCTGGCCTATATTCGTTCTATCCAATATTCCTGAAGGAAGACCTGCAAGATTAAAAACTAAAAGCTTTCCCTCCGAGGATTTCTCTAATTCAATAACAGCTTTCCATAGTGGGGTTTTTTGTCCAATTGAAGGAAGCTCACTAAGCGGGCGTATATGATCTGAAACCAACTCTTTATCCCAATGTTGAACGGGTAAATCCTTAAGAGGTTGATCTGTCACATAACCAACCCAGCGTCCTGACCGACAAACAAATATCCATTCAGCAGGAATGTCATTTTCCTTTTTAGACAAACGCAATTGACTAACAGTCCTAAGTGGTTGATCTTCTTCTAATACTCGTAACCTACGAATATTTGCATCAGAAACTTTCAACTCGCTCAATACATTTTGAAGAGCTAGTAATTGACTCTGTGACCGAGATGCAGACAAGCCAAACCAACCAAGCATCACTAACCAAAGTCCTCCTAATCCACCACTCCTAAAAGAAATCAATATGCCTAAAAATACTGCAAAAATCGAAAGCAATCTTCCAGTACTTGTAGCAACCTGAACTCCTTTTCGTTGACTTCCTGTCCAATGCCAGACCAAAGCTTTAAGAATCAAACCACCATCAAGTGGGAGTCCTGGCAGCAAATTAAAGATTGCTAAAATCAAATTCAATGAACCAATTTGTCCAAGCAAATTCGCCAGCAAAGGACTTATTTCTGAAGCACCATTAACTGCATTAAGTAGAATCAATGCAATTATAAGGCTAACCAAAGGCCCTGCTGCCGCGACCCTAAGAGCCGACATTGGTGTTGAACATTCTTTCTCAACCTTTGCGACGCCACCTAAAAGGAACAAAGTAATGCTGTGCACTTTGACTCCTTCTCTAAGTGCCACTAAAGAATGCCCAAGTTCATGAAGAAGAACAGACAAAAACAACAACAAAGCTGTAATAAGACCTAGTGCCCAACTAGTCCAAAATGGCAATGTAGATGTGGATGCCTTTACCACCTGGCCTTGTGAAGTCCATGTGAATAGCAACAAAATCAAAAACCAACTGGGATGAATCCGTAAAGGAATCCCCTTAATCCTCATCAGTTCCCAACCGTCGGTCACTATCTCCTCCATCTGGCATATAAAACAGCCAGCAACTATCCAATCCTAGAAAACCTACACAGTACTGACATTCAATATGAGATCTCCTACATCCACCGCAGTAAAAGTCTGTGGGATTACAAGCTCAGAACAAGCTATTGCTATAGCCAAGTTGGGAGTTGATGCCATTGGCGTGATTGGAATTCAAAACTCTAAAAGATATGTTGAATTTGAAAAGAGAAGAAAAATTTTCTCTTCTCTCATAAATTTTGAACCAAGCATTTTGCGTGTTTTGGTAGTTGCAAATCCAAATAGTTCCATGATTGCTAGCAACCTGCAAGGAGAAGGAACCCCTTCAGTGATCCAGTTACATGGGGACGAGAACGAAGAACAGTGCAAAAGACTTAAGCAGCAACATCCAAATATCCAGTTCTGGAAAGCATTAAGAATTAAAGGAACGAAAGATATCGAACTAGCAAATCGCTTTGTGGGAAATGTTGATAGTCTGCTACTAGATAGCTGGTCCCCAAATCTGCTAGGAGGCACAGGAAAAAGACTACCTCTTAAATGGCTAAAAGAAAATCCTATAAACATGCAATGGTTGCTTGCAGGAGGAATTGATTCAGAATGCGTTGCTGAGATACTTGAACAAATCAAGCCTTGGGGATTGGATGCCTCAAGTCAACTTGAAGACCTACCAGGAATCAAAAATCTAAAAAAAGTCAAAAGTCTAATTCAAGCAGTTAGAGATCAAAGCTCTAGTCTATAAACTAGATCTCAATGAAATCATCTTGTTATTTAAGAAAATTTTTTATTAATGTTCTATGACTTCTTCAGTGCTAGTAAAGGCAAGATCTTTGCAACAACTAAAAAGCACCAACTGAAGGCATTAAAGTCATATCTTCAATGACCTGAGTTGATGGTTGCTGAGCAAGATAAAGAAGAGCTTGCGCTGCCTTCTCAGCATCAAGCATTCTATTCCTATCAAAATCACTATTAACATCTTCAGAGTCCCAAAGAGATGTATTTACAGCCCCAAGAGTAAGGGTACATGCTCTTATTGAGTTTCCACGTTCTTCCTCCGCTAAGCATCTTGTGAAGCTATGTAGCGCTGCTTTACTAACACAATATGCACCCCATTGAGGGAATGCATTTCTAGATGCATGGCTACTTACGTTAATAACTAGCCCACCTTTTTTTCGCATTACAGGCACGACCTCTGAGCATATCTGAAATACACTTGTCAAGTTCATTTGCATTAACCACTGCCATCTCTCAAGAGACATAGATAGTAATTCACCAGTCCAAGCGACTCCTGCATTATTAATCAATACTGAGGGACAAAGCCCCTGCCCCAGCAAATCATTAAGCCCCCTAGAAATATCACCTTCATTTGATAAATCTAGTGCCTTAAAAAAAATTGCTCGTTTGGTATTTGACAACTCATCTGCCAAGGTTGCCAAGGCAATTTCATCTCGAGCCAGCAAAAGCAGGTCCCAACCTGACTTGGCAAACAATTTTGCAGCCTCCTTACCAAGGCCTCTAGAGGCCCCTGTGATTAATGCAGTTGGCAATTTAGATTTGCAGAATAAAGGACTCTAAGCAAGAAGACTGCTTTCAGAGGAATTTGATTCAAGTACCATCCCCATTGCCCTGAATTTCTTATACCTACAGTCTCTAAGGCGATCTACAGATAATTCAAGTAATTCTTTCAAATGACTTTCTAAAGCTTGCTTAAGAGCTTCACCTGCCTTTAAAGGCGCCCAATTATTGCCACCAGCTGGTTCCGGCAAAATCTCATCAACAATTCCAAGACTTAACAAGTCTGAAGCAGTAATTTTCAAAGCTGCTGCTGCCTCAGGAGCCTTAGCCGCATCCCTCCAGAGAATTGAAGCACAAGCTTCTGGGCTCGCAACTGTATAAACACTATGTTCAAACATTAATAACCGATCTGCAACGCCTATTCCTAAAGCCCCACCAGAGCCGCCTTCGCCGATAACTGTGGCAATAATTGGAACTCGCAACCTAAACATCTCTCTTAGATTTACAGCAATAGCTTCCCCTTGACCCTGTTCCTCTGCCAAAAGGCCTGCATATGCTCCTGGGGTATCAATAAAAGTAAGTATTGGAAGATTGAAACGATCTGCATGATCCATCAATCGCAAAGCTTTGCGATAGCCCCCAGGAGTTGCCATTCCGAAATTCCTAGCAACATTTTCTTTTGTATCACGACCCTTTTGATGACCAAGCAAAAGAACTGATTGCTCTCCAATTCTCCCTATTCCTCCAATAAGCGCTTGATCGTCACTTCCCCTTCTATCACCATGTAACTCAACCCAATCATCACAAAACATCTGAATAAAGTCCAAGGTGCTTGGACGATGTGGATGTCTAGCAACTTGGATCTTCTGAGCGGGCGTCAAAGCTTGAAATATCTCCTCTCTTCTCCTTGCAGCAAGTGTCTCTAATTGAAGAAGTTGCTGACTTACATCCACCTCAGAATCACGAGCTAATTCACGTATCTGCTCGATTTGCTTTTCAAGCTCAATAAGAGGTTTTTCAAACTCAAGCAAATGTCGGCGTGCCATTAAAATAATTTCGGAGGAGCTTGATTAGGCAATTGCTGCCTGAATGTGTTGTTTAAGATTTAGCGTAGAAAAGCCATGCCTAATAGATGCATTTCCTATGAAGTCCATCTTTTCCAAAGTAATATTATTTCTTCCCCAACTGAAATTAGTATGACAATCTTCAAACTCCAATAACATTGCTTCTGCAAAACAAGCAAACATTTGCCTTTGAGGTTTTTCCATCTCAGCCAATTCCATCATATTCCAACCAATATCTTTACAAAATTCGACTATTCCTCCTTTTAGAACATGAACACCTGATCCTCCAAACTTCATATCAAGATTCTTCGGATAACCTCCATCAATCATCAAGCAAGGTTTCTTCAAAGTATTTGGGTCAATCTGAAGGGTCTTAGGCATGCTTGCCACCCATACAACAGCATCAGCCTGAGGTAAAGCTTCTTGCAAAGGGAGAATTTTTCCACCTTGGAGATCATTTTGAAGAGCAACAAGTGGTTCTTGCTGTCTGGCAACCAAGAAAAGCTCTTCAACACCGGTACGAAAAGCAAGCCAACGGCAAACAGCACTCCCAATGTCCCCTGTT
>QCGE01000016.1 GCA_003278195.1 Prochlorococcus sp. AG-363-P08
CTTCTCAGGTGATGCAAATGTAGGTGGTGGCAAAAAGCGTGCTGCTGAAGCTGGCGAGCATGTTGGCGCCATGACTTTCAACTACGACTACAAGCTATCTCTTGATACAAGCTTTACTGGTGAAGACCTTCTAAAAGCTAGATTGCGTGCTGGTAACTTTGGTACCGACAACGCTTTCAGTGGCGCTGATTGGAACAATTCAGCTGTGGCTCTAGCTGGCTTGGAAGTTGCTTCTGACACATCAGATGCGGTCAAGATTGATCGTATTTGGTATTCATTCCCATATGGTGATGACTTCCAGGTTTATGTAGGTCCAGAGATTCGTCAGGATGACATGTTGGCTGTTTGGCCAAGTCTCTATCCTTCAGATTCCATACTTGACTTCTTCACCTATGCAGGTGCGCCAGGTGCATATAACTTGGCTGCAGGTGGTGGTGCAGGTCTTACCTGGAACAAAGGTGAGTGGGATGTTAGTGCAAACTACGTTTCAACCAACGCCGAAAACAGCCAGTCTGATACAGGCGGCGGCATCATGACAGAAGCTGCTGGTAACAACGGCACACTTCAGGTCGCTTATTCCAAGGAAAACTGGGGTATTGCTACCGCTTACACCTATGCTGACAGTGACAACAACACTGGCATGCTATCTGGTGGTAAAGCCACACCTCTAGCTGCATCCCTTGATGACATCGGTCCTTCAAATGCCTATGCAATTAGTGCATGGTGGTCACCTTCTGAAACTGGAATTATTCCAACTATCAGTGCTGGCTGGGGTCTCAACACTCATGACGATGATGATGACAGCAACAGCAAGTACGACAGTGCTACTACTCAATCTTGGTCTGTAGGCCTTGAGTGGGAAGATGCTTTTGCTGATGGTAACTCCCTTGGCTTCGGCTTCGGTCAAGCGACTCACGCTACCGATGTTGATCTGGATGGTAGTGATACCACAAGTACCACATTTGATGATGACACTAACTGGGCAATGGAATGGTGGTACAGGATTCAAGTCTCAGATAACATCACTGTGACTCCTGCGATCTTCTACCTTGCTGATCCTTATGGTGATCAAACTGACACCAGAGCGCCTCAGACACATGATGATCACTTCAATAATCTCGGTGCTCTAGTTAAGACCACATTCAAGTTCTGATAGAGCTCTTTGGTTAATCCATAGACCTCCATCTGCTTGTACACCCCTCATCGATTTTTCGATGAGGGGTTTTTTTAAGCAGAAAAGGAATATTTTTGTCTTAAATTGCTTTCAGACATGATTAGACCCTGTTCACACTCTTTTTGCCTTGAAACCCTCTCTACTAAAAGAAATTTTCCTTGCTTTTAGTACCCCGTTGTTTTTAGGTTTGAGTGGGATATTCTCTCTTGATTGAAAATGCCAATAGCACCAGATATAACAGCTTTAGCGGGCGGGACACCTATTGTCCGACTGAACCGCCTTCCACAGAGCCATGAATGTAAGGCCGAAGTTTTAGCAAAGCTAGAGAGTTTTAATCCTACCGCTTCTGTAAAAGATCGAATTGCAGGAGCAATGGTTAAGGCTGCTGAGGATGAAGGGACTATTGTGCCTGGCCGAACTGTCTTAGTAGAGCCGACAAGTGGGAATACTGGTATTGCTTTAGCAATGGTTGCAGCTGCTAAGGGGTATAGGTTGATTCTTACTATGCCTGACACAATGAGCATTGAACGTCGCTCAATGCTCAGGGCATATGGTTCAGAATTGCAACTTACTCCAGGAAAAGAAGGAATAGCTGGTGCAATAAATTTAGCCAATGAGCTTGTAGCTAATATGCCTGATGCCTACTTATTGCAGCAGTTTGATAACCCTGCAAATCCAAGAATACATGAGTTGACTACTGCGGAGGAGATATGGACTGATTGTGATGGTCAGTTAGATGGGCTTGTTTGTGGTATTGGTACTGGCGGGACTCTAACGGGTTGTGCTCGAGTTCTTAAACAACGTAATCCAAGTCTTTTTGTTGTTGGAGTTGAACCTGCATCTAGCCCTGTTTTATCTGGGGGTCAAGCTGGTCCACATTTAATCCAAGGAATAGGAGCTGGTTTTATTCCAAGTGTTTTGGATACTTCTTTAATTGACGAAACTATTGCGATTACTGATCAAGAAGCAATTGAGTTTGGGCGGCGCCTTGCTCTTGAGGAGGGACTACTTTGTGGGATCAGTAGTGGTGCAGCACTTGCAGCTGTAATAAAGTTAGGTATTAGGCCAGAAATGGCTGGCAAACGCTTAGTTGTAGTGCTTGCCAGCTTTGGAGAACGATATCTTTCCACTCCAATGTTTAGTGCTTCATCAGCATCATTACTTTTTGGAGGAGGGAACCTATGAGGACTCCCAAACCGAATGTTTTTAATGAAGATGATCCATATTCGATTTTAGGGGTAAGTCCTAGTGCAACACAAGTTGAACTAAAAGCTGCTTATAGGAATTTAGCCAAGAAATATCATCCAGATGCTGGTGGAGATGAAAAAAGTATTTTGGAGCTAAATGCTGCATGGGAGCTGGTTGGTGATATAGATAAACGCACAGCTTATGACAACCAAAGACAACATTCTAAATCTCTAGCTGACCAGTCAAAACAACGCAGTGTTCGTGATTCAAATGCTAGTAGTGTTGCAAGTAGGGTTAAAGACCGTTCTGCAGCTTGCAAGGCTGATATTGATAGTTGGATTTTAAAGGTTTATATCCCAATAAATAAACTTCTTGGTCAGGTTATCGCTCCTTACTCGCGGGAACTCAGTGCTTTGTCTGCTGATCCTTACGATGACTTATTAATGGAGGCCTTTGTGCTTTATTTAGAAAAGAGTCGTAGACGTATGGATAAAGTCAATCAAATTTACAGATCAATTCCAGTCCCGTTGTTTGCAGAGGAATTAGGATTGAGTTTGTATCATTGTCTCTCACAGGTTGATGATGGGTTGTCAGAATTCGAACGTTACACAATGGGTTATGTGGACAATTACCTTCATGATGGTAGGGAGATGTTGAGAGAAGCGAAAAAATTACGTAGCAATCTCAACGAGAAACGTCGTCGCTTAGAGAGCTTGTGAAAATTTCTTGGCGTTTTTGGATTTTTGTTATTTTCATCTGGGGTGTTTCAACCTTTTTAGACCGTATCTGGTGGATAAAATTTTCTGGCATTCCATCTTGGGATCAGGCTGACTATCTAAATAGTGCGTTAGATCATGGACGGGCATTAGGACTTTTACCTGGAGGTAAATGGAAGGGAGTAGCAGCTTTGCTGGACTTATCCCCAAAAATTCCTCCACTTGCTTCTTTGGTGAATGGAACTGTGATGGCTTTGATGGGAGATAGACCAAGTGAGGCGGCCTGGAGTTTAAGCATTTGGCATGGTTTGCTTTTGTTTGGGATAGCTTCTTGGGGGATGAGATTGAGTGGAGTGATAGTTGCTTCCTTGGCTGTGGTTTTTGTTGCATTAGCCCCTGCTTTTCTTGATTTACGCTCTGATTTTTTACTGGAAATGCCTTTGTCAGCAATGACAACTCTGGCGATTTCTTGCTTGGGTTGGTGGTGGCATCCGAAAACAGGTGGCAGGTGGCTTCAGGCTTTTTGTGCAGCCTTTTTTAGTTTGTCTGCACTTTTAGTTAAACAAAGTGCTTTGTTGGTTCTTTTACCTTCTGTTTGTTGGGTTGTATGGGTTGGCTTGCATAGGAGTCAAAAAACTAGATATCAGACTCTTGCAGCTTTTGGATTTGTCTTGATGGGACTTTTCCCCTGGCTTCATCACAACTGGATCACAACTATCGGAGGAACAAATAGAGCAGTGTTTGAATCAGCGGCTCGAGAAGGTGATCCTTCCTTATGGACCTTTGCAAATTGGCTTTGGTATCCAAGGATTTTGCTTGATCAGTTAGGCCCAGTCATTTTGATAGGTGGATTGAGTGGTTTATGTCTTTTGCTTTTAGCAAGGCTCTTTTCCTCACAGCGTTTGATAAAACAGTCTTTGTTAACGGATGATCTTGATGAATGGCATTGGTTGATAATTACATTTGCTGCTGGATGGCTTCTAACAAGTATTAGTCCAAATAAAGGCGATAGATATATCACACCTTTATTGCCGCTATTAATTCTTTTGTTGGCGAGGGGTTTTTGGCAATGGTGGATATGGTGGGTATCGTCTAAGCCTCTTGCCTCTAGGCGTTATATAGCCCCTGTTTTGTTTGCTGGCTTATTCATTGCTTTACCAGCACCTTTGACTTCCTATAAAAATAGAATTGCTCATAGGCATCAGGGACCTGTTGAGGATTTAGTTCGTGTAGCTGGTGGGGGAGAACCCAATAACCCGCCGACCACTTTGATTGTTGTTCCTAGCACGCCTGATTTAAATCAACATAATGTTAGTTATTATGGCCGTCTGTCAGGGGGTACTCTTGTTGGTCGTCAACTGGGTAGTAGTCAAGGTGATGTAGCGCCTGTTTTAGCACATGCTAAATGGGTTGTACTTGCTGAAGGAGACCAAGGGTCTGTTCGTGATAGTGCTGAATTATTAGATCAAGCTGTAAGAAAGAGTAAGTTGTTTTTAGAAATCAGAAGGTTTTCAAGGCCAAAAGGAGGCAGTTATTCTTTATGGAGACGAAGGGAAAATACACTTTCCTCAGAGACATTTGCAGAGAGATTCCCATCCCTTGCCGTTGGTTTATCAGGAGGCCTTAAGGGCTTAGAGCCTATTTTTAATGAGGTCGAAGTTAATCATATGCTTGATGGGCATTTCCTGTATAGAGATGTCGTTCGAGAAAAGGCTTTGAATCGACTGGAAAGGAGTCATATAGACGAAGAAGCACATTGGACCCTGGCACTTCTTTCAGTTGTAGCTAATCGGCCAAAAGAAGCTGCAAAACACTTTGCTGTATTAGAAGCTCTTTCAAAAGACAATCCATGGCCAAGTATTTATCGATGTGTCGTAACTCTTGCTGACTGGAACCCTTGGGAGGCTGCTGCAGTAGCTAATAGAGCAAAAAAAATATATTCCAATGACCTGCTAATTGGAATGAGTGATTTAAGTAGTTTGCTTGCGGGATCAGTATGGCGTTTTCCTGCAGCACAAAAATCTATCCCTGCAAGCATTCGTATGGTTGAGCAATCACTTAGTTCTCCTGAAAAGTAGTTAACCTGCAGACCAAGCTTCTAATTGATCAACACGCAGCCAAACATCTGGCACGGGTCGCCTCCAACGAATCTGTGCATAATCTCCTTTGATTAAAAGGATTTCACCAGGCCCTTGAAACAGGTAATCAGGTGGGATGGGATCACTTGCTTTTGATTCGACACTTCCGCTAAATGCTTCACGATTCACACGGATCAGAGCTCCTTTTCTAAGACTTTTTACTGCTTTCGATGCTTCAGGAATCTCATTAGATTGTTCAGTAGGTTCTGCCATATAAAAATGTTTATTTTGTGAAGGCTAGCTTTGAATTTAATCGTTAATGCTAATTAAGACTTTGACTCTTTGACTCTTTGACTCTTTGACCCTTTGGCCTTAATCACTTTAACCTTCTTTTAGCTGCTGAACTTGATAAATGCGATTACTCCTGCTTGGTTGTACTGGTTTTGTAGGAAGAGCTTTAGTCCCTAAACTCATTGATGATGGTCATGTGGTTACTCTTGTTGGGAGAAGGGTTTTTAAAGGGTTGGAGGGACAGCAGAAGTCTGGAAATCTCAATTATTTACAGCTTGATCCAAGTAACTCAAATACTTGGGAAGAAATTAGCCTTGTAAAGGCATTAGAGGCTGCGGATGGCGTGATAAACCTTGCAGGTGAGCCAATAGCAGAGAAGAGATGGACGACTTCTCATTGCAACAAAATAAAGAAGAGTCGACTCGAAACAACAAGATTATTAGTTGAAGCAATGTCCCGATTAAGGAAAGCACCTCAAGTCTTGATCAATGCATCTGCCATAGGCTTCTATGGGACTAGCCCTGATAGAGAATTTACAGAAAGCAGTCCTTCTGGGAATGATTTTCTTGCAGGTTTATGTTCTGATTGGGAAAAGATGGCTGGTGCCAAACCAAGAGGTACCAGACTTGTAGTTTTGAGGCTAGGGATTGTTCTTGGCTTTGATGGCGGTGCACTTGGAAAAATGTTGCCAATTTTTCAAGCAGGACTTGGGGGGCCGCTAGGGAGTGGACTTCAGTGGATGAGTTGGATACACCGCACTGATTTATGCGAGCTAATTAGTAATGCAATAGTGAATAAATCTTGGAAAGGCCCAATCAATTGTGTTGCACCTAACCCCGTTTCAATGAGTACATTTTCCTCGACATTGGCTAAGACTATCGGAAGATTTAATTTACTCCCTGTTCCTGCACCGATTCTGAAGATCATCCTTGGTGATGGAGCTAAGATTGTTTTGGAGGGGCAGAATGTAATGTCTGAAAAATTGAGCAGATTGAAATTTATTTTTAAGTACTCTCATTTAGAAGATGCATTGAATCAAGAGTTACTCAATACAGAATAATTAACAGCATAAATTTGTAGAAATTAATCTAAGAGAAGATCGGAAATTGATCTTGCAATATTTTGCCCACCCTTTTCTATGCCTATGCGATATTGCGCTTGATGCTTGCAAGCATTTTGAAAACTTTTATCAGTTTTTATTCTTTTCAGAAGCTTTATTGCCATCTTGGCCGTTGTTTTCAGGGTTTTTTTTGTTCCAGTGGGGCCTTCTGCACAAAAGACAGTTGGCCCTAGCAATCTTCTCTGTGCTTCTGCGAAGTTAGCTGTAAATTGAGGCCCTTCACCTGCTATTTGGAGAACTGGCTTTGAAAGCCCTACGGCTTGTTCAGCGGCTGTTCCGGCCATGCTGATAATCAGATCACTGCTTTTGAGTGTAGATTCAAAAGATCTTCTCCTAATAGTTATTGTGTGAAGCTTTTTCATAAGATTAACTGTCTTTTCTCTTGTGTTAATAATTATTTCCCAGCCGGTATTCTGGATAAGTTTAGCGAGTCTTAGATCGTCTATCTTTTGTATTAATGCTAAGTCAATTTTTAGAGTTCTACCTTCTAGGGATGCTTCTGAGATAAGTTCAATTACTGAGAGTATTAACAAAAGGTTCTTCTCCGTTTCTGGGATCCTACTGCCTGGTAATAAGCCAATCCTGTAATCTGCTTCTGGAAGTCGCTTTTGATGCACAATTAGGGCATCCATAAAGGGATTTCCGACGAAATCTACAGCTCGACCTAGTTGCTTAGTAAGGTCTTCAGCAGTTAAATCATCACGAGCATATATCTTTTTAAATGCTTTACTTTTAAGGCATTGATTGCAAGGCCAGGGAAGTTTAAGTGAGCCTTCATAATGAGCTGAATAGGCAACCAGATATGTTGCGCTAGGACGTTTGCAAAGCCAACTAGAGAAAATTGGTATTATGTCGCCAATGGCGACAACAAAATCGTATTTATTAGAAACTTTCAGCAAATAGACAATTCGTTTAAATAGGTAAATTAATTGACCTTCAAGAATTTCTCTTACTCTTCCTCTTATCGTTGTATAGCCTAATCCACCAGTGCTAAAATCTTTTCCTTTTATTAGTATTTTAATGCCCATTTCTTGATAAGGACTACCTGTTCCTACTAGTGGGATTGCGTCTACTTGATGGCCAAAAGACCTGATTTCATTGCCTATTATTGAACCTGATAAATCTTCTCCGTGACCATTGCTTAGTAAAAGTATTTTTTTCAAATCAAAGCTCCAACCATTTTTTTATCTTGATTAGAGAATTCCAGTTTGGTTTCCTGCTTAGTCCATCGGCAACTGAGTCTTTTAATTCTTTCTCAAAATCAGGAATTGCTAAAAGAATTTTTTGAACTACTTCTATCTGTTCTCTTACTCCTTTTGAGTTTGTTTCCAGCAAAGCAATGCTCAGATTTATTCTTGCTTGAGGATCTTGCCCATTGAGCTTTACTGCTATACGAGCAGATTTCAAAGCTCTTTCATTTTGATCTGATAGAAGTTGAAGCCAGGCAAGGCATGTCCAGCCAGAAGAACTATTTGGGAATGCGGTAGTTATTTGTTCAAAGTCTTCTAATAGCTCAGATGCTTTAGCACCTTCCTTGTAACGCGACATTGCGTCGTCAAATAGGTTGCTTTCAGTTGAATCCATTGGGATAAGCAAAAAATGGCATTATTTTCAATACTCACTTAGGTTTTGGAAGTGAATAGGTTGTTTATACGGCAAAGGAACTTCCGCACCCGCATGTTTGAGTGGCATTTGGATTGATGAAGTTAAAGCCACCTCCTATGAGCTCTTTGCTGAAATCTAATTGCATTCCATAGATATAAAGCAGACTTTTGGGATCAGAAATGACATCAAATGAGTTCCCATCAGGGGTTTTGTATTGATATACCTCGTCATCTTTTTGGATGTCGGATTTTTCTACAAAGTCCATTGTGTAACTCATTCCACTACATCCACCTGAGCGGACACCCACTCTTAGTACTTTGCTTTGTCCTTGTTCTATGCAAAGTCTGGCTAACTGTTCCATTGCAGAATCTGTGATAAGGATCCCTTTCCCGTCAGCTGCTGAATGGGTGACAGCCGTTTTGGCGGGGCTGTTCATGTGTCTTACAAGCTTATTTTTTTATTTTATTAGTGTTCAAGATAGTTTGCCTTCTGCGCTTTTCTGCGTGATCTTCATAGAGTTAGGTTAGGTAGTTGTTTTTTTAAAGTCTGTGCGGGTAGCAATTGTTGGTGCGGGCCTGGCTGGACTTACCGCAGCTGTGGATCTTGTTGATGCTGGTCATCAGGTAGATCTCTATGAGGCTAGGCCCTTTATGGGCGGAAAAGTTGGCAGCTGGGAAGATCCCCAAGGCAATCATGTGGAGATGGGTTTGCATGTTTTCTTTTTCAATTACGCTAATCTTTTCGCTTTAATGGAAAAAGTAGGTGCAATTGATAATTTGCTCCCAAAGGAACATACTCATTTATTTGTTAATCGTGGTGGTGATCTTAGGTCATTAGATTTTAGGTTTTTGATGGGAGCACCTTTTAATGGATTAAAGGCTTTTTTTACTACTCCTCAACTTGGTTTGGTTGATAAGTTGCGAAATGCAATTGCACTTGGAACTAGTCCAATTGTCAGGGGTTTAGTTGACTATGAGGGAGCTATGAAAATGATTAGAGGATTAGATTCGGTTAGCTTTCAAACTTGGTTTCTTAATCATGGAGGCAGTTTAAAAAGTATAGAGAGGATGTGGAACCCTATTGCATATGCACTTGGCTTCATCGATTGTGAAACGATATCAGCTCGATGCATGCTTACTATCTTTATGATGTTTGCAGCAAGAACAGAGGCATCTAAATTAAATCTTTTAAAGGGATCTCCTCATCGATGGCTAACAGCTCCAATTCTTAAATATATAACTGATAGAGGTGGAAATTTACACTTAAGACATAGGGTAAAGGAAATAATTCATGATAATAATGATATGCCGTCAATAACTGGTTTGTCTATCGGGACTCCAGATGGAGATATAACAGTTCAGGCGGATCATTATCTTGCGGCTTGTGATGTTCCTGGTATTAAAAAGCTTTTACCAAAAGAATGGTTGAAGTTTCCTGAGTTTGAGGGAATTCATAACCTAAAGGCCGTACCAGTAGCTACAGTTCAACTTCGTTATGATGGCTGGGTAACAGAACTTGGGGATGAGTTAGTTAGATCTAATCTTCAATCACCTGCAGGTTTGGATAATTTGCTTTATACAGCAGATGCCGATTTTAGTTGTTTTGCAGATTTAGCACTGACGAGTCCAGAGGATTATCGCCTTCAAGGCCTAGGTTCTTTGCTTCAGTGCGTTCTTACTCCAGGCGACCCTTGGATTTCGAAATCTATTGATGAGATTGTTTCGCACACCGACTCTCAGGTACGTGAACTTTTTCCTTCTTCTAGAAAATTGAATTTGGTATGGAGCAATGTAGTTAAACTTGCACAATCTCTTTATCGGGAGTCTCCTGGAATGGAGCCTTTCCGCCCAAATCAAAAAACTCCAGTTAAAAACTTCTTTTTAGCCGGAAGTTACACAAAACAGGATTACATTGATTCGATGGAAGGGGCGACTATGAGTGGTCATCTTGCTTCATCAGCAATTCTGGAGAAGCCAGCTGACCTTTCAACTAATAAAGCGGTGGCTTGATCCATGGGACGCTGGCTTGAACACACTGTCATTAGCAACATTCAGGCCCCTGCTGAGAGGGTTTGGGGGGTATGGAGTGATTTGTCTGCTATGCCTCTATGGATGAGTTGGATTGAATCAGTTAAAACGGTTGATGAGGAGACAAATACACTCCCTGATCTGACCGAATGGACCTTGGCTGCTAATGGATTTCGTTTTAAGTGGAAAGCCAGGATTACAGAGCGCATAGATGCGCAGAAGCTTCAGTGGGGTTCTGTAGGAGGTCTTCCCACAAAAGGGGTGGTTAGGTTTTACCCTGAAGACCTAGATCGAACAGTGGTCAAGCTATGTGTTAGTTACGAACTGCCTAAAATATTGGCTCCACTTATGGAGCCAAGTGTTTTGGGTGGGATAGTTACTAAAGAGTTGCAGGCAAATTTGGATCGATTTAAAGAGCTTGTTGAGAGTGGATATACCCCTTCTTCGACAGATTAGATTCACCTTTATTTGGTTTAATTCAAGAATTCATGATTATCTTGGTGATTTCAATCTTTGTCTTGCAGGATATCAATGCATGCTTTTAATAACCCCTCTAAATCATGGGGCCTAGCTTCAACATCTATTCTCTTGAAGTATTTCCTGCAGCTAATAGTTGTTTGTGGACCTATAGAGACTATCTTAACCTCTTGAAATTTTCTAAGCCAGTCATATCCAAATCTCTCTAATAATAATTTAGCAGAATTACTGGCTGTTTTTGCACTACAAAAAGAAATGGCATTTATTTCTTGCTTTTCAATAGCAGTAGCTATTTCTTTAGGAATTCCTTTTGGGCAGGATGATTGATAAGCTGCAATTTCAGTGACTTCTGCACCTGCCTGATAGAAAGAATCAGCTAAGAGATTTCTCCCTCCACTTTCTACTCTAGGGAGGAGGATTTTTAGCCCATTAACTGAGATTGGAAAGTTTTTAATGAGACTATCTGCAACGAATTCAGGAGGAGTAAAATCAACTTTTACCCCTAATTTTTCTAGGTGTTTAGAGGTTTTTCTTCCGACAGCTGCGATTTTTAGTCTGTCAGTATTTTCACAGAGACTTATTCCTCTCAGGCTTAGTCTTTCTTCTAAGAATTTAACTCCATTTGCACTAGAGAATATTACCCAATCAAAGGAATCTAATTCAGTAATTGCTTCATCAAGTGGCCCCCAATCTTTGGGTGGGCCTATTTCTAAACAGGGGAACTCATATACTTTCGCCCCATTATTTTTAAATAGCTCATTTGCTTCACTTGCTTGTTCAGCAGCACGAGTTATTAAAATAGCTTTTCCTGTTAGATTGAGCGGGTTATCGATTTTCATATAAGAATTAGATTGTGAAGAGCCTCTTGATTAACTTTATAAGGTTTATATTAATTAGTCGGTGAATTCTCTTAATAACTTATCTTGTGAAACTCTTGTAACACTCTTTTCTTTCTGGAAAAATCCTTTTAAAAGCTCTTCTTGTGCTTCTCGCATTTGGCCTGGGCTATACCCTGCTGGAATCGTGGACTTTAGGCAGCAGCAAAGTTCTTCCCATAGATAGGGATTCCCATATACAAATAATCCATTCAACAAATTTTGACTTTGGAGTTGTTTGATTGCTTGCTTCCATGGCTCATTCTTGTCTTTGTCGCCCCTGAAGGGGTTACCTCTAGAAAAGAGCTGGATGATAAAAGGACCTCTTCCTATCCGATCTAGGCTTAAGGGGGATTCTTGATTCTCATCCCAGGGGGAAATGCTCATTGGATCATGAACAATTGTTTTATATCCAGCTGCTTCTGGAATTATGATTGCTGGCGCTGGTTGTGAAAGAAAACGAGAATTGATTGAACTATCTATTCTGATAAAATTAATACCAGCTGAATGATTTGTAATTGATCCATTATGATGCACTTCTAGTGAGTTGATTATGAGCTCTTTAGCAAAAGATCGATCTTTTTTCTCTTCAATATCTTCTAATCTATCCAGGGTAATTTTCTGATATGATTCAATTGATGGAGATGCTACTTTAGATAGCAACTTGTCTTTTCTATCTAAAGACTCTTTGATTTGTTCAATAGAAATTCTGCCTGAGATTGTTGCTTGATATATAGCTTCTATAGCCTCAAATGGATTTTCAGGCATCAAGATTATATCTGCGCCTGCTTCAAAAGCTAATACGGCTGCTTCTGCCGAGTTATATTTTTTTGAGATTGCATCCATCATTAGAGCATCTGTGAGGATAAGACCTTCGAATTTGAGATCTTTTCGTAGCAATTGCCTGACTACTTTTTTTGAAAGACTCGCAGGGTAGTGCTGATCAAGATTTTTTAGCTTTATATGGGCTGTCATTATGCTCTCAATTCCTAAATCAATTGCTTTTCTAAAAGGAACTAACTCGAAATTATTTAGTCGATTTAGATCATGATCTATTTCGGGTAGAACTAGATGTGAGTCTGAATCAGTATCTCCATGGCCAGGGAAATGTTTAGCGCATGAAAGTACGCCTTCTTTTGATATTCCTTTGTAAAATTTACTGATTAGGTTTGAAACTGTTAAAGGGTCTTCACCCCATGCCCGGACATTGATTACGGGGTTTTTTTTATTGCTATTAATGTCACATATAGGGCCTAAAACAAGATTAATTCCACATCTTCTTGCTTGCTTGCCAATGCATTGGCCATACCTTTGAGCAAATATCAGTGCTTTCTGAGGATCTTTCTTGTAAATATGATTCAGAGCCATTGGTGGTGTTAACCATGTTCCTCCATCAAATCTTTGCCCTATCCCTTCCTCAACATCAGCACAAAAAAACATTGGTTTAGAAGACCATTTGTTTATGTCATTACTGCGCTTTTGAATCTCTAGACTGCTTCCACCCCAAACTATTACGCCTCCTAGTCCATCATCTATTAATTTCTTAAGATCATTATTATTTAATTCCCATTGAGGATAATTGCGTTGATGGTCATGAGAATGTCCGCTAATTCGCACAATAAAAAGACCAGCAATTTCTTTCCTTAGTACCCTTTCTTCACTAGTCATTATTATTTAAAGAGTCATTCATTTCTTTTGACTCTATGTCTCCTCTTTCTTTCCTTTCTTCTTCTAGTCTTGATAATAGATTGAGAATTGTACTGCCTTTCTCTATACCTCTATCAAGGTGAAATTTAATCTCAGGTGTACGTCTCATTTTGAGCCTTCTTCCAAGCTCACCTTTTAAGTAGCAACTTGCAGCTTCTAGGCCTTCTATGACATTTTCTTTTTGATTCTCTTGACCAAAAATGCTTATAAAAACCTTGCAGTGTTGGAGGTCTCCTGATACTTCTACTGAAGTAATAGTTATCATTCCATTGTGAACTCTTTCATCTCTGATTCCATTGATTATTAATTCGCTAAGTTCACGACGAATTAGCGCAGCTACTTTTTCAATCCGACGACTCTGTGCCATTAGTTGAGTTATGTCAAAGGCATAGGAGATACCATTGCTCGTAAAATAAGTGCAATGGTGATAATTCCGCTAATGAATGCTCCGATAATTGATATAGCTGTAACCGGATTGCTACTTCGTTGAACCAAAGGCTCTAGAAGAGCAGCAAACACGCCAAGAATAATTGTGATTAGGTATTTGGGGTACCTTGCGACATTGGAGAAGAAATCACCCATAGCATCCACAGACTTTTTTACTCTTTTCCATGTTGGCTACTTTGCCTGCTTTCCTACTGATTAGACCATGTTTGAGTTACACCAGTTTCGTCATTCGGCATTTTGTCTCAAAGTGAGGATGGCTTTAAAAGCAAAAACTTTGCCTTTTAGTGTAGTAGAACTAAAGCCAGGACTGGATCAGGTTTCGATTTTTCGGCTTTCTGGTCAGCAGAAGGTACCGGTTTTGCTAAATGGAGAAGTTGTTATTCATGATTCAAGTGAAATAATTCGCTATCTAGATTCTTACCAGTCAGGTAAGAGACTTGTTCCTAATGATCCTAAAAAGTCTACGCAGGCTTATTTGATTGAGGATTGGGCAGATACTACTTTTGCAAATGCTGCAAGAATCTCTCTTTTTAGGACTTCTGCGAATGACTCAGAACTACGGAAAGAACTGTTGAATTCATATTTCCCTAAACCAATTGTTAAGTCTTTAGGAGGGGTCCCTTGGGGTGCGATAAAGGGATTTTCAGAGGTTTTCATGAAGGAAGATGAAGAGACTTTATTTAATAGCCTGAAACAGCTGTCTCAACTTGTTCAATCAAGTGAATGGTTGGTAGGTAAATCAATGTCAGTTGCTGATTTAGCTGTGGCGGCACAATTATCATTGATTAAATTTCCAGCCTCTTCTGGTCCCTCTATTGCAGGTAAAGGAGTTAAAGGACTTTGCGATAACCCTCAATTCGAACCATTATTTATATGGAGAGATAATTTGGAACTTGCTTTGGAAGATTTAGCTTTCAAATGATGGTACTTTGATAAAAAAATTAAGCATTTGACCATAAAATTCCCAGGCATATGCATTCATAAAAGCTGTTTATACATATCTCCTTATACGTTTTCTTCGAATGTCAATTAATGAAACCAAGATGCATAGCCCTAATATTATCCTAGGCTCCTAAAGGAATATTCACGAAAGATTATTTGCATCTTTTCCCTATGTCTGACCCATTAATTCGTGAATGTGATCATTACCTTATTTTGGAGCCTTATCAGTCGGAGAAGCTTCTTAGCTCTGAGGAAACTCTTGATTGGCTTCAAGAATGGTTGGAGAAGCTTGAGGCTTTGCCTGAAGATCTTGTAAGTGAGAAAAATATTGAGGGTGCTGCAAAGAAATTGCTAGATACTGCTTGCGATCTTGAGGTAAAGCCTGGATACAGATTGCAGTGGTTTGCTGTGCGACTTGAGGCGCCTAATCATTGATAATCTTAGGAATAGCTTTTGCTATTTTTATAGCAACTTCTTCTGGTGTTTCCTCTTTGATAGATATATGCAGATCTGCTTCTGCATATAAATGATTTCGAGCACTGAAAATTTCCTCAACCTTGTTAAGAGGATTTGATCCTTTGATTAGAGGCCGATTTCCAGGTTTATTTTTTAGCCTTTCTAATATTTTATTTTTGTCAGTATTCAGCCAAATAACTATCCCTTGGTGAAGTGTTCCCCAGTTATCTGTGCGCGTTACCACTCCACCTCCTGTTGCAACAACAAGAGAGTGATGTTTGCCAACTTCTGAAAGAACTTGATTTTCTATATTTCTAAACTCTTTTTCTCCCTCCGCTGCAAAGATGTCAGCGATTGATTTATTTGTTAGCTGTTCAATTAACTGATCTATATCTACAAAACTGTAATTGAGTTTTTTTGCTAATGGGTCGCCTGTACTACTTTTACCGCTACCCATCATGCCCACTAAATAAATGTTCCTACCTCCAATTTGTTCCCCAAGGAGATGACTTGTAGAAGAGGCTTTCATGAGACAGTTGTATCCTTTGCTGATTAGGATGGACTTTCACCAAGCTTGCCATGACCGAGCTTCCCTTACAGCGTAGACATGGTTACGGGCGTGGATGTGTAATTACCAGACGTGCTTGTTTTAGTGCTAGCCATCTTTATTGGCTGCCAGAACTCTCATTAGAGGAAAACCAGTCGAGATTTGGTTCATGTGCATTCAAGCCTGGCCATGGGCACAATTATGAATTGATTGTTTCTATGGGAGGCGGTTTAGATTCGGATGGAATGGTTCTGAATCTCTCAGATGTCAAACATGCCATTACTAAAGAAGTTACTGATCAGCTTGATTTCCGATTTATTAATGAAACATGGCCTGAATTTGACCTTTCGAGAGCAGATGGATGTCTACCTACAACTGAGGCACTTGTGCGAATTATTTGGAAAAGGCTTGAATCGCACTTGCCTCTTGTTGCAATGCGTCTTTACGAACAACCAGGCCTTTGGGCTGACTATTTAGGGAATGCTATGAATGCCTTTTTGACGATCAGAACTCATTTCGCGGCTGCGCATCGCTTAGCGAGACCGGAATTAACCCTTGAGGAGAACAAAAAAATTTATGGTAAGTGTGCCAGGCCAAATGGACATGGTCACAATTATTTGGTTGATATAACAGTACGAGGAGATATTGACACTCGGACAGGCATGATTTGTGATCTAGGCGAGTTGAATAAGTTGGTTGACGAACTTGTGGTAGAGCCATTCGACCACACTTTTCTCAACAAAGATATCGAGCATTTTTCAACTTGTGTTCCTACTGCGGAAAATATTGCACTTCATATTGCAGATATTTTAGCTGCTCCAATTAGCGGAATTGGTGCTCAACTCCATAAGGTCCGCTTACAAGAAAGTCCTAATAATGCTGCAGAAGTATATGGGGAGGCCCCTATGCTTCACATGATGCCTGCATCTTTAGAAGCAGTAGTTGCGAAATAAAAAAATTGCAAAATCACTGGATATCATTAGTCCTTGCAATTAGCTTAGATGGCCGATTAGCTGCCCCAAATAACACTAAGGCTCATTTAGGCGGCTTAGGAGATAGAAGGGCTCTAGAAGAGGCTCTAGCTTGGAGTGACGGTGCGATCTTTGGATGTGAGACTCTTCGGACGCATCAAAGTACTTGTCTTATTCATTCTCAACATCTAATTGATCAACGAGTTAAAGAAGGTCGTACTCAGCAGCCTATTGCAATCGTTGCAAGTAATTCGAGTAAATACGATCTTGACTTTCCTTTTTTTCAGCAACCGGTTGAAAGGTGGTTAATTAGATCTTCTGCTACTCCAATAAATAAATCTCAAGGAGTAAAAATTCCAGCAGGCTTTCATCGTCAAATCTTCTTTCAAGATTGTTGGGCTGCAACTCTCTCAAAAATTTGTGAGGTTGGCCTTTCTCGAATAACTTTGCTTGGTGGCTCTAAGCTTGCATTTTCATTTTTACAAGAAGATTTGGTTGATGAGTTGCAACTTACTTTTGTTCCCAAGTTACTAGGAGGTGTTCATACTTGGATTCCCTCTAATATGAATAGAATTCCTTTAGATCTCTATGAAGCAAATGCTTGGATACTTAAATCAAGTCAGGAAATTGGTTCTAACGAACTTTTACTGAGATATTTTCGTAATCGTCCTTCTAGCCTTATTAAACTTTGACTATTTAAATTTAATGATGATTAGAAATGTCTAATAATAGAATTATCGGTCTAAATATTCGTTGGCATTCATCTATTAAAGAGATTTCAGAATGTCATTGGAAGATATTGACTGGAGATCAAGTAAACCCCTTTTTTAGGTGGAGTTGGCTTGCTGCTTTAGAAGATTCCAATAGTGTCAATCCAAATCAGGGTTGGCAACCATGTCACTTGTCTTTGTGGCGTGGTGAAAGGCCTATAGCGGTAGCCCCCTTATATCTCAAGGCACATAGTTTTGGGGAGTTTGTATTTGATCGACCTTTTTCTCAACTAGCACATGAGTTAGGGCTTAATTATTACCCAAAGCTTATTGGGATGAGTCCTTTAAGTCCTGTAGAGGGGTATCGGTTTTTTATTGCTTTTGAAGAAGAAGAAGAAACAATTACAAAAATAATAATGGAAGCAATAGATTCATTTGCTAAAGCTAATGGAATCCTAAGTTGTAATTTTCTATATGTTGATCCCGACTGGTGCATGGGCGCAGAAAAACTTGGCTGCAGAAAATGGATTAATCAAAATAGCTTATGGTTATCAAATGGTCAGAAAAATTTTTCCGATTATCTTGATCGATTTAATTCAAATCAGAGACGTAATATTAAAAGAGAACGTAAATCTATACTTAATGCTGGTGTAAAAGTTATTCCATTGTCTGGCAACGAATTAGATGTTCAAAAGTTAGAATGCATGTATCGTTTTTATGAGGACCATTGTTCTAGATGGGGAGCTTGGGGTAGTAAGTATTTATCTGAGGATTTTTTTAGGGGTTTATCTAAGCCAGAGCATCGTGACAAGATTGTATTATTTCAAGCATATCGAGACACAGATGAAGAACCCATCGCGATGTCTCTATGTGTAACTGATAATGAGAAGTTATGGGGTCGTTATTGGGGGGCAAATGAGGAAATACCTAATCTACATTTTGAACTCTGTTACTACTCACCGATTAATTGGGCCTTAGAAAATGGAATCAGTAGCTTTGACCCTGGAGCTGGCGGTTTGCATAAGCTTAGAAGAGGATTTATTGCAAAACCTCATGCAAGTCTTCATCGTTGGTATGACGAAGATTTAAATCTTTTGATTTCTGCTTGGTTAAATAAGGTTAATGGTTTGATGATTAATGAGATAGAAGCCGTGAATAATGAATTGCCATTCCGCCTAAATACTACCTCGTGACCTTGATGAGGCGAAAATGATGACAACCCAACGTAATGAAGAAGTTACTCACCAAGCAATTCTTGCTCTTGATGAGGGCTTGTCAGATCGTTTTATTGAGCTAGATCCAAATGGGTATTTCCTTATAAAAGTTGATCTGATCACCAAGCAAATTGTTGTGGAACATTTTAGTAATGATTTAGATGACATTGGAAGGGCTGTTGATCCAGAAACAGGTGAATTGCTTTCTTGTAAGGGAAGCAAGAAACGAGTCCCTTTATCAGTTTTCAGGGCAAGTAGTGCAAAGCAAATGGGCATTCAACTTACTGAAGGAGGCCCTCCATGCCCTATTACTCGTCTAGATCATGCTTTGTATATGGGTAGGGAACTCCAACGTGCTCAAGAGTGCTTAATCACTGGTGAGGAATATGTGCAGGATTGATTCAAAAACATCTTTTGTGATTTTGCGCGCCTTCTGATCTAATGGTATTAATCCACTTTTTGATTAATGGGAATCGTTTTCTATCTTGCACTTGTTGTACTGGGTATAGCTATGGCAGGCTTGCTAACCAAGCTTCTTCAGGGTGTAAAGCTGATTTGACTGTCAGGTTAAGGAACTTTTAGAAGCAAATGTAATGAAGAGTTTCCTCAAGCTGCTTTAGAAACTCAAACCAGCTTTGGAAGGCTGTAGCGAAGAGAAGCTTGTTTTTAGGTGGTTTCGATAAAAAAGCTTTATGGATTTTTTCTAGATGCTTGAACAAGATGTCTTGCATCCACAACTTCGCCAGTCAAGTCATATATGTCTGAATCTGTTATTAAAACTGGGACCATCATTCCTGGTTTAGCGTCTATTGAATTAACTCGAGTTTTAATGTGCACCTCTCCATCTACTTCTGGTGCAAATCTATAGGCTCTCCCTGTTAGCAACCCTTTTTCTTTGTTTTGCTTTTCTATTAGGACATCAAGAGTCTTACCAATACATTGTTTGTTGCGGTCTGACGAGATTGGTTGTTGTATGGACATCAAATGATCTTGCCTTGCTTTTGCAAGATCTGGAGATATTTGATTAGGCATAGTTGCAGAAGGAGTATTTGTTTCTCGAGAAAAAGTGAAAATCCCTAAATGATCAAATTTTTGTTTTTCAACAAAAGAGACTAGGTGTTCAAAATGTTTTTGGCTTTCACCAGGAAAACCCACTATTAGTGTTGTGCGAATTACTGCATTTGGGAGTTGATTTCTGATTCGATCTAATATCTGATCATTGATATGTGCTTGCCAAGGCCTATTCATAGCTTTAAGAATTTCTGGATGACTGTGTTGTAGAGGTAAGTCGAGATAAGGCACTACATTAGCCACTTCTTTATATGCTTTCAAAACTTCTTCGGTAAGTCCTGTTGGATATGCATAGTGAATTCGTATCCAAGGTATTTCGACTTCAGAAAGAGCTCTTAAGAGATCAGCTAGCTTTGGTTCACCATAAAGATCTAAGCCGTAATTTGTAGTGATTTGACTAATAAGTATTAGTTCCTTTACTCCCTGTTTTGCAAGATTATTTGCCTCCTTTACTATTGACTCAATTGGTCTACTTCTTTGTCTTCCTCTTAATTGAGGTATTATGCAAAAAGCACATTTGTAATCACAGCCTTCAGCAACTTTTAGATAAGCAACATTTTGAGCAGTTGTGCGGTGTCTGGGCAGCTCCTCATTTCCTACGTATGTTGGATTATCGCTAATTTTCATTACTCTTTCTCCAGCTTCAACTTTTTGAAGAACTTCAACAATATGTTGGTAGTCACCTGTTCCAATAACGGCTTTTGCTTCTGGAAGTGCTTCTAGTAGTTCTTCTCGAAATTGTTGAGCTAAACAACCAGCAATAATGATTTCTTTGCCTTGATCGGCTAGGGCGACCAGAGTGCGCACTGACTCTTCACGTGCCTCTTGGATGAAGCTACAAGTGTTGACGACGACTACAGAAGCTTCTGTTTCTTCGGTGCTTATTCCATATCCAGCTTCTTCGAGAAGTCCCAGCATATGTTCGGTATCAACTCGATTCTTTTCACACCCCAAATGAGCAAATGCTACAGAGGGTCTGCAATTTCTCTTTAAAGCAGCTCTGTGATGCATAGATGCCCCTTCTTGTTTTGGAAATGTCGGTTTAGTCATGAAAAGGATCTAGAAACGCTTCATTTTGTGGTCTTGGTTCAGCTTAAATAGATTAGTTGGCTGACTAGCCATCAAATAACTGCCACAATTGCGAAAAATCCTTTCCAGCAATGGGAACAACACGTTTAATGAGTCGTCGACGTCAGGACCAGGGCTCCAAGTGGGCCAGAGTCTTTATGGCAGTTCTAGCAACGGTTGGTGTAATAGATACTGGTTCTATTACTTTGCATCGTTGGGGTTGGCTTGGGTCGCTTTCCTGTCCGGGTGGGAGCAATGGTTGCGACAAGGTTTTAAATAGTCCGTGGGGAACCCTTTTTAGCCTGAATGGAATTCAGATACCTCTCTCCTTTTTTGGGCTAATTGCTTATATTTTAATTCTCACAATGGCAATTTTACCTTTATTGCCAGGAATATCTGGAAATAAAATAGATCTATCTCGTCGAACATGGTGGGGCTTATTTGTTGTTTCTTGTGGGATGACTGCTTTCAGTTTTCTTCTGTTATGGGTAATGTTTTTTAAGATTAATGCATTTTGTTTCTTCTGTATTTTATCAGGGTTTATTTCCCTAACTTTATTATGTATATCTTTATTAGGTGGAGGTTGGGATGATATGGGGAAGTTGATTTTTAGAGGAGTTTTAATTTCTCTAGCGGTTCTTTTGGGTGGTTTGATATGGACCTCCTCTGTTGACCCTAGTCAAGCTGCAGGGGATGCCTCCCGCCCTGGAATGCCACCTCTTGTTGAGACTAGAAGTACACCAGATAAAATATCATTAGCAAAGCATCTAACTTCTTCTGGTGCTGTTATGTATAGCGCATATTGGTGCCCTCATTGCCATGACCAGAAAGAGATGTTTGGGAAGGAAGCTGTCTCTAAACTGCGAATAGTTGAATGTGCATCTGATGGAGATAATAATCAGCGTGACCTATGCCTTAGAAAAGGAATTGAAGGATTTCCTACCTGGGAAATCAATGGGAGAATGGATTCAGGAGTGAAAGAATTGAGTGAACTTGCTGAATTAAGTGGTTATAAGTTTTCAGAGTAGAATGCATCTTCTGTAAGAATTACCTTGTTGGTCTTGTCGAGATTCCTTTGTTTATTTTTTGCTGGCTGTGGCATTCCCAGTGCCTTAAGCTTGTTGGCCAGTCTAATCGAAAATGTCCACCACGACTTTCTGTCCTGAATAAACATGCTTCAATAATTAATATGCTGGTTTGCTGACGATTGTTAAGGTCTAGAAGAAGATTTATATCTCTGCGAGATTCTTCTTCAAAAGTTGTAAATGATTCTTTTTCTTGATTATTAACTATGTTTAATAATGGTTCTTGGTTTATTAGTGCCATTTCTGATTTGATTAAACTAAGTGCTTTATCCATTGCTTTTTCTGATCTAGATACACCTGCTATTTCCCAGCAGAGTTCACGTAGGCTTTCAATAGCAATAATTAATTGATCTCTTGTGAAATACGTTAGCTTTTGTGCGCATCTTTCATATTTAGCGCTGCTTTGTTTTGTTGAAAATTTATTGATTTGATTAAGCTCTATTGATGCTAATTGCTTTGCAAAAACTAGGCATTCCATTAACGAATTGCTTGCGAGTCTGTTTGCTCCATGCAAGCCTGTGCAAGCTACTTCCCCGACGGCATAAAGCCCATTTAGGGATGTTGCTGCCTGTAAGTTTGTTGCGACTCCACCCATCCAATAGTGAGCGGCTGGGGCAACTGGAATTGAGTATTTGATTGGGTCAAGACCAAATTGCCTGCAACGTTCAAGGATTGTTGGGAAACGCTTCTCTGCAAGTGTTGTTGGAATATTTTTCAGGCTTAACCCAACATGGCTGACTCCCTGTGAGTGCATAGTTTCTACCAAAGCTCTACTTACTTGGTCTCTTGTTGCCAAGTTCCCTTCTTTTAAGTTCCGAACAGGGCTTTCACCGAAAGAGTCAACTAATTCTGCTCCTTCGCCCCTTACTGCTTCTGAAATCAAAAAGCACGGAGCATTCTTAAGTTTTAGAGCGGTTGGATGAAATTGAATAAATTCCAGATCCTCCACTGAGGCACCAGCTCTCCAAGCCAATGAGACGCCTTCTCCGGAGGCCTGAGCTGGGTTGGTTGTATTCGCAAATAAGTGCCCTCCACCTCCTGTGGCTAATACGACTGCCCTAGCAGGGATCCAGTGTAGTAAGGAGCCATCAAGTACTTGGACACCACAACATTGATTATCTGTTACCCATAATTGAGTGACACGAACTCCTCTCTTATGAAGAAAGTTTTTTCGTTCTTCTACTCGGTCTCTTAAAACATCTATTAGTGCTCGCCCAGTTCTGTCCTGCACATGTAGAACTCTGCGATGGCTGTGCGCTGCCTCCAATGTTGTAGCTAGTTCATCACCATCACGATCAAAAGCCATTCCTAAGCGTTGAAGACTTTTTACGCAATTCGGTGCTTGTTCAACTAATAGATTCACTGCGTCGGTGTCACAAAGACCGTGACCTGCCTTCAATGTATCTTCTGCGTGGCTGTTGATACTGTCTTCAGCTCTTGTGACTGCTGCTATTCCACCTTGAGCCCATCTGCTTGCTGATCGACGGCTTGTATTTCTGTTTAATAAAAGGACTTTTAGATTCAATGGCAATTCAAGGCAGGTCATTAGACCTGCAGCACCAGCGCCGATGACGATGACATCCCATGGTTCTGAAAGTACAAGTTTTGATTTTGTTGAACTCATTAGCAAAGCTTCAAGAAAGCATTTAATTCAATAAAACCAAGTGACCTTAGACATCTTCAACCTGTTCAAAACCTAATTGTTTACTAGGAATTAATAGCTTTAAGTTTTTCTTTGGATCTAATAAGTCTTCTACTCGTTACTTCCATTTTTTATTAGGTGGTTTTGGATCCTTTTAGATTAATCCAGATAGACCTGGTTGGATTAATGCAGTAATTAGAAATAATCCATCAATCCATAGGGTTGTTTTCAGGGCCGAACTTGCAATTAGCCAAGCATTGCGATTCTCTTGATCAAGAAAGGCTTTTTCTTGCATAAATGATGACAAAAGTACTATTACAACCCCAACTAGAATCAAGGCCAGAATCGGTTGTGGATGCATTAGTTGATCTGCTGTCTCTCTAAGTAACTGTGGAGCTTGGTTGATTTCTGCATTAACTACATTTGGCCAACGATCCATTACACCTGTTAGAAGCATCGACAAATCTGTGAAAGCTGTTCCAAGCAAGCAGGACAAATAAAAGCTAGAGCCAAGCTTCCACTGCGTTCTTATTCCCCATATTGCTAGGGGTAAAGCTATAGCTTCAACAGGGAGATGCCATATTGGGAAAGCTCTTAACCATCCCCAGAACAAGCACCCACCTAGCCAGCTTCCACTGACGCCAATAGCAAGGGAACCGGCGTTATGCCATTTTTCCTTTCCAAATTGTATAAGCGAAATACCAAGACCAAATATTGCAAGGGTAAAGAGGCACGCTGATGATGGGTGTAATCGAACCCATGGAGCCTGTAGGAGCACTGGAAAGACAACCAATGCACTTGTCAAAAGTTGAAGGGTGCGAGGATTTGATAACAGGGCTTCTGATGCTTTTTGGGAATCTTCTCTTGTGAGTGGGTTTACACCTTTCTTAAACAGGTCTGTTGCCTCAAAAAAGGATGTTGTTTTGCTGGAGCTACTAGACAAAACAGTCCCCGAATGTGAAACAAACCCCCTGAACCTTATATGACTTACCTTCCCTGCTTAAAAAATGGGGATGAATCATCACTTAAAAAGAACGCTTTACCCCTAGAGAGTTCCTATGAATACTGAATTTTATACTGTTACAAGTTTTGTTGAACTTTGTTTTAGATACCTTGTCTTAGGTGTTGTTCAAGGACTTACTGAGTTTTTGCCAATTAGCAGTACAGCACATTTGCGAGTTGTGCCAACGTTGCTTGGTTGGGGGGACCCAGGAGTAGCAGTTACTGCCGTAATTCAGTTGGGTAGTATTTTTGCAGTTATTGGATATTTCCGAAGAGACCTTTTGCTTGTATTTAAGGGATTCTCTTTGGGGATTAGAAATGGTCAGTGGCTTTCACCTGAGGCAAGATTGGGGATTTCAATATCATTAGGAACAGTTCCTATCCTTATTGCAGGACTTGCAATTAAGTGTTTTTGGCCTGGCTATGAGAACTCTTTTTTGCGGAGTATTCCTTCTATAGCAATTGTTTCGATAGTGATGTCAATATTGTTGGCATGGGTTGAGATCGTTGGCTCTAGAAAAAAGACTTTGATAGATGTACAAGCTTCTGATGGCTTGGTCGTTGGGATAGGTCAAGTATTTGCGTTGATTCCTGGTGCTTCACGTTCTGGAGTTACTTTGACTACTGCACTGTCTAACGGGTGGCGTCGCAAAGATGCCGCAAGATTTTCTTTTTTACTTGGAATTCCTGCTATTTCAATTGCGGGCTTGGTCGAATTAAAAGATGTTTTGGAAGGTTCTAGCGAGCTAGGTCTCTTCCCATTAATTCTTGGAATATTTAGCGCTATGGTTATGTCTTGGATCTCCATACATTGGTTAATCAAGTATCTCCAGAGCCATAGCACTTGGATTTTTGTGGCCTATCGAATGTTTTTTGGGATCTTTTTGCTTGCTTTATGGGCTAGGTTTTAAATCAAGTTAAAGAATTCACCTGGTTGAGAAGTGTGGAATGAGCCCTCTACAAATTTGTCGGGTTTAGTTGTTGACCCTGACTCTTCTGCAAGGTTGCCCTTTCCGGCTGAGATTGATTCTGTTGAAAAGGATTCAATAGCTGAAGAGCTAGGGTTTGAACCTGGTGATAAGTTGATAAGCATTAATGGGAAAAGACCCAGAGATTTAATTGATTATCGATTCTTAGTTGGGGAAGAACAGTTACATATAGAAGTATTAGATTCAGTTGGTGAATTACATAAGATTGACTGTGAAAAAGAAATAGATGATTCTCTAGGGCTGATTTTTAAAGATGCCTTATTTGATGGTTTAAGGCAATGCAATAATAATTGTCCATTTTGTTTTATCGATCAACAGCCTTCGGGTAAGCGTAAAACTTTATATCTTAAGGATGATGATTACCGCATGAGTTTTCTTTATGGATCTTATTTGACACTTACTAATTTGCTTGCTTCAGATTGGCAGCGTATAGAAATGCAGAGGCTTTCACCACTTTATGTGTCTGTACATTCAACTGATCCTAAGTTGCGCTCCAAATTACTTAGAAACAAACGTGCGGTTTTGTTGATGGAACAATTGGCATGGTTTGATAAAAGGAATCTTCAGATTCATGCTCAAGTTGTTGTTTGCCCTGGATTAAATGATGGGTCAGCTTTAAACAAGACACTTAATGAATTAGCTTTTTTTGGTTCTGGAAGCTGGCCTGCAGTTATATCTGTTGCAATCGTCCCGGTTGGATTGACAAGGTTTCGCCCTGATGGGGATGGCTTAATTCCAGTGGATTCAGATTGTGCAAGAAAGGTCATTATCCAAGTTGAGAAATTACAAAGCAAATTTCAAGATCTATTAGGGACTCGCTTTGCTTGGCTATCTGATGAGTGGTATTTGCTGGCTGGATATCCTTTGCCTCGTCATCTTGAATATGAGGATTTTTCTCAGCAAGAGAATGGTGTGGGAAGCATTAGAGCTTTTTTAGAGGATTTGGATGAGGCCACTGAAAATCTTCCTGAGACTTTAATTAATCCTCGAAGATCTAGTTGGGTAGTAGGAAGCCTTGTTAAAGAAGTGCTCGCACCTGCTTGTGGTCGATTGAATGCAGTAGATGGTCTTTCTATTCATTTATATGGATTGAGAAGCCCATATTGGGGTCAGGATCAGGTAGTAACAGGATTACTTACGGGTCAGGATGTATTGGCTGGATTGAAAGGGAAAGATCTAGGAGATCAGCTTCTTTTACCATCAGTGATGTTGCGTAGTGGGAACCCTGTTTTCTTGGATGATATGACTTTGCATGATGTGAGTAATTCTTTAGGAGTTCCTATAACGGTTGTGAATGGAGCGGCTGACATCGTGGCTGCTTTGATTGGAGAATTGCAGGAAGTTTCCTAAACTTATTAAAAAGTTTTTGAATCGTTGTGTACTGGCGAAACGCAAGAATAATTTTGCTTGCTGGCGCTCTTTTTCAAGGAGTCGAAGTAGGCAGTGCTAAAGCCCAATTCCACATTGAGCGATTGGGTAATATGACGCTGCAGGAATTGGTCGTAGCAAATACCTCAAGAGTAGTTGTTAAGAACTCAACCAAAATCGAAGAAATCAAAAAGTTTCTTACTGCAAATGAAAATTCGATAAAAAGGTCTGATTTGTTGAATCTGCCAACACGATCCTCGCAGGTTGGGGTTAACAACCTTCGTTCATTGACTTTGTTAGAGGTTGAAGATTTAGTGAAATTAAATAATCCAACTTTAAAGGCTGCGTCTTTAAGGATTGAGCAGGAACGCTCAAAGTTGCAGGCCTCAATTTCGGCTTGGTATCCCACTATTGACCTTACAGCTAATGGATTGCCTCAATATTTGATGGCTGACTCTTATTCTAATCCCGATTATTCCTCCACACCTAATACTAGAAGCAGCCAGTGGAAAACTCAATTTACAGTAAAGGTTAAATGGAATCTGATAGATCCTGCTAGGGTTCCTCAAATTGCTGCTGCAAGGGCTAGCTTTGAAAAAGCAAGAGATTCTTATTTGATTACCTTAAGAGATATAAAACTTCAGTCTGCAATTAAATTTTTTGAGCTTCAACATTCTGATCAAAAAGTATTAGTTAATAGAAAATCATTAAATTCATCATTAATTAGCAATAAGGATGCTAGGGCTCGTTTCGATGCTGGATTGGCTAGCAAATTTGAAACTCTTGAGGCAAAAACTCAGTTAGCGAGAGACAGAAGATTGCTAGGCAATGCTCTTAGGGATCAAGAGATTGCAAGAAGATCCTTGGCCGAGTTAGTAAATCTTCCTCAAAATGTTATTCCTGTCTCTGCACAAGTTCATAGGCCAATTGGCTTATGGAATTCATCTTTAGAAGAAAGCATTATTGCTGCATATGCATTTAGGGAAGAATTAGATAGATACCTTCTTGATATTTCTATTAACAATAGTAAGGCAAATGAGGCTTTAGCCGCTGCACAGCCTAGCTTAAGTTTGGTTAATACTTTTGATACTTCAAGAACTCAAGGACAGCTTAATGTGGTGGAACCAAGCGATAAAGATTATGGATGGACTGTAAGTAATACAATAGGTTTGACGGCTACTTGGAAAATATTTGATGGAGGGAATGCGAAGGCACTTTATCGTTTAAATAAGAACAAGGTGAAGGAACATAAAGCAAACTTTGTTTCTGAACGAAATAAAATTAGGAAACAAGTTGAGGAGAGTTATTTTAGCCTTAATGCTGCAAGTCAAGCTTTGACCTCTGCAAAAAATGAGATCATTGCACAGCGTGAGGTTCTAAGATTGGCGCGTTTAAGGTTTAATGCTGGCATATCAAACCAAAGGGAAGTTTTAGAAAATCAAAGAGATTTAAGACAATCTGAAATCAACTATGCAGATGCTATTTCTTCTTATAATACTAGCCTTGTTCAATTAAGACGGCATACAGGATTAGATCAGATTCAGTCTTGCGATGCTTTTAATTTGAATAATGCTCAACGCAACACTAATGTAGTTTGTGAGGCTTCTTTGATTAATGAGAAAGCAGTAGCAGAATGACTTTAACTAATTCCCTAGGTTCAATACAACTAAACGAAGTGCATCAACTTATAGATCGTGTCGCTGAAAGGCAATGCATGGATTTTGGAAATATTCTTTCAGATCTAAAGCCGGATGGAACATTGATTACCGAGTGCGATCGCTGGAGTGACCTCACTCTTGTGAATGGATTGCAGCGAATCACAAAAGAAGACGGTGTACTTAGTGAAGAGGGGAATAAAGTGGTTCCCAGCACAAGAGCTTTCTGGGTTGTTGATCCATTGGATGGAACAACAAACTTTGCTGCAGGGATACCCCATTGGGCTATTTCTGTTGCTCGTTTTGTTGAAGGTCAACCAGATTTTGCTGTATTAGATCTGCCAGTACTAAAGCAGCGGATTGTTGCAAGTAGAGGCCATGGTGCTTGGTTGAATGGGAAGCGACTTTCTTTGGATATTGGATCACGGGCAAAAACAGAATGTGTCTCTCTTTGTAGTCGATCGATTCGTGTATTACAGCGAAAAGCTAATGATCCTTTCCCTGGGAAGATTCGTTTACTAGGAGTTTCAAGTCTAAATATGGTTGGCGTTGCTCTTGGGCAGACGATAGCGGCTTTAGAGGCAACACCAAAAATTTGGGACTTGGCCTCTGCATGGCTTGTTCTTTCAGAGCTTATGTGCCCTATTCAGTGGTTAGATGTAGATCCTTCTATCATTGTGCCAGGCCAAGACTTGGCATCCGTCAATTTCCCTTTATTGACTGCTTCATCGAAAGAGGAGTTAACTCGCTTTCTTCCTTGGGGAATGGCTCTCTTAAAGGATTAATAGGTAAATCATATTTTTCAAATGAGACCTTTGCTAATTTGTTGAGTAATTAAATTATTTTTATCTATCTTTATTGATCTTTTTATTAATAACCCCCTAGTGATTTAAATAACATATGGCTACTCTTCAAATTAGAAGTGTTGTGCGTAACGTGGGACCTCGTTGGCAAAGACGGGTTAGGTGGCTGATAGTTACCCTTTGGCGTGCCTATGAGAAATGGACACGTTGTGACTGTGTTGATTTAAGCGCTGCTTTTGCTTATTACATGCTTCAGTCATTTTTTCCTATCTTATTAATTTCTTTATCAGTAGCATCTTGGTTTTTAGGACGTCAAAATGGCTTGGATCAGCAAATAATTAATTTTGCTGCACAAGCATTGCCTCAATCAGTTGTCGGTTTGGTGGATACAACATTGGTGAAGCTAGTTAATCAGGGTTTTGGAGCAGGTTTATTAGGTGCAGTTTTCTTGATCATTACTTCTGGGAATGCTTATTTAACTTTGCAGCGAGGTACTGATCGCCTTTGGGATGATTTATTGCCTTTGCCATCATCTCCTCCTCCATTTTGGATACAAGCATTTCACTTTCTTAGAGCTCGTCTTGAGGCATTCTTGGTGGTATTTATTTTGGGACTTTTGTTGGTAGTTGATCAGATTAGTACTAATTTACGCAGGATTCCAGGAGAAGCTTTAGAAGAAATTTCTCGTAACTCCCCTTGGCTATCTGACTGGTTAACGCGTATTCCAGTTTTGCAGGTTGGTCAATTTGTTGTTCCTTTATTAGGGCTGTCTTTTATGGCATTTTTGCTTCAAGTATTCTTGCCAAGTAGACGTGTACCTTGGAAACCATTAATTCCAGGCTCTTTTTTGATTGGAACACTTCTTACAATTCTAAATTCAGCAGTTAGTCGAAGCATTTTTTCTTTGGGAGCACGTTTTCAAGCTTATGGATTTATAGGAGGTGTTTTAGTGCTAACACTCTGGGTTTGGATGATAGGTGTAATTATTTATTTCGGACAGTGTTGTAGTGTTGTCTTAGCAAGCATGTCAAAGCGGCGTCGATTGGGATTAAGATTTTAATGCCTGTAAAATATTGCTATTAATTTATAGAATAGATAGAGAACAAATTAATAATTGCCTAATCTATTGGAGAGGTATAGATGTTTTGCCCTATTATGCTTATTTACTAGGATTAGCTTTTACCAAGCGTCAATG
>QCGE01000017.1 GCA_003278195.1 Prochlorococcus sp. AG-363-P08
TTCTCCCTGTTGGGTCAATCACAAAAGTATGTCGCATCATGCCCATGTACTCACGCCCCATAAATTTCTTTAATCCATAACTCTCGTATGAGCTCGCAACAGGACATGGTTCAGCATCAGTTAAAAGGGTAAAAGGAAGATTATATTTTTCGATAAACTTTTGATGGGATTTTGAGCCATCTTTACTGACACCAAGCACTTTTATGTTGTTTTTTTCAAAAGCACTCCATTCTTCGCGGAAGTTACAAGCTTCTTTCGTGCATCCAGGAGTGTCATCTTTTGGATAAAAGTAAATAACAACCCTCTGCCCTTTAAATAATGCAAGATCAACATCTTTACCATCTTGGTTTGGGAGGGTAAAACTTGGAGCTGGATCGCCGATTTTCAGAGCCATTGTGTACAGCTGAGGTCAGGAACCCAAGCCTAGTGGCATTGTGGCTTTTTAAGGCAAGTAGTCCTTTAAAGCCTATAAGTGCAGACGAAGAAAGATGGGCCCAAGCATTGTCGGGGCAACGATTAAGGCAATTTCGACATTCTCGTGGGTATATGAGACATGCATTGGCTGATCTTTGGAATGTTGATGTTATGGATATTCCCTTGATTGCAATGCCTGGAAAATCTCCGCAGTTAAAACATGGTTGGGGATGTATAAGTCTTAGTCATTGTCGTGATGCATTGTTAATTGGTTGGTCTCCAAATCGTATAGGGGTTGATCTAGAGAGGTGTGACCGATCTTTTTCTGCAAATCAATTGGCGCTACGTTATTTCTCTAGTCTTGAAAAGAGTCAGATTTCTGAGCTTTATGGAGAAGATCTTCGTGCCTCTGTGCTAGAGAAATGGTTAATAAAAGAAGCTGCTATTAAATGGCAAGAAGGAAGTCTTGCAGCAGATCTTGTTAATTGGCAATGTAGCTCTGATTCTAATTATGCAACTAATATCAAGCTCGGATATCAAGTTGCAGTAAGACAATTTCAATATAGTGATTGGCGAATGGCCATAGCAGTTGAGAATAATCTCTTTCTTCGCTCAGCAGTTTTATGTATTGAATAATTTTTTTACAGTTAACTATAACCCACTAGTCGAAAATAAGACCTTCTTTGATTTGCCTTTGCAATTAAATTATAATTAGAAGTCTCAGTATCTATCTAGTCCCAATCATTCTTTGATGAATTACACGTTGAGGTAATTTTTCTCCATGGAGATCTTTGATGATTCCTTTTATAGATTGGATATCGTTAGTTTGGTAATTCTTGGCAACTAATTCATAATAGGCATTCCCATTCCCTAGCCAACGATGCGCAAGTTCTTTGTCTAAAGTAATAGTTAAGGACTCGCTCCACTGTTCCCATTTGATCTTCCATCCAAGTTGATTAAGCATCTTTTCAAGTTTGTTATCAATCCTCTGTTCTTTTAACCAGATCTTTTCTTTGATTGCTAATTCTTTAAGGAGCGTAGGTTCTGTATTCTTGATTTTAAGTTGATTCATCAATTCTATTAGTGAAGCAGCAGGGCCTATACATGCATGTGTAATTAGAAATCTTATTTCTGTGCTCTCATGAGATTTTTCGCTGACTTTCGTAAGCAATTCAATTAATTCCGAGTCAAATATTTCCTTGGATATACGCCCTCCGATCCATTCGAACTTTAGTTGATCTGGTAATTGATCTAGATCTGCAATACCTCCATTAATTAGTTTAGGTCTATGAAGAGGTTCAATTAGGTCTATCTGCGCTAATAAGCGTGATTGGCTTTCAGCTTTTTTGCTGATGATCGTTACTCCACCTTCTTGTACTTTTTTTAATGGCTCAAGTGCCCAGAGTAATGATTGTCCTCCGAGAATGAGAACACGATCTTGTCTGTTCCATTGAATATCAGCCCAAAGCTTTTTCCCTAACATATACATTCGTTCGCCAGCTTGATTCATTTGACGTTGGAGCCATCTTTCCAGTTGAGGACTTTCCGGTGAACTACTAAGGAGTAGTTCATTATTTTGACTTGACTCCTCTATTACGGCGAGTTGTGCTGCCTTACGCTCAAGCATTATTGATCTGCGTTGTCCTTCCCAGCCGTTGTGGCTTGGTTGCCAAAAAACCTCTCCTTGAAGAACTTTTGGAAGATATTGCTGTGATACCCAATGTTCTTTAAAGGCATGGGGGTATTTGTAGCCAATACCATCACCAAAGGCGTCTTTATCCCGGCTTGCATCTCTTAAATGACTAGGGATAGTTTGCTTCTGTGAGGTCCGAACCATTCGTATTGCCTCGAAAAAACCAAGTAAGCTGTTACTTTTTTCCGCACAGGCTAGATATAGTGCTGCTTGAGAAAGGTGGTACAACCCTTCTGGTAGACCAACTCTTTCAAAGGCTGCTGCACATGCTTCAACAATTACAATTGCTTGTGGGTCTGCAAGCCCAATATCTTCTGCTGCAGCAATCAACATTCTTCTGAAAATAAATCTAGGACTTTCACCAGCCTCGATCATTCGTGCGAGCCAAAACAATGCTGCATCTGCATCTGACCCTCTTAGGGATTTAATGAATGCACTAATAGTGTCATAGTGTGCATCACCTTGCTTGTCGTAAAGGACAGCTCTTTCTTGAATCGACTCTTCTGCAATTGCAATGTTGATTTTTATACAGTTTGCTTTGTCTGGAATTGTGCTTTCAACAGCTAATTCAAGAGCATTTAGTAGGCAGCGTGCATCTCCATTGGAAATATCTACTAGATGATTAGAGGCTTCTTTGCTTATTTCTATTTTGCGAGCGCCATAGCCTCTTTCAGTATCGTTTAAGGCTCGACTTAGTAGCTTGTGAAGATCATCGGACTCAAGAGCTTGCAATCTAAAGAGTCTTGAGCGACTAAGTAAGGCTTTATTGACTTCAAAATATGGATTTTCAGTTGTTGCTCCAATTAGGGTGACAGTCCCATTCTCAACCCAGGGCAATAAGGCATCCTGTTGAGCAGTGTTGAACCGATGGACTTCGTCTATGAAAAGTATTGAACGTAAGTTATGTTTCGCCAGTCGATCTTTAGCATCTTCTACTTCTTTTCGAAGATCCTTTATGCCTGCAAGAACCGCATTTACAGTGCTGAAGTGAGCACGTGTTTGGGATGCAATAATTCTGGCAAGAGTAGTTTTGCCAACTCCTGGTGGTCCATGTAGTAAAAGATTACCTACTCTGTCAGTATTGATAGCTCTTCTAAGGAGACGTCCCTCAGCAAGTATGGCTTGTTGACCTTCGAATTCATCGAGGGTTCTAGGCCTCATCCGATCTGCTAAAGGTGCATTACGGAGTAGTTCCTGATTAGCCTTATATTCAAAAAGATTCTGACCCAAAGGAGCTTCGATCCTAAAAACATATCTCCTTTACTAAGGTTAGTTTATGGAATGCATTTTTAACAGCGATATCTGGAATGCTCTCAATAAGCATTTTATTTAGAGATTTTTAGCTATTTTGCTGTTTTCTTTACGTAAATCAGGTAATTACAGTAGGTGCATTCATTCCTGTCATTTTTGGTATTTCCGCTAAATTATTAATTGAAGTAATTAGATCACTTAAAACTATTTGTGGATTTTTCCTTGTTTCGCCAGGGTTAGAGATATAACGCTCTAGATAAATACGTAAAGTAGCGCCTTTGGTTCCTGTACCTGATAGCCGAATGATTATCCTGCTGCTGTCATCTAAAATAATTCTTAGGCCTTGATTAGTTGTTAATGAGTTGTCAATTGGATCTTTGTAGTTGAAATTGTCTGCAAGCATTACCGTCCCAGTGGCAAATTGCTTGCCAACAAGTTTTGGAGTTAACTTCTCAAGATTACTATAAAGATCACTTGCTGCTTCACTGTCAACTTCTTCATAGTCATGTCTTGAGTAATAGTGGCGACCATACTCTGTCCAGTGCTCATGCATTATTTCCTCTACAGAGGTATTTCGCTTGGCAAGAATTTGTAGCCAGAAAAGTACTGCCCATAGACCATCTTTTTCACGGACATGATTACTACCTGTTCCAAAACTTTCTTCTCCACATAGTGTTATTTCATTGGCATCTAGAAGGTTCCCAAAGAATTTCCAACCAGTTGGAGTTTCAAAACAATTGATTCCAATTTTTTTTGCTACAGCATCAACCGCTGAACTAGTTGGCATGGAACGCGCAACACCTTTAAGTCCATCGGCGTAGCCTGGTACAAGATGAGCATTTGCAGTAAGAACAGCAAGGCTATCACTTGGGTTAACAAAGCAACCTTTCCCAAGGACCATGTTTCTATCTCCATCGCCATCACATGCTGCCCCAAAGGAATATTGTTTCTTTGTTAGTAGTAGCTCGGCTAAGTCTTTTGCATACGTGAGATTCGGATCTGGGTGACTTCCTCCAAAATCTTCCAGGGGTAAACCATTAAGAACCGATCCTTTTGGAGCATTTAAGAGGTCTTCAAAAATTCTTTTTGCATATGGCCCAGTAACTGCATTCATTGCGTCGAAGATAAAGGAGAAGTCCTGGAGTAAAAAGTTTTGTATGAGATCAAAATCAAAGAGATTTTGCATAAGCACTACGTAGTCTTCGACTCCATCAACTATTTCAACTTTCATCTCGCCAATTTGTTGATTGCCTTGGCTTTGTAGTGAAATTTTTGGGATGTCTATTAGCGAATATTCTTCTAGTTTTTGAGTGCAAGAATAAATTGAGTTGGTCAATGCCTCAGCTGCAGGTCCACCATTAGAGCCATTTACTTTGACTCCGAAGTCACCATTCCGTCCCCCTGGGTTGTGGCTAGCAGAGAGTATTATTCCTCCTATAGCTTTTCTGCTTCGAATTAAATGGGATGCTGCTGGTGTAGAGAGGATTCCATTGGTGGTGGTGATAACTTTCTTAAGGCCATGTGCAGCTGCCATGCTCATGATGATATTTATTGCACGTTCATTTCCATAACGTCCATCTCCACCAACGACTAGTGTCCCTCCATCTACTCCTGGAAGAGTTCTGAGTATTGCTTCTAAAAAACTTTCTAGATAATGGGGGGTCTCGAATTGACTACTGCTTTTTCGAAGACCAGAAGTTCCTGGCTTTTGATCTGTAAAAGGTGTGGTTAGTTTTATTGTGCGTTTCGTGAGAGTCACTTTTCTAAATTCTCCAGGTGAGAGGACAAAGGATATAAATCTAACGAAAAGTTGGTAGATGTGATTCCAGAGAGACAGTCAAAGAAAATTTTTCTTAAAACATAACTATGTCTCCCTTTGAGAACGATTTCCTGGCCTTTGATTTTGTTGCCTTTTAGGTTTTGTGATTTTTACGCAAACCTCTGAAAGACGCTTAGCTGGTCGATTTATGGAGTCTCGTCTTTCAAAGGTGTTTGCAACAGTACTTTTTGCTTTTTGAAGTAGTTCCCAAACAGAGTCTTTGCAAGATGTGGAAAGTAAAGGGTGATCCATTAATGGGTCTGCCAGTAAACGTGTTTGATCGCAGGCAGTTCTGTTGTTGTCGCGGGAGCATGAGAAGGCATTTAGTTGAATTTTGGTGAGATAACTTTTGGTAGGTAATTGGATGTACTTTATGTCTCTACTTCTTGCGTAATCAAATAAACTAAAAAAACCAATGACTGATACTATAAAAGCAAGCTTGACTTTACAGGTTTTGTGGATAGTCATATCAGTTTTTATCGTGGAATGATTTCTTAATAGATCTTATGCCCTAGTTTTGCTGTATTGCTTGTCAATAAGGGTAAAGGCTCCAAAAAAGAGGCGTTAGTGCGGCATCTCTGATGTACGAAGCATTGCAATAAACCATAAGCTACTTAGTAGTAGTGCCAAGATGATTCCTGTTGTGATTCCAAATTTTGCCATCGCAAATGGAATTATTAGAGGAAAAAGTATTGCACCTGCTAAGGGTGTTATTGCGACAAAATTACGTAACATGATTTTTTCATGATTAGGCTATTACCATTTAGAACCAATCTGCATTGGTAGAGATTTTAGGAGTCGTGTTATCTTCTGGAGTCATCCTTTCAAATTCTAAAGTGATATTTCTGCGTTCATTACCGTGAGAAGCCGTTGCTTCAATAGGATAATTTTGCTGCCCATCACGGAAAGGAACTTGTAAGCGGAAAGTGCCATCTTTTGAGAGAGGTACTTCTTCTCCTCCAATTGTCACTCGAGCACTAGGATCTGTTGCTCCATAAACAATTAGCTCTGCATCTGCAACTAGCCAGAACGGTTGCTTCTTAGTCCTTAAACCCCCTACCCCAGAGTCATTCAGCCCACTAGCCCATATCCCAATTCCGGAATCATTGATAGGAGTGTTATGGAAGTTTGAATCTCTTTTTTGCTGGAACTCTTCTGATCCAATTCTAGTTTTTTGATAGTGGGCTGTTGCTCGCTGATATAAGCGTTCGTGGAGTCCAGGGTCTCTTAGTTCAAAGTTTGGTTGGGGACTCTTGCTGTTATTACTTGCTTCTATGTTTGGAGTATTTTCAAGACTAAAAGGTACAAATTGATCAAGAATTTGCTCACTTGGATGAAGAGCAGGAACTCTAGCTATTGTTGAAAAAGCCAGGGACATCCAGTTGTTTCCAAATCGATAGCCGAGTTCAACTCGATAATCTCTATCACACATTGGAATTGGGAGATACCATTCGGTACTGTGACTATCAACAGTGATTTCTTGGAGAGCTTGGCGGTTGACTCCACCATTTTTGCTTCCAGTCAAATCAGTTAGACGAAGGCAAAGGCGATTTGCACCTCTGTCTACTGCTCGTTTGCAATCTGATTCTGATATCTCCCAGAAAACATAAGCCCAATCTGGATCTCTTGGGACAAATACAACATGGGTTGAATTCCCTTCTTTTAAGTTTTTTGCAGATACATCTTGACCCTCCTTTTGATCTTTCTCATATTCATCATTAGCTTTTTTCTCTTGTCTAATAGAAATTTCTTTTACTAAAGAGGCTTTACTTTTTCTGCTGTAAAGGGGAACCCCTAGATCACTAGCCATAAGACGTAGTTGACGCAGGGTCAGACGTGACAAAAATTCTTGAGCTTGGGTCACGTCTTAAATACTCCGTTTTTGTTTGGGATCACGTAGACGGTATTTTTCCAGATTCCCTTTCCCAGGTACCCCTGTGGTCAGGATCTACTGACTGTTGGAGCATTACGGAGATTAGTCTGAACTCTTAAAGCCTTTATCAGGACTAGTTTTTTATTAACTGAGTGAAGTTGTTGGATCTTCCTTGCTTTTTGATTCTGTTTCCGATTTTGGGCTCATGTTTTTCGAGAATTCACTATTGGTTCATTCAACGCCTTCTCTAGGAGGGGCAAGATCATGAGCGGCTTTGTCTTGAAGACTAGAAAGATTGTCATCGATCTTCGAGGAATATGCCTCTACGAGATTTTGCAGGCTTAGTTCTAAAGGTGAAATCTTGAGTTCAGATGCCATTGCTTCTAGCTGATGGCCCGCTGAGTCAAGTTGCTCTAGTAGAACTGGGATAAAAGTTTTTTCGTTTTTTAGAGTTGGTTGGTTCAAGCACCAATCCATGCGGACTTTTTCGTTTGGTAAAGACCCTTTAGCGGCTGAACCATTCATGCTTTTGAAGCATGCAAGGCAATGTGCAAGCAGTCTTAAATAATGGCGATCTATTGCAGGAAGTTTCGTTGCTTCGATGAATTGAATTTCTTCTAGCTTTAGGGGAGTCATCTTCAGTAGCTTTGTAATGCTTTGTTCTAGAACCTTTTAAGTCATAGAAAGTTCCTTTTTGGCTTAGGGTAAAGAGGGGATTAGAATACCTATAGGTTTCTTAATTCCTTGTAGCTCTGAGCTTTCATCAAATGACTTTGTTGATTCCTCAAGCTTCCTGAGATGACGATGCCTAATCCAGTAATAGGATCCGGAAGCAACTTTTGGCCTGAGCCAACCAATTTTGAAGATTGACAAATTGACATGACAAGCTCAAATCTCCTTGGAGAACTGGTTTCTAAGCCTTATAAGTATGGCTTTGTTACAGATATAGAAACTGAAAAAATCTCTAAGGGCCTAACAGAAGATGTGATTCGCTTGATTTCCTCCAAAAAGCAGGAGCCAGAATTTCTTTTAAATTTTCGTTTGAAAGCATATAAACAATGGTTGAAAATGCAGGAACCTGATTGGGCAGAGCTCGGATATCCTAAGGTTAATTATCAAGATATAATTTATTATGCAGCTCCTAAGCAAAATCAAAAGAAGGCAAGTTTAGATGAGGTAGATCCAAAGCTGCTAGAAACATTTGATAAGCTAGGTATACCTCTCAGCGAACAAAAGAGATTGTCAAATGTTGCTGTAGATGCTGTATTTGATAGCGTTTCTATTGCAACAACATATAAGGAGCAACTTGCCGAGCATGGAGTGATTTTTTGTTCCATAAGTGAAGCAGTTAATGAATATCCTGAATTGGTAGAGCGTTATTTGGGAACTGTGGTTCCTTGTAATGATAATTTTTTTGCAGCTTTAAATTCTGCTGTCTTTAGTGATGGATCTTTTGTATATATCCCAAAGGGAATTGAATGTCCAATGGAATTATCATCTTATTTTCGAATCAACTCCGGAGACATAGGTCAGTTTGAGCGGACTCTTATTATTGCTGAAGATAGGGCATCAGTAAGTTATTTAGAAGGCTGCACAGCCCCAATGTTCGACACCAATACATTGCATGCTGCTGTAGTTGAACTGATTGCATTAGAGGATTCATCAATTAAATATTCAACTGTTCAGAATTGGTATTCAGGAAATGAAGAAGGGGTAGGAGGAATTTATAACTTTGTGACTAAACGTGGTCAATGTAGAGGCGCCAGGAGCAAAATTAGTTGGTCACAAGTCGAGACAGGCTCAGCAATTACATGGAAATATCCTAGTTGCATTCTCCAGGGTGAAGGATCAGTGGGCGAATTTTATTCAGTGGCATTAACTAATAACCTTCAAAAGGCAGATACTGGAACAAAGATGGTTCATATAGGAGCAGATACTAAGTCAACAATTGTTAGTAAAGGAATTAGTGCTGGTAAATCAAGGAATAGCTATAGAGGGTTAGTTCAAATGGGGCCAAAGGCATCTGGAGCGCGCAATTATAGTCAATGTGATTCAATGTTAATTGGGGATCAAGCCTCTGCTAACACATATCCATATATTAGATCTCAGCAATCAATGGCAAGTATCGAACATGAGGCAAGTACTTGTCGTATTTCAGAAGATCAGTTGTTTTATTTACAAAGCCGAGGTATTGGATTTGAAGAAGCAGTGTCTATGATGGTTAGTGGTTTTTGTAGAGATGTTTTTAATCAGTTGCCAATGGAATTTGCTGCAGAGGCCGACAAGTTATTGGCTCTTAAGTTAGAGGGATCAGTTGGATGACCTTGAAAAAAGTAAATTTATCTATTCCTTTTTTATACAATTTTGATTTCTTCTTGTGATTAATCCTGATGCTGAGCTCATTTTAGAGATTTCCGATCTTCATGCGAGTGTTGATGATCAACCTATATTAAAAGGAGTTGATCTGAAGATTCACGCTGGAGAGATACATGCTGTCATGGGGAGAAACGGCAGCGGTAAAAGTACGCTCTCCAAAGTATTGGCAGGGCATCCCTCATATAAAGTTTCAAAAGGAAAGGTTTTATTCCGTGGAGAGGATCTTCTTGTTTTGGAGCCAGAAGTTCGTGCGCGAATAGGTGTTTTTCTTGGCTTTCAGTATCCAGTTGAAATACCAGGTGTTAGCAATCTTGAATTTTTGAGAGTCTCTACTAATTCCAGAAGAAAACAGCTTGAAGTAGAAGAATTAGATCCTTTTGCTTTTGAAGAATTAGTGCGATCTAGGCTTAACCTCTTACAAATGGATCCTATTTTTCTAGAGCGAAGTGTTAATGAGGGATTCTCTGGTGGAGAAAAGAAGCGAAATGAGATTCTTCAAATGGCTCTTTTAGAGCCAATATTTTCTATTCTTGATGAAACTGACTCTGGTCTTGATATTGATGCCCTAAGGATTGTTGCTGCTGGGGTAAATGAACTTTCCAAAAAAGAAACTGCAATACTTTTAATTACTCATTATCAAAGGCTTTTGAATGAAATCACACCTGATTATGTTCATGTAATGGGTTTTGGAAAGATTTTAAGGACAGGTGGAAGTGAGCTTGCATTAGAGCTTGAGAAATCTGGTTATGAATGGTTAGAAGAAGAATCTGTATCGCCTTTAAGGCCGTAAGTATGAGCTTTCATGATTCAAAATGGTTTAATTCTTTGCCCACTCCAAAAGGTGATTTGGAGAAGATCCAAAGAAGAGGTCGAGAATATTTAGATTTAATTGGAATGCCAAAAAAATCAGATGAAGCTTGGCGATTTACTGATTTAAGTCGTTTAAGTTCACTTTTTAACTTACCTTTTCTTTTAAATAATCCCACTAATAAAATAAGAAAGAATATTCCTTTGCCTAGTTCGAAATTTGAAGGATTTCAGTTAGTTATTAGTCCTGGGTTTGACCCACTGGAGTCAGTTGATTTGCCTGATGGCTTTACTCAATTAAGTACTGCAGAGTTGGATGGAATTCTTGGTCGAACAATAGATAAATGTTCTTGTAATGATGAATGGTTGGTAGCTGTTAATAACTCCTGTACATATAGGGTCTTGGGATTGCGTATTAATGGTGATAATTTGCCTCCTTTGGAGCTTGTGCTTGACAGTAGAGAAGATGCCTTTGTTGCAACTCGGATTGTACTGATTGTTGAGAGTAAAACAAAATTCGACCTTTTTCAGGTTTTGTTGGGTAAGAATAATTCAGCACATAGTCATCTTTTGGAAATGCATATAGGCAGTGATGCTTGTGTGAATCATGGTTGGCTTGCTCGTGGCACAAAAGAGTCAGGCTATTTCGCTACTTTGGCAATTGAACAAGATATTAGAAGCCAATATGCTTTTAGCTCTGTACAAGAAGGATGGTCATTTGGCCGTTTGGAGCAAAAGATAGTTCAAGAGAGTGGATATGCTAGTACGGCATTAAGAGGGCTTCAGGTCTCGAAAGGTAAAGAGCAAATTGTTAATAATTCTACGATTCGTTTTGATGGGCCAGAAGGAGTATTAGATCAATTACAAAAAGCTATTGCTGTTGACTACTCACATTCAATATTTAATGGTTCTATTGAAGTTCCTAGAATTGCCCAGCGGACATCTGCTTCTCAATTAAGTAGGAATTTATTATTGTCAAAGCATGCGCGAATAGATACAAAACCGCAATTAAAAATAGTTGCTGATGATGTGAAATGCACTCATGGAGCAACTGTCAGTCAACTACAAGAAGAACAGGTTTTTTACATGCTTAGTAGGGGTATTAGTCATGAAGATGCAATGAGATTACTCTTAAAGGGTTATTGTGAGGAAATAGTCAGAACTCTTCCTGTATCTGGATCACGCTGGGGAGTGTTATCTAATTTGCTAGAGGGGGTTTAGGGATGAAAGTAGCTGAAAAGACTTTGGCAGAAAGAACCAGAGGGGATTTTCCTTTGTTTGCAGAGATAAGTTCAAATCAGCCTTCACTCGTTTACTTAGATCATGCAGCGACTAGCCAAAAACCAAACCAAGTTATTGATGCACTTGAGGATTATTACAAACACTTTAATGCGAATGTGCATAGAGGGGCACATCAACTAAGTGCAAGGGCAACAGAGGCCTTTGAAGGGGCACGCGGAATTACATCAAGGTTTATAGGTGCTTCATCAGCGAACGAAATTGTATTTACTAGAAATGCTACAGAAGGAATCAATCTTGTAGCCCATTCTTGGGGGGATTCCGTTCTTAAGGAGGGTGACGAAATTCTCCTTACAATTATGGAGCATCATAGTAATATTGTTCCATGGCAACTGCTTGCTAATAGAAGGGGCTGCATTCTTAGATATGTAGAAGTTACATCAGAAGGACAGTTTGATATTGATGATTTTTTGCAGAAGTTAAATGAGAGAACCAAGCTAGTTAGCTTGGTTCATATAAGTAATACTTTGGGATGTTGTAATCCCATAAATAAGGTCTCTGACTTAGCACATAAAGCTGGAGCATTGGTCTTAGTAGATGCCTGCCAGAGCTTGGCACATAAGTCAATTGATGTTGCATCTATGGGGATTGATTTTCTTGTGGGCTCTTCACATAAAATTTGCGGCCCTACAGGTGTTGGTTTCCTTTGGGGACGAGAAAATCTTTTAGAATCAATGCCACCATTTCTTGGTGGGGGTGAAATGATTCAGGATGTTTCTCTGGATCATTCGACTTGGGCAGGTTTGCCGCATAAATTTGAAGCTGGGACCCCACCTATTGGAGAGGCAATAGCAATGGGAACAGCAATTAATTATTTAGAAGCTATTGGTCTAAATGAAATACAGACTTGGGAAAAATCTCTAATAAAATATTTATATCAGAGTCTTACATCTATAGAAGGTTTAACTGTTTTGGGGCCAAGCCCAAACGCTCAGCCAGAACGGGGTGCCTTGGCAACTTTTAATGTTGAAGATATACATGCAAATGATATAGCAGCCTTGCTAGATCTCAACGGAATTTGCATCAGGAGTGGTCACCATTGTTGTCAACCTTTGCATCGTCATTATGGTTTGAAGAGCACTGCTAGAGCAAGCCTTAGTTTTACGACTACTTTTGAAGAAATAGATTGTTTTATAGCTGATCTTCTGTCTACAATAAAATTTTTGAAAGAAAACTCCTAAAGATTCAGGTACTTATTAAAGAATATCTCTGTTAGTTTTAATACTTTTAACTTCGTCTCTGCATCTCTGAAACCATGTCCTTCTGAGGGGAATGTATGTATCTCTAAGGGGATATTATTTTCTTTAAGAGCATTACCCATTTGGAAAGTATGCTCTGGTTGAACAACTTTGTCTTTAAGCCCTTGAAAGAATATGACCGGACATTTTATTTTTTTTGCATTAAAGAGAGGTGAACGCTCTTTATAAATTTCTTTTTCTTCGGGCCATCGACCTACAAGTGATTCAAGATACTTTTCTTCAAATCTATGTGTGCCACTGTTCATTGCCACCAGATCGCTAACAGCATATCTACACGCACCAGCCTTAAAGACATCTGAAAAACATAAGCATGCAAGTGTTGTGAAGCCACCTGCACTCCCTCCTTCAATGGCAATTTGTTGTGGATTTGCTTTTCCTAATTGAATTAAATGCTTTGCTGCTGCTGTGCAGTCAAATACATCAACTATCCCCCATTTTCCATTAAGGCGTTCTCTGTATTCGCGTCCAAACCCAGTTGAGCCGCCATAATTCACATCCACTACTCCCCAACCTCTGGAAGTCCAGAATTGGATGCCTAGGTCGAACCCGCATTTGGCCATGCTGGTTGGACCACTGTGGCTTTTAACTAATAGAGGGGCATCTTTTTTTGATTTAGTACTTGGTGGGTAGTACCAGGCCTGAGTTTGTTTCCCGTCGAACCCTGTAAACCATATTGATTCACCTTTGCTGATTTGAGTTACTTCAATTAGGGTATTGTTTGCTGGGGTGTGTTTCCAGGTTTGATTGTGAAGGTCTAGTTCTAGTAAGCCAAAACTTTTTTCTTTATTGCTGGCTATCGCGACTACATGTGATCCACAAGCATTTAGTGCAGATAAGTCATTAAATGGTTGCTTTATTTCGGTAATTGTTCCATCTTGATTAAATTTATTTAGATGTGATTCTGAATTTTTACATGTTATTGCAATCAGGTTATTGCCTGCAAATGCAGTAGTGCACATGCCATATATCCACTGTGCCTCACCAGTCTCCGCTTCAATCTCCCATGGCCTATCCCAGCGAAGTTTTTCCCGATCAGTTAATGACCCGTCTGACTTGATTATGTTCCACCACCCATTACTATCCTCGCTCACTAATAATTCATCAGATGGAGACCAAAGTGGCTGAAAAAAAGATATCTTTCTATGTTGATTTTGTTTGCTTGTTCTGATTGTATCTTTGTTAGATAACTCACCTTTAGTGTTCAAATCTCCCAGCCAAAGCTCGCTTCTCTCCCATGGCATAAATGGTTGCTTCCATTCAATCCAAGCAAGCATATCTTTTTTATGATTTAGAGTAATGTATCCTGCAAAATCTTCTGGTCGATGAATAATTTCTGGGCTCTGATTCTTCTTGCTTAGCCTAAAGCTAACTAGAAAATCTTTCCCTTTTTTTTCCATTACTCCAATCCAAAGATCCCTTCTTAGATCAATTAATCCATCTGCAAGTGAAAGGTCGCCTGGAGCGCTTAATCTTATTGGGGTTTCGGTAGGAGAAAGAAAGTTTCCAGAGTTTTTGTCAGCTGTCTTTGAACTTGACCATGCCTGTTTCCATAAGGAGTTATCACCAGCATCAATCCATGTAAGTAAAAAATGATTATCTTTTATGGCAATAGCTACTACACCACCTCCATAAGTATGAATTCGACTTCGAAGGTTTATTGGGTATGGCGTTAGTTCTTGTGGGCTGAGATTAGATAGTCCGAATGGTCGTATTAGGGCAGTTGTTCGACCACCTTCTAGAGGTCGTTGTTCTAACCATAAAACCCAATCCCCAATTATCTGTGGCTCTTTATATGAGTTGTTTTGTTCTACTACCAGCTCAGCAGATAGTCCTTTAGGTAATGATTTGTCGGATTTTGAGGCATCCCTGTTGAGACTCATTTTGAATTTGAGGAGATAGGGCTTGGTAATGCTTAATATCTACTTGTAATTATGGAAACTATCCTTGGCACGAAGCTTTGCTCAACTAGCCCGCAAGGCGGAAAAAACAAAGGCTTCGATTCTTGTTGAGAAGGAGCCACTTGAAGCTCCGCCTTTAGATATCCACACTTTGGGTGATGTTGCATTGCGCAAGGCTGCTACGAGGATAAGCAAGGTAGATGACACCATTCGTGAGCTGGCAAGGGACATGCTAAGGAGTATGTACACGGCAAAAGGAATTGGGTTAGCTGCTCCTCAGGTAGGAATTCAGAAGCAATTATTGGTTATTGATATTGATCATGAAACTCCAACAACCCCTCCTTTGGTCTTGATCAATCCAGAGATTATTTCCTCGAGTGCAAGTGTGGAAACATATGAGGAAGGGTGTTTAAGTATTCCAGGAGTTTATTTAGACGTTGTGAGGCCTGCATCTATCAAAATTAGTTTTCGTGATGAGATGGGAAGACCTAAAAAAATGAATGCAGATGGCCTTATTGGAAGGGTCATACAGCATGAGATGGATCATCTGCAAGGGGTTCTATTTGTTGACAGAGTCACTGATCAAGATGGTTTAAATAAAGAGTTAGGTGAGCATGGATTTGAGACAAAAGATGTTTGTTCTATTTAGTGCATAACAAGCTTTAGGACCATAGAAAGCTGATTTCTTGGCAATTAGTGCCAACTTGCCAAGAAATACATTCATATTTCATAGCAATACCGCAGTATCTACACATCATGGGCAGGGCATCTTGCTAAATTCAAACGCTTGATAAAACTTTTTTATGACCCAGGTCACGGTTGGAGAAAATGAGGGCATTGAATCAGCCCTTCGCCGCTTTAAACGGCAGGTCTCTAAAGCCGGGATTTTTGCTGATCTAAAACGATTACGTCATCATGAAACCCCTATAGAGAAATATAAGCGCAAAGCACAGCAAAGGCGTCGAAGACGTTAATCAAGTTTGGCCTCTTGCTTCTTAATTGAATTTGGATTGCTTTAGAGACTTCTTCAGATTAATAATTTGACTTTAAGCTGCTGAATTGAATCAGTGTATATACCCGTTGTCAGTTTTTATTCTTTGGCCAAACTAAAGACAGAACCTTTTAGTTATTGCTATGACAATCATTCTTAAAGGGCTTAGAAATTGGTTTGGGCAGGCTTTGGAGTACACATTAGGGAATCCAGGAGAAGGGAAATTCCAGCCACCTCCTATAGGCCCTCAGCCTTACTCTGACAAACCTCAAAAATTTCATTACTGAGGTTTTCCAACTGAATTCAATAGGATTTTTTAACTAAGGAATTTTCTTAGATCCATATGAGGATTCTTTAGTCCTGGGGTGCTCGGATGGCATTAAACTTAAAAAATAGTCTTTTCTGATTAGTTGACTTCTTGAAGCTCACAGGCTGTTGTTTGATATGACCAATGACACCATTTTCGGGAGGATCCTTAGTGGCGAGATCCCTTGCCAAGAGGTCTATAGTGACGAATTGTGTCTTGCATTCAAAGATGTTGCACCACAAGCCCCTGTTCATTTGTTGGTGATTCCCCGTAAGCCCATTAAGAGTCTTAATGATGCAATGGCTGATGATGTTGGACTTTTAGGTCATTTGCTCTTAGTGGCTAAAGACGTTGCTAACCAATCTGGACTGAAAAATTGGAGAACAATAATCAATACAGGCGAAGAAGCTGGTCAGACAGTTTTTCATCTACATGTTCATGTAATTGGTGGTCGTCCTTTAGCGTGGCCTCCTGGTTGATACCTAAGAATGTCTATAGCTGAAAAGCAACCCTTCCAATCGTTTCGAAATCAAGTTGGCAAGCTCCAAAGACTTGCCCAGCCTTATTTCTTGCCAGTTGAAGAGACTAGTTCTTGGCAGTTTTTATTGCTGATATTTGCATTGTTAGCAGTAGTGGTAGGGAGCACATTGCTTCTATTGACAGCGCTGCTTTCAATTTCAGGTTCGTTAGCACCTGAATGGCAGATGCGGTTTTTGCCAGGTGTCCCTGAACGCGTCTCGGCTCTTTGGCATAGTCCCGTTGGACCGTTGGTTAGTTTCTTGATGCTTGCTGGCGTCCTTTGTTTTGCTATTTCACGAAATAAATTAAGAAATGGACGCTGGCTTCCCTGGCTTTTGTTGGGTGCAATTTTGTTGCTGATTTTAGTTATTAATGGAATAAATGTTGGTATTAGTTTTGTAGCTAGGAATGTAGAGAATGCCTTGGTTGCATATGATCAAGATGGTTTTTGGAAGGTAGTCGCTATTTATGCATTTTGCTTGGTACTTGCTTTGCCTATTCGTGCATTGCAAAGCTATCTTGTTCCTAGGCTAGGACTGCTTTGGAGAGAGTGGCTTAGTGAAAGAATGTTGGGTAAATATATGAGTAATAGAGCATACTATTTGTTGAACCCTAATGATGAAGAGTCCGAGGAAATTGATAATCCTGATCAAAGAATATCTCAGGACACGGCTAGTTTTACAAGCACCAGTCTTTCAGTCACAGTTGAAATATTGGCTTCATTCCTAACTTTCTTTAGTTTTATAATTGTTCTATGGAGTATAAGTTCAAAGCTTGCACTCTGGCTTCTTTTTTATTCAGTTGGAGGCACTGCATTAGTTATTTTTGCAAGCCGCAAACTTGTGGCATTAAATAATCAGCAGCTGAGATTAGAAGCTGATTTCCGTTATGGATTAGTTCATATTAGAGATAATGCAGAATCTATAGCTTTTTATAGAGGGGAGAAACAAGAGTCAAAAGAAGCAGAGAGAAGACTTAGGGGTGCAATTAAAAATTATAATCGCTTGATTATCTGGGAAGCTTTAATTAGTGTAATTCAACGTTCCTATGATTACTTTTCTAGATTCCTCCCTTGGCTAGTTATTGCCCCCATTTATTTTGCTAAGGAGGTTGACTTTGGCGTTTTTGGACAGGCATTTATTGCCTTTAGTCAGGTATTGGGATCTGTGAGTTATATAGTTAATAACATTGATAGATTGGCTGCCTTCTCTGCATCTATTAGTAGGCTTGAGGCTTTTCAAGGTAAGGTTGAAGAGATTGGATTCAAAGATAGTAAGTCAGATGAGAGTGTTGGCATAAGGGATGATCAAAAATCAATCTTATTGAGCAATATTGACTTAGTCCCGCCTAAAAGTGATCGCTGCTTAATTAGAGATTTAACTCTTGAAGTTGGTCCAGAGCAGAAGGTTCTAGTTGTAGGACCTAGTGGTTGTGGTAAAACCTCCTTCTTGAGGTTGGTTAGTGGGCTTTGGCCTGCCTCGAAAGGTGATGTAAATAGGCCATCAATATCTGAGCTTTTATTTATACCTCAGAAGCCATATATGATATTAGGAACACTGCGTGAACAATTGTGTTATCCGCAGGATTCAAGTCGATTTAGTAATCAGCATCTTCGCGCGGTCTTAGAAGAGGTACGTTTACCAGAAATTAATCAACGTTATCCAGATTTTGATATCAAACAGGATTGGCCAAGATTGCTTTCGTTGGGGGAGCAACAACGTTTAGCCTTTGCTCGATTACTGTTGAATTCTCCAAGCTTTGTAGTACTTGATGAGGCAACTAGTGCATTAGATGTCGCTACTGAAAAGCATCTATACCAACTTTTAGCCCAGAGAGAGATGGCTTTTGTAAGTGTTGGACATCGTCCAACATTAAAGGACTTTCATGACACAGTTTTGGAGTTAGATGGACATGGCGGCTGGAAACTTTTCCCAGCTTCTGGGTATAACTTCAATATTGCTTCCTGATTTCCATGCCAACATCACCAGAATCACGAGATTCATCAGAATCAATGCAGGCTACAGAACAAGCTTCTGCAAAGACAGGCGATGCCTCCTTGAAAAGTGCAACTACAGAGGATGTTCCATCCTTTGGTTGGAGTGGTTATGCAGAAAGAGTAAATGGACGCTTTGCAATGGTTGGGTTGGTAGCCGTTTTATTGATTGAGGCGCTTAGTCGAGAAACATTTCTCCATTGGGCTGGTTTTGTTCAGTAATTTGGTTGGATTTATTAATTATTTAATCTGATTAGATCAATTTCTTTTTTCCCCTGACGAGTTACTTCTACAGCAAGAATTTTGCCTTTTCCTCCAATGCTTACCTTTGTTGGGTTTCCTAATTGCTTTAGCTCTATTTCTTGAATTCTTCCTGATTTTCTTTGATATAAAATCAACTGGGACGTGATTCCTCGTTTCCTAATCAAAGCAATCCTTTCCCCATTCGCACTTAGGCTAATACTTATTGGTTCTGTATTAGGGGTATTTAGTGCTCCCATGGGAATTCTTTTCATGTTCCGGATATCGATTAGGTGAATAATATCTCTATCTTCCCTGTTGATTAATGTCGCCAATAAATTCTTGCTGAGAGAAGGTTTTTTATGGCCATTTTGATAGCCTCTTAGATAACTATTTATCTTCATAATAGGTCTATTCCTCTCCATACTGCAAGAAGTGATGCTTATTAAAATTAAGCCATTGATTGCCAGGATAGATTTAAAGTAGGTTGAATACTTCTTGATATTCCAATTGAAACTATCTTTTTTAGACATTATTTTAGAAATTCAGGTTCTATTATTCCTGAGAGGTCAAAAACCTCGACAAATGGTTTATTCCCTTGGGAAAATTGAATAGCTATTCTTCTTGCTTCGGGGGAGATTTCTGTATTGATTGGATTGCGATTACCTGATAACACTATTGAATGTAATCTTCCTTTCAGGCGATCTTCAATGACAACTGTTCGCCGATTTCCTCTTTGAATAATTACAGCTAAATAACGCCCGCTCCAGCTGAGTGATGGTGAGCTATGGGGTTGATGCCTCGACAAATGTCTTAGTGGAAGCACTGTGCCGCTCTTTAAGCTCCTGATTTGTACAGTTTGTTGCCCAGATTGACCAATTATGAGAGCAAGCTTTTCGCCATTGCCACTAAGCGCTGGATCTTGTTTGTTTTCCTGTAAAAAAGCTTGAATAGATCTCTGGCTTGAGTATGGAATACAGCTTGCTATTCCTAGGCTTATTAAAAAGAAGAGAATAATATTTTGTTTTTGTTTGGAGTTAATCGTCAAACCGTGAGTTGTTATCCCTAGGCCTTTCGCCAGGATTTCTTCGCTGTGATGGGGGACGTTGCGAATATGTACTTGATGGAGATTTTCTTGGCCTATTTGTTTGTTCGTTTTGGCGATTTGGTTTTTGCTCCCTATTGCTTGGAGAAAAGGCAGCATCCTTTGGTTCGGTGGGTCTTATCGGTGAACCTTCTGGGCTACTGCCCCGCCTGCTAGGTGGGGAGTAACTCCTTCTAGGAGAAGTTGTTCTGCCTGGCTCTTGTCTTTGATTACCTCTAGAAGAAGTTTGATTATTCCTTTGGGGATTAGCAGAAGGGCGACTACCTCGCCTTTGCTCTTGCTTAAGGCCACGTCGTTCACCAAAAGATTGGCTTCCATTACTTTCTTGGTCGCCTCTATTGAATCTAGCCATGCGTCTAGATCTTTGATTGCTTTGATCCTCATTCCAATCTCTTTGCTCTGTTCTACGAGGTCTATTCCTGCTTGCGGCTTCTTCAGGGATTGCTGCTCTTGAAGCTCTTATTGGACGATAGTTTTCATCATCATCAATTTGATCTGATTTGCGTGATTCCTGGCTTGAAAAGCGTCTTCTTATTGGCCCTTGTTCATCTAATCTTTCGTAAGGGTCAAATGAATCATCCCAATTTCCATTCTCTCCTCGGCGAGGCATTCGAGCTTGAGGAGGATCATCGTCGAAATAGGAAGATCGACGAGCTTGATCCGCTGCTATCCCTCTTAACCGAACACTTTCATATCCAAAAAATACTGTTGTTCCTGCAAGCAGAAATTGTCCAAATTGCAAGATAGGGTCAAGACGCCAACCTTGAAAAAATAGGATTCCCCCACAAAGAAGGCCTATGGCGGCAAAAAATACATCGTAATCCCTAGCCAAAGCTGGCTTGAAAGAACGCATGAAATAAAGACCTGCACCGCATACCGCTAGCACTATGCCAACGATACTTGCCCAATTGAGACTGGCATTTACCAAAGTTGGGCCCCCTAGAAAGTACGTAAAGCATGGTGCTTGTTACACCTGCTTCTTCTAAGTGTAAGAACCGCGCCAGGGGGGCTCAAGCTTTTCTAAAAGGGGTTTATGGCTGGCTATCTATACACCTGGTCTTTTTGGCTGACCCAAATAAGTGCTATAGCAGCTGGAACCACAATGATTATTCCTCCTACAAGGCTGAGTAAGAGGTTGATTAAAGAAGGAGTCATGACAGCGATTTACTTAAGCTAGACCTTACCAACTTTAGTGTTAGACGTGCGCTTTTATACGATGAATTGAAGGATGTTTTGAGTTTGTGATGCCTTGGTTAGTTCAGGTTCTACCTTTAATGCATTTTGTTCTAGGACTCTTCCTGGCAATTTGGACTCTGACTTTCTTGATTCGGATTGTTATGACTTGGTACCCACAAGTAGATCTGAAAAAGGGTCTTTGGCCTTTGTTGGCTTGGCCCACTGAGCCTTTTTTGGCACCGACTAGGGTTGTTGTTGCTCCTATAGGGGGAGTGGATGTAACCCCAGTTATTTGGGTTGGCTTTGTAAGTCTTCTTAGGGAATTGTTAGTTGGTCAACAAGGTTTGATAACTCAGGTTTTACTGAAGACATCATGAGTTATCTGGAATATTTTTATTTTTAGTTTCAGGGAAGCATCTCTTGCTCAACAAACTTTGTATGTACGTCTCCTTTCAGAAATTCATCACGATTTAGCAAAACTAGATGAAAGTCAATTGTGGTAGGGATTCCTGTGACTGCGCATTCGTTAAGTGCTCTCCTCATTCTTTTAAGTGCAGCATCTCGATCTTTTCCCCATACAATTACTTTTCCAATAAGTGAATCGTAGAAAGGTGGTATGTCATAGCCGGTATAAACATGACTATCTACCCTGACTCCTGGTCCTCCAGGAGGAAGCCATCCTGTAATGCGGCCAGGAGAGGGGCGGAAGTTGTGAGATGAATCTTCAGCGTTTATTCGACACTCGATTGCGTGACCTTGGAGTTTCACATCTTCTTGTTGAAAACTAATTTTTTCTCCACCAGCTATAAGTAATTGTTCAGCTATTAGATCAATTCCTGTAACCATCTCAGTCACTGGATGCTCAACTTGAATCCGAGTATTCATTTCCATGAAATAAAAATTTCCAGATCGATCCAATAGAAATTCAACTGTTCCTGCCCCTTCGTAGTTGATGCTTTTTGCAGCAGCAACGGCTGCTTCGCCCATCCTTATACGAAGTTTGGGGTCTAGAGCAGGACTTGGAGACTCTTCTAGTAACTTTTGATGTCTTCGCTGGATAGAGCAGTCACGTTCGCCAAGATGCACAACGTTTCCATGTCGGTCAGCTAAAACTTGAACCTCTACATGTCTTGGGCGGTCTATAAATTTTTCCATGTAAAGCCCTGAATTGCCAAAAGCTGCTTCTGCTTCACCCTGGGCAGCCTTGTAAAGGTTTTCTAATTGATCAGGTTGATTTACTAAACGCATTCCTCTGCCACCTCCTCCTGCCGTTGCTTTGATCATCACTGGATAACCCATTTCCTTAGCTAAGGAGGCAGCCTGCTCTGGGCTTGTTAATAAACCTTTGCTGCCAGGGACTGTAGGTACACCAACTTTCTGCATCGTTTCTTTCGCTGTTGATTTATCCCCCATAGAGCGGATCGAATTAGGTGATGGCCCCACGAAAATTATGTTGTGATCACTGCAAATCTCTGCAAATCTGTCGTTTTCCGCCAGAAATCCATAGCCAGGATGTATTGCATCAACTCCTCTTGAGGTTGCTGCAGCAAGAATGTTCGGGACATTCAAGTAGCTTTTGTTGCTTGGTGAATCGCCCACGCATACTGCTTCATCAGCAAGCTGAACGTGTAAAGCATTCCGATCTACGGTGCTGTAGACAGCCACTGTGGCTATCCCAAGCTCTCTACAACTGCGGAGAATCCTTAGAGCAATTTCTCCACGATTGGCGATTAGTACTTTGCCGATGCGCATCCGGCCTTATTGAGTCTTTGTGCGGATAGTATCAGCGTCCCCGTTCGACACGTTCATAAGAGTTGTTTGCTCTAGCCATTATGATCAAAAATGATATCTTTTGGCCTCCCATTCTTTAGGCGGATGTGGTGGAATTGGTAGACACGCACGTCTAAGGAGCGTGTGGCTTCGGCCTTGCGAGTTCAAGTCTCGCCATCCGCATTTTTCATTAAAACTTGAAGTTATTAGCTTCCGCTTCTATGCAGGACGCTTCTCTAGCAGTGGTTTTTGTCTCCAATGGGCCTGGTGAATTGGCTACTTGGGTAAGGCCTCTTGCTGAAAGTTTGCACAAAAAGTTTCCAATGCGTCCTCGTGTTTCGGATGCATCAATTTCTTTAAGACTTGTTTTGGTTCCATGTCCAAATGCAACAGGTAAGGAGGTCGCAACCGCTAGGAAATGGTCACAATTTGACCAAATCAATTCAGCCAAGCAATTTTGGGATTTATTAATTCGACCTAATCGTTATGGCTTATGGCCAACTAAAGGTTTGGTGGTTTTTTTGGGTGGAGATCAGTTTTGGAGTGTATTGCTCTCAGCAAGACTTGGTTATAAGCATTTGACCTATGCAGAGTGGGTTGCTAGATGGCCGCGTTGGAATGATCGAATTGCTGCTATGTCCCCAAAGGTTCGAGACAGAATTCCTCAAAAGTACAAAGATCGTTGCACAGTGGTTGGGGATTTGATGGCTGACCTTTCATATCTTTCTAGAGCTGAAAAACCATTACCAGAAGGACAATGGGTTGCTTTGATGCCAGGTTCTAAAAAAAGCAAGCTTTCTGTTGGTGTGCCTTTCCTTTTAGAAGTGGCAGATCAGTTAGCTTCTCGAATGCCGAAATGCAAGTTTCTATTGCCTGTGGCTTCCACTACGAGTCTTGAGGAAATAAGAAAATTTTCTACTGCAAAGAATCCTATTTCTGCAGCATATAGTTCTGGAATTGCTTGCATAGAGCCTCCTCGATTTGGTCAAGAGATGAGAAGGCTGAGGACATCATTGGGAACAGAAATCTTTGTTGAAGAGACACAGCCAGCTTATGGATTGTTAAGTCAATGTGATCTAGCTCTAACAACTGTTGGTGCTAATACCGCAGAGTTAGGTGCTTTAGGGGTCCCAATGATAGTTATTCTCCCTACTCAACATTTAACTGTTATGAGGGCCTGGGATGGCTTCTTAGGGCTTTTAGGGCGCTTGCCGGGATTGAGTTGGTGTATTGGAAAACTTTTAAGTTTTTGGAGGCTTCGTAAGCATGGATATCTGGCTTGGCCAAATATCTCTGCGAACCGCATGGTTGTTCCTGAGAGGATTGGGAACTTAAGTCCTGGGGATATAGCGGAAGAGGCCTCAGATTGGTTGTCTTCTCCACAAAGACTTATAGGGCAAAAGGAGGATCTTCAAAGCCTTCGGGGCAAGCCTGGTGCAGTTAATGAATTTACTGATGAAGTTTGCAAACTTATCAAGTTTGAGAACTCTGTTTATTAATGGAGGAAATTGCTTGCTCTTTTGGTTCACCGTAAAGGCAGTCTTAAAAAAATAAATATGCTTTATCTCTCAAAAAGAGAGGGATAATTATTTGTGCTTACCAAGGATCTTCTAGTTCATTCTTAGATGGCTTTATGTTCTCTTGATCGTTTTCTTTTGGATCTTCAGTCATATTTAATGGTTCTACATCAAGAAACTCTTCAGTGTTTTGAACAGCTCTCCTAGCAGCTGGCCGAGTTCTTTGAATGGGTATTTCTTTTAGATAATCTTCTTTCTCGTAAGGCTCATTTTCATAAGAGATATTCCCAGTTCGATAAGAGGTAAAGTCATCTTGTCGAGAGTTTGATGGAACTTCATCTAGGTAGCGGCGTCTTTGTAAGACTTCTTCTTGTGGCTCATCGATTTCTACATATTCGAGTTCTTCTTCCGGTTGAAAACTTTCTGCTCTCGAAGCCTCTAGCCTCAGTTGTTCTTCTTCTGAAGGAATCCCAGAGGTCAGTTGGTTTTCTACAGGAACAAGGTTTACTCGATACCTCTCTCGTTCTTGTTCTTCCCAACTTGTGCCACCAATCCCAATCTTTTCGAGTACTCCACTATTTAGTTGTTTTAATTTTTCCTCTGCACCTTCATAAACGATTATCCGATCAGCCCCACTACTTACTATTTCCTCGACAGGAATTTCCCAAGTACTAAGAACCCCTTCGCCCAGCAATGGAACTCCTACTGCACCCATTACTAGGGTGGTTAACTCACCCGTTTCTATATCAAAAGAAAAACCCAGTACTCTTCCAAGTTGTTGGCCTGATTCAGTAATAACTTGGCAATTGATCACTCGGCTATATCGCTCAGGGGTAAAACCTTCACTGAGGGAATCGGCTGAGTCGACAAGAATCACATCTCCTACTTGTTTTATTTGCTCAAGAGGCATCCACCTAGGAAGACCTGGTAGAAAACGTGTAAGAGGATTATCCCTTAGCCCTAAAGCGACAACTTCTCTTCGATCAATATCGACCACAACTTCGCCTACGACCCCTAAACGGCGCCCAGTGTCACGAGTAATAACTTGAGTCCCCATAAGCTCAGATCTAAGCCAAAGCCGGTCACTAGGCACTGTGGCCAGAGGATCATTAGAGGGTTGGGTCGTAGTCAAACGCAGAAGCTATGTAGGAGAGAATCGGTCCATTTTGACTTAAAGGGAATTTAAAACCATTTCAGGCTGCTTGTGGTAATCCCACAACTTGTGTATTAGCTCCACGAGCTTGCGTGACTCCAATGGTTCTTCTTGACGCTCCAATCATTGGTCTGCGGTGACTGACTACAAGGAATTGTGCTTCTTGAGCCTGTCTAGCGATTAAGGCAGAAAGCCTTTCAACATTTACACCATCCAAAAAACTATCGACTTCGTCTAATGCGTAAAAAGGCGAAGGACGGAAACGTTGCAAAGCAAATAGAAAACTTAATGCTGTAAGTGATTTTTCCCCTCCAGACATAGCTGCAAGCCTTCTAACAGTCTTACCTTTTGGATGTGCGACTAGAGTCAGCCCACCTTCAAGAGGGTCTTCTTTGTTCTCTAATTGAAGATGACCATCTCCCTCAGAGAGTGATGCAAATATTTCACGAAAATGTTTATCTACAGCCTCAAAAGCTTCCATAAAGGCTTCTTGTCGAAGAGTTGCAAAATTTTCTATGCGAAGTAGAAGCTCTGCCCTTTCTCCGGTAAGGACTTCCAGCTTTTCTTCCAAGTCAGTTAATCTTTTTTCAAGTTGCTCTAGTTCTTCAAGGGCAAGCATATTTACTGGTTCAAGTAATTCCATTTTTTGTTGGATTGCTTGCAGTGCACTTCTAAGTTCATCAAGCCCAGAGTCTCTTATATCTTTAGTTATCACTGGATATGGATTGGGAAGATCTTTTTTAAGTTCTTCAATTCGTATTTTTCTACTGCGTAATTCTTCCTCTAAGGATTCGATATCTTGCTTTAGGCGTTGAAGATTCCATTGAGCTTCTTGAAGTTTTTCACGTTGCTTTGATAACTCTGCCTCAGCTGAATCTCTTGCGCGACGTTTTTCTCCAAAGCTTTCTTGGAGGCTCACTTGTTGCTGTTCTAGCTCAGATTTGCGGCTGTGAAGAACTTTTTGGTTCTCTTTCCATTCTTCATGAGCTTTTCCAAGACTTTCAACGGCTTTTTGTAATCTTTTCTCTTCATTTAAAAGATTTTGTTTTTGTGTTTCTAATTTTTCTATTGAAAGTAACCGTTGACTTTCTTGATTCATTAAATGATCCCTTTGTTTTCTTGCTTCAACTAATTGTGTATCTGCAGCCTCAAGTTCATTTTTTAGCTTTTGCCAATTCTCTGCGTTACCGTTAACCTTTATAGAATTATCTTTTGTATTGATTTCATTTAACTCATTAATAAGAGGATTTAAAAAATCGTTAATCTCTTTTAATCTAGTGAGATAATTTTTGTAAGCCTCTTTTAGTGAATCTAATCTTTGCTTGCGCTCTTGGCTTCGTTCAATTACGGGAGCATTGGATCTTTTTGAAGTGACTCTCTCAGCATCAAGAGCTGCTTTTCTTTGTTCTAACTTTATCAAGACAGGGCGAAGATTTTCTGAAACCTGACTTTGTTTATTCTCCTCATTTTGGCAAGTTAAAAGTGTTTCTCCAATTTCAATAAGTCTCTTCCTGAGAGGAGCAGCTTCATCGTTGTCGTGAGATCGACCAAAGCTGAGTAAATTAGCTTTACCAGAAAAGCTTCCTCCAGTCATTGCTCCACTTCTTTCAAGAAGATCCCCATCAAGGGTTACAGCTCTTTTCCCGCTAAGTTGTTGTCTTGCAGAGCTAAGTTCTTCGAAAACTAGAGTTTCACCAAAAACATAAATGAAAACATCTTTATAAACCGGGTCGAATGATAAAAGGTCTATTGCTCGCCCAATAAGGCCAGGTGTATTTGATAAAAACTCTTGGTTATTAGTTCCTTTGGCAAGTGCCTTGTTTCCACCAAAAACTGACTTTTTAATTCGATTTAGAGGAAGAAAGGTAAGCCTTCCAGCCCGATATTTCTTCAGAAGGGTAATAGCTTGTGCTGCAACTCTGTCATCTTCAACGACAACCTGACTCAGTCTTGCTCCTGCTGCAACTTCAAGAGCAAGTCTAAGATGCTCTTCAACTTCTCCTAATTGTGCAACAGTTCCATGTATGCCTTCTAGCCCATTTTTAAGTAGGAGCTTTAAGGCGCTTGTCCCTCTACTTTCTTGAAGGGTTTCTGAACGGCTTTCTATTCTTGCGATCTGTTTCTCAATATTGGTTTTTTCATTTTCTAGCCTTAAGCGTGTTTTTTGCTGAATAGATAGAGATTCATTTGCTTTTACTAAGTCTGCTTTGTAGGTATTTATCTTTTGTAGTATTTCTGACCATTCACTCTCTAATTTATGCAGGTGATCATGAACCTGATTGTTTTCTTGCATATCTCTCTCTTGATCTAGTTCAAGCTCATTTTTGCGATTTTTATCTTGGATTAATCTTTCCTCAAGCTGTTGTTTCTCTTTTTGCGCAGGATGAATTTTGGCTTCAAGTTCTTTTCTTTTTTCAGCTTTTTTTTCTTGGCTTTTGAGCCAAGCACCTGACTTGTCGGCTACATCACCTAGCCTTCTTCTTGAAACTTCAACAGATGCCTCTGCATTTCTACATAGTTCTTCAGAAGCCGTTAGTTCCTTGATGTGAGATTGTGTAGCTTGGTTTTTACTTTCTTGTTGAAGAGACTGTTTCTTAGTTGTTATTTCATGCCTTAGCTTTTGAAGCTGCTCTCCTTCTTGCTTATGAAGATTTGCTTGTCTTTCTAGTTCGCGAGATTGAGTTTCTAGACCAGCTAGTTCTGCTTGAACGGCAAGAAGCTTATCTTCTCCGAGAGCTTTTACATTTTCTTGGAGTTCCTTTACTAGGCTTGAGATCTCTGATAATTTTTTTTCTTTTTGAGTTAATTTATTTGAATCACTTAGCTCTTTTTCTAAAAGCTCTTTTTTTCTGGTTTGTAGATCTATAAGTGTTTTTTCTTCATCTTCAAATGCAAGAACTAACTCTTGTTGTCTTCCTAGTTGAAGCTTCTCTTTTAACTCTTGATAAGTTCTGGCTTTTGCGCAATCCCTTTCTAGCTTTTGCTTCCCTACTTGTAGTTCTTGCTCAACTATTCGACAACGCTCTTCTCGCTCATGAACCAAATCTAATTTCTTTTTACTTTGTTCTATGCGGTTGTCGAATAGTGCTACACCAGCAAGCTCATCAATTAGACCTCGTCTGTCACGATTGCTCATAGAGACAATTCGTGTGACATCTCCTTGCATCACGACATTGCTTCCTTCCGGGTCGATTCGAAGTCTTCTTAATTGAGTTTGTAGTTGTTGAAGATTGCATGGCTCATTATCTGAACAATAGGTTGAGCTATATGAACCACCAGGCATTACACGAAGACGTCGCGTCACTATCCATTCTTTCTGTCCTGGTTTGATCCATGGGCCTTCGCTTGATTGGTCTGTATCTTCTTCAGATGGATCTGGCTCCCAGTCACTTAAGTCAAATCGAACACTAACTACAGTTTCTGCGGCTTTGCCTTCACGTAAAACATTGCTATTTACAAGGTCGGGCAGACGATCTGCTCTCATTCCTCGACTGGTTGCTAGCCCTAGACAAAAAAGAACTCCATCGAGAATATTGCTTTTCCCAGAGCCATTAGGTCCTGTAACCACAGTAAATCCCTCCTCCAGCGGAATGGTCATTGACCCGCCGAAGGATTTGAAATTTGAGAACCCGACTTGATTGATGTAAACCAACAGGACTCGCCTGTGAGCGGTCGAACTTTAGCGAGTTGTTCTCAAAACTCAAGGGTGTTTTGACAGTCTTGTAGTGCTTTGCTGCTCTATTGATCTCAGGAAGCAAATTTCTTGATTGATTTCAAGCAGCCCATCTATTGAACTTCCTTCTAGCTGGATGATCATCAGATCACTTCTTTCTCTCGGTAAAAATCCTCTGTATAGACCATGGAAAACTCTTTTTGCGATTCCTCTCCCTCCCGAAACCTTTTTCTCGGTGATTTCAAGCCAAGTTAAGTTGTGAGCTTTGAGTGTTCTTGCGTGAAGACCAGGGCCATCTATTACCGGTATTTGTTCTAAACGCCAAGTTCTGCAATTAGTTGTTTCTTCAACTAGTAGGTCGAAATGAAGGCCTAAAGGAT
>QCGE01000018.1 GCA_003278195.1 Prochlorococcus sp. AG-363-P08
CACTTCAGCAATTAATGCTCTTGATCTTGAGGCGTCAGTCATTTCAGCAGAAGCAACAATTCTCTCAGCTCTAAAAAGAAAAGAAAGTCGCGGTGCACACCAAAGGAGTGATTACAATCAAACCAAGGAGTGCGAGCAAATCAATTATAGAATAAAATTAGACCATGAAAATAAGTTGACAATAACCCCTAAAGAGATAGCGCCTCTAACTGACAACCTTCAAGAAATCATTAAAGATACAGCAATTATAAGGGATTTTAAAAATCGGCTAATGGAGTGATTTTCATTTATACGTAAGTCAGCTATCGTAAAGTTCATAGAGAGTTATGCCTATAGAATGCATATAGATGATCTCCTCAGCCCCTCTGTAGGGCCCAGTGAAGATTATTAAACTTCTTAATTACTCTTGATTAAATCTTTATGCAAAATCCATCAGTTGCGAAGATTGTAGCCATTGCATTTGATCCTAAATCAAGGGTTCGGCTAAAGACAACTGTTGTTGGAGACCCACCTGGATATTTTAATCATAGTCAAAACTACACAACCTATGATTCACTTTTCTCCCTATGTAAGCAAATTGTCGACATTGAATTGAAACAAGACCCTGGTTTACCTCTTGACTTGATACTAGTTAATAGTGATGTTGGATTCAAAGAAGGCAATGAATTTATTAAAACTTTTGATGGGGTAAAGTTACAAAGAGGCGAGATAAAAGTCCTGACAAGACCAAGTCAAGGAATGGCTTATGGTTCATACAATGATGCATATATGAAATATAGAGATAAGTATGATTACTTTATATTCACAGAGGACGATATTATTCCAAATGGTAAAAATTACGCACTAAAAGGAGTAGAACAATTTAATGTTAATCCTAATATTGGATTTCTTGCCTATCAAGGTATTAGCTACGTATCCGATGATGGGGTGAGGAGCCATTCAACTATCCATGCTCATGGTGGGTGTGGGATGGCAAAGTCAAGTGTATTAAATCAAGTCGTAGAGAAATATGGGTCTCTACCTTTTAGCAGGGACAATCAAGGGAAAAGTACCAAAGGATATAAGGACATTATTTTTTCTGGTGAACTAGCTTTCACAAATGTTTTTCTTCAGCTTGGTTATGAGCTTGCGGAGATACCAAGAGAGTTCAAACTCTATGATTATGCTTATGATTTGGAACGAGGTATAAAAGTACCGAGATATCCTTCTTACCCTAGAGTGTTGCTTATTTACATAGTACGTTTAATAAAAAGAATAAAAAGAAATTTTACTGGATTATTTTCTAATTAACGTATTTTACGTGCCAAGCTAACTAAAACTAATAGAGACTTTATACAGTTAGTGATTCTAGTTTAGTAGTGTCTGCCCAAAAGGCTAAGGGCTCATCCTTCCTGCGTGGATAAACTCCTCGGTTAAGCTTTATGTCTGATTGCATTTCATTAATATAATTCTCTAAGAAGTCAAGTATTGATATAGGCTCTCCACTTCCAATATTGTAAATACCATTTGCCTCACTGCTGTCAGTTATTTTAAGGAATAATTTTGCTACTTTATCTACTTTTATGAAATCACGGATTTGGTCACCTTGACTTATATCAAAACCCTTATCCTTATTTAAAATTGCTTTATCTAGAGATGGAATTAGGGACTTGGGATGTTGTCCTTCTCCATAAACAAAAAATATTCTCAACCATGCAAAATCTACTTTATGATAATTACACAAAGACTGAGTTAACTTTCTTAAGGAGTCTTTGGCAATTGCATAGCAGTTAATTGGTTTTGTTTCGATGCTTTCTGCAAGCATTCCATTTTGTAGCCCATACTCATAGCATGTTCCAGCTATGACAATTTTTTTAATTCCTTTATTGAGAATATAAGAAATAAATTTAAGTGAATCAGTTAGATTTTCTGTAATATGAAAAGCTTCGTTGTGATTTGGTAGGTTTCTCCATGTTAGAAGAATTAGCTTATCACTTTTATTGAGGCTTATGTTATTCCAACTACTTTCATCCTTGATGTCAAAATAAATATTTTTATGGCTCTCTGTTGGAATGTGTTTAGAGGAATAGAACATCAGATCGTCTCTTCCCTGTGAGCACTTCCTAAGGGATTTACCTATGAAGCCATTGGAACCAATAATGTGGATCAATCTTTTTTTGCAGTTGTATGTTTATATAATCATACTTATGGTCTTTTTTAGGCAATATGTTTAACAACTTTCAATATACTAAATTTAAGACTCTTATGGTTTGAATTTCGTTCGCATGACTATCCTGTAATTATATCCAGCATAAGTTCTTATCTATAAGACCATTATTAAGAAGAGTTCTTATATGGTTTAGTCGAATGTAATTAGTAGATCTGAATGAATCTTCTGGTAGCTCCATTTGTGAAACTTGTTGTATAAGATTTGATATTGTGCTTTCAATGGTTCTGCGGGGATAGTAATTTGGGGCTAATTTCTTGTATAGGCTAAAGTCAACCTTATAAGAGCGTTTATCAGGTGGTGATGATTTGTTTATATTTATATTAGTTCCTTCAACAAGTGATCCAACCTTTTCAGCTAGATCTTTGACTTGAAAATTCCATTCATTTGATCCAATGTTAATACTCGTTGGTTTTTCAAATGTTTGTTTTGTAGTGCTAGCCCATAAAAATGAGTATGCCATATCTTCTACATCTATTAATGGTCTCCATGGAGAACCATCGCTCAGGACAGTTATCTCTTTATATTTGACGGCAGAAGTGACAAAGTCATTTAACACCAAATCAAGTCTTAGCCGATCAGAAACCCCACAAGCGGTTGAGAACCTAAGACAAATAATTTCCATATTACTATTTTGATAACTATCCAATAGAGCTTTTTCCACGCCTACTTTTGATCGTGCATATGCTGTCAAAGGATTTGTAGTGTCTGTTTCTTTCTTTGCATTATTACTTGCTGTTCCATACATACTGCAACTAGAAGCAAATATAAATCTTTTCACTCCATTTTCGTCAGCTAGTCTTGCTAACTTTAGCGAAGAATCCATATTTATTTGTTTAGTCGCAGACTCAAAATCCTTTCCAATAGGATCATTCGATACAGCTGCTAAGCAGATTACAACTTCCACACCTTTAAGTAAATCTGCAGTTACATCTCTGCAATCTCTAAATATTTGTTGGTCGTAAAATGTATCTCCTAGCCTTTTACAGGGAGTGATGCATTGAGAAAAGAGACCTAAATCCAATCCATGAAGTATCGATTCAGGCAGATTTCTCTTGAATACCTTTCCAATTACTGGACCTACGTAGCCTAGATTTCCTGTAACTAGAATCTTCATGAACAATCGGGAATGATTATGCTTATAATAATAGTAATAAGCTTTGTTAGGTGAATGAAGGCTGTCATTCTTGCTGGCGGTCTCGGCACGAGATTAGCTGAAGAAACACATCTCAAGCCAAAGCCTATGATAGAAGTTGGTGCTAAGCCAATTTTATGGCACATATTAAAGATATTTAGTTATCATGGAATAAATGAATTTGTCATATGTTGTGGATACAAAGGATATGTGATAAAAGAATATTTTGCTAATTATTTCCTGCACTCATCAGACGTGACAATATCAATGAAAGATAATTCTATAAAGATTAATCAGAAGAAAGCAGAACCATGGACTGTTTCACTAGTAGATACCGGTCAAGATACAATGACCGGGGGAAGACTTAAGCGTGTAAAAGATTATATTGATGGTACTTTCTGCTTTACTTATGGAGATGGAGTCTCAGACATTAATGTACAGAATGAAATAGCTTTTCATAAAAAGAACAAAAAGCTGGCAACTATGGCAGCTGTAAAGCCACCTGGTAGGTATGGTGCTCTTGAATTAAATGGAGATTATGTAAGTTTTTTCAAGGAAAAGCCAGATGGAGATGGTGTATGGATTAATGGTGGATTCTTTGTATTAGAGCCAGAAGTTTTAGATATGATTGAAGGAGACGAAACTATATGGGAAGAAGGACCACTGCAGAAACTAACTGAAATTAATGAGCTTTTGGCATACAAGCATGATGGATTCTGGAGACCTATGGATACCTTAAGGGACAAACGACAGTTGGAAGAATTATGGAATCAGAATCAAGCACCCTGGAGAGTTTGGGATTAACTCATCGGAAATATGTATTTAATATCAAAAACTAATTTGTTGATTGGTTTCAACTCCTTCCCATTCTCAACACATATAAGCGATAATATTTTCTCTAGGCTAGCATTGAAATAAGTTTATGATGAGAAATGAAATTCAAGCAAACATCCTTGGAAGGCGCCTTCCTAATAGATCAGGAACCCAGAGGAGATGAAAGAGGTTTTTTTGCAAGATACTTTTGTGTTAAGGAATTTGCTGATAACGGCTTGAATACAAATTGGGTGCAAATCAATAACTCCTTGACCACCCAAAAGGGCACTTTGAGAGGATTGCATTATCAAGAAGAACCTCACTGTGAGATAAAGCTAGTCAGATGTATTAATGGTTCAATTTATGATGTAATTGTGGATGTGAGGAAGGACTCTCCAACGTTTGGAAAATATTTTGGTGAAGTCTTATCTTCGCAAAATAGATCGATGATGTATGTACCTAAGGGATTTGCCCATGGCTTTATTTCCCTCGAAGAAAACTCAGAAGTAATATATCTTGTCTCGTCTTTCTATGCTCCAGAATCTGAGAGAACATTACTTTTCTCTGATAAAAATGTTTCTATAGACTGGCCAGTGGCTCCACGTGTCATCTCAGATAAGGACAAAAAAGGGCAAGCACTAAATCAACTATAAATTAATTACCCCTATCTTTGCCAAGACTTTCCCTTTTGAAGTTTCTCTAGATCAAGTAAAACCCTAAGAGAATATGTAGCCTTAGGGTTTGTCGCACCTTTATTTTGCTAATACTAAAGAGTACTCTTGCTGAGGTAATGCCATGTCAAGACAACAATTGGAGAATTTCTTTACTAAGGCAGAATCAGACAAGCAAATTCAACGGCAGATTCAAGATTGTGGATTGAACAACAGCTGTATTGCAGCTGTAGGAAAGAAATATGGACATAGCTTTTCTCCTGCGACTGTTAGTCATTGGCAAAGAGATCACATCAGTATTTAGCCAAGGTCATTTAAGTAAACGTTTAGGCTTTTTCTCTATAAATTTCAAGAGGAAAACCATGCCAAGCGCCCACCTGCCTATCTTGGAGACTAAATAACTAGGTTGCTGGTGGGCTTTTGGGGATGATAACTGTGGGCTTAGTCGAAATTGACAGCAGTTTTTCGATACACCTGAAAAAAGGGCTAATGAGTAGTAGTAATAAATACAGTTGACATCTTGGGATAATAAATAAAGGCCTTTATAAATACGATGGAAAGCATTACCGCCTATAAGAGCTTGGTCAAGCTAGATCATTTCTCAACAAAGGTTAGCGGACTAGTGAACTCTTTACTAAAAGATGCGAAGTGCATAGGTCATAAGAGGCCCTTAAGTTCTGATTTGTACCTCTGGAGTAGGAGCCATCACAATTAACCCTTTGGTACCTATTGATTGGGTTTAATCTGATTGCAATTAATCAGAACTGTTCTCCCCTTTGCTATCTTCTGAATCTTTTGAAGGGAAAACTTCTTTGTATAACGAAATAGCTCCAAAAATCACTATTAGCCCTGTAATTGAAAGTACCCCTCTTTCTGCTTGCTCACCATGCTGATAGCTGCCTGATTGAATAAGTCCTTCATTGATAACTGTACTTATTAAACCCCACCCAAGAATCCAACCTAGTGCATAACCCAGAACCTTGAAAATCCTTTCCATGAGAATGGTTTATATTAGTGTGTAATCGAAGGTAAATTAGATTTAGCTTAATATCATCTTCTTAAAGATCCTTAGAATTTGCATGAAGTATGAGGCTTTTTTAAAAAAAAGTAAACTTCATTCATAAAGCATATATACCCAACTTCATTCTTTAAAAATGTACAAATTTGTGAAAAAGAGGGCCTTTAACTCCATGTTCGGAAACTAAGGAAAAATACTTAAACTTATTCTTGCTGCTCTTCTCAATTCATTTATCACGATTTCATTAGATGAGTAATTTCTGAATGAATGATTGTCTGAAATTATGATTATTGGCAACTCCCCATTGATTCTTAGTGCTCAAACGGGATTTTCCCCTAATTAATTTAATGGGTTTTTGGCACCCTCCTGCTTTTACTAGCATTGCTTGGGCGTTGGTTTTGCTTGTTTTGTTGGCCCTGTTATTGGGACTAGGGAGAAGACTTGAGTTTGCTCTTCGTCTTGAACGTCTCGGTATACCAACAGCTCTTTTTGCTGGATTCGCAGGTTTATTACTTGGGCCTTATGGACCATTCCCTGTTTTACCAGAGTCAGTAACGGATATTTGGTCGCAATTACCTACGCCTTTATTGACCCTTGTTTTTGCCACCTTGTTGTTAGGGCGTCCCCTGCCTAAAGGCTCCGGATTAATTCAGCCTGTCGCTTCTCAAACTTTATTGGGACTTCTAATTGGTTTTGGCCAATATTTAGTTGGTGGTCTGGTAGTTATCTTTTTTTTGATTCCTTTTTATGACGTAGACCCCCTTATGGGATGTCTGATAGAAGTTGGTTTTGAGGGAGGGCATGGAGCTGCTGCCGTAATGGGAGAAAGCTTTAAAGAACTGGGGTTTTCAGGAGGGATGGATTTAGGTTTAGCGATGGCCACGATAGGTTTACTCGCTTCGACTCTTATAGGAAGTGCACTTGTGGTGCTAGGGAGGTTTAAAGGGTGGGTCGTTTCCCAAAACAATCAATTAAAACTTGTCTCAGAAGATGAGGTGGTTACAGCTTCCCTTTTGGAGAGATCTCGTCAGTTAGCGGTGAATTTTTTATTGCCTGGTTTGGCAGTAGCTTTTGCAGTTTTGCTTTTGAACTCTTTAAAGTTTTTAGCTCCTTACTTTGGTAATACATTTATTCAGGTTTTAGATATTTTTCCTGTTTTCCCAATGGCTTTAATAGGCTCACTATTAGTCAGGTTGGCTATAGAACGTTATGAACTTACTACATTAGTTCAGCCTTTATTACAGCGTGAGATAGGAACACTTTCTACTGACTTGTTGATTACAACCGCTATGGCAAGTCTAAATCTTCCTTTATTACAAAAGGATTGGTTGCCTATAACAGCCTTGTCTTTGGCCGGCCTTTTATGGAATCTTTTAGTGATGTTTTTACTTGGTAAAGTAATTCTAAAAAAAGAATGGTTTGAGAGATCTGTGACAGAGTTTGGCAATGCAACAGGTGTGGCTGCAAGTGGTTTACTCCTTTTAAGGCTTGCAGATCCAAGGAATGCTACAAGTGCCTTACCTATTTTTTCTATTAAACAAATATTCCTACAACCTCTATTGTCGGGAGGTCTTGTTACCGTTTTTGCTCCTATTGCTATAGTGCATTTTGGTTTAATTGGATGGACAGAAATCACTGGCTTACTTACTGCTTTCCTGATTTTTATTGCGATAATTATTTGAAGATTAAATAATTATATTAAACCCTTTTATTTCAGGACTCAACCTCTTTAGAGGTTCTGGTTTTGAATAGGGTTAAAGTCTGACTTTTTAGTTTAGAGTTAAAATAGATTTAATTTTTTCATGGATTACAGTCGACATAGAGACCTGGCTAAGTATGAGACTAGAGAAAAATGGTTTAAGAGCCACCTATTAGATAAAGAAATTGAGCTTCGAGAGCTTTACGAGATGCCACAGGAGCAGCTAGATATGATTATGGCTGAGACAGCAGAATTAAGAAGTGATGTTGGCAATAGAGAGAGGAATTTAGGGAAGTATTGCACTGCTGGTTACTTTCTTGAATTAGCTAAGATCATAGATAAACGTAGAGATGAGCAGGCAACTTGAGATATTAAAAGAGAGTTATTCTTAATTATGGATATAGAAAAACTTCCTTAACGGCTCTTGTTGTTATATATCCATAAATGTGTGGATACAGCTTGCCTTCCTCGTCCCCTTCTACTCTTACAGGGCAATCTAAAAGCTCAACCTTTATTTTTAAAATAAATATTTTGGAAATATCTTTAAAAAATCTTTTGTAGGTATCTTCTATGTCTATTAGAAAAGATGCGTGTATAAATCCAACTTCGCTTAGTCTAAGCCCACGTGTAGATCTTTCATAAACTCCATTATTTTTTGCCCTTTCCCATTCTTCTGGGATAGCAAGGTGATATATGTAATTAACATCATTTAGGTAGTTGGCATTTCTTGGGAAGTTAATAGGATTATCGTTTGGGGACCATTTCTTTTCTTTTTTCATTAAATCACTAAACAATGGATCTTCTAGAAAATAATTCAACCATGTAATTAATGGCTTCAGTTCATGGTCTCTCTCAAGTCTTTCTTTGTCGGCCAACCAAAATTGCCGAACAAAAGGCCATATGGCCCAGTCAGCAATGCTTTCAGAGTCTCCAACTAGCCAATTGTTTGTATTTTTATTGTTAACCTTTAGCTTTGAGTTCCAAAAACAAAGAATCGATCTTGCCTCTTTCCAATGTTTTTCTGGTTTAGAATTAGGATATCTATTTGGATATTTAAACCGGTCTAAATGTATCTTAAATACATTATCATTTTGTTTTATTAGTTCATTAATCTTTAGCTGCTCTTCTCTACATCCAACTCTTAATATATTCAGAGGATCAGATTTTCGAAATGTCCATTTTATTATGTCGAGACTTTCATCAATTATGGTTCCATTTTTAGTCTTAAGAACAGGAACCGTTCCCTTAGGAGAGATTTCTATTAGTTCCTTAGGTTTGTTTTTAAGTTCGACCTCTCGGATCGACACAACATAGCCTGTTTTTAAAATAGCCCATCTAGCTCTCATTGCATATGGACATCTTCTAAAGCTATACAATAAGTCCAATTAAATTTCCCTTGAGTAGCTTAATTAAGCAATTTATGTAATGCTTCTAATGTGTATGCAATACAGGCAAAGACTGTGGCAAAGAGAGTACCTTTTAATCGATTAGACCATGTCGAGAAGAATGGGACGTCTTTTGCATCATAACCTCCAAAACTTCCAGTAAGGATGAGAACTAACATTGGAATTGAAGCTCCTAAAAATGCTAATGCTGCAGAATGTGCAAGAGTGGTACCAGTAACTATTGCGCTTATGAATATTACTACTCCTATAATTAAGGAACCTGTGAAACCTATATTCGCCTCTTCTTTAAGTGAATAATTTAGGTTTGAGTTTATATTAATTTGATTTATGCATTCTTCTACTTGAATCTTGTTTAAACGGAAGTATTCTGTCTCTGGTATACGACAGGACTTGTATTTGTTTATTAGTCTAGCTTCAATAGGAATTGCTTTGTCTGTTTCTATTGTTTTGACAATCTCATCGGGACTTAATTTTTTGATAACGGACTGAAGGTCTTCAGTTCTGCCGATCTTATATAGATCACCATTCCGAAATAAGTAGAGAAAGCTTGACATGGGTCAATTCAGATGGATTTATTAGCAATGAGCTTCTTCCAATAGGATAATTTTAATGCTTTGTTCGTTTGGAGAGGTGTGTATTTTGGAGATTTTCTATATTTAACCATTTTGAGAAAAATGCAAGCTTATTTGATGGAAATTCAGATCAACTTTAATAGGTTATATCTTTTTTTCAAAAATGGCCATAAAAAAGCCCCACTTTGAGAGTGTGGGGCTTTAAGGCCTTAAATTCAGAAATGAGATCAAAAAGAGAATTAATTAGCCACTACTTAAGGATTTAAAACCCTTAAGTAGTGCAACAAATTAACCCTTCAGTGACACTGAAGCGCCGCTTGCATTTTGTACAGCAGCTGTAACTCTCTTGAAATCGAATCCCATGGCACGTAATGCATGCCATAGATGTCCCTGAATATAGAAGAATCCTAGGTAGTAGTGAACATTGACTAACCAGGCTCTGGAGGTATGAGCACCATCAGCCAAGTCAACAGTGTCAATCCAGTAAGGAGAGATTCCAAATTTAAGTTCAAGGGTTTCACCAAACCATTCAACTGGATAAACGGTTGTGTTCGTTGCGCACCAGAAGGCCGCCACAATTGCCATCCAGCCAATGCCGGCTAAAGACCAAGAAAGGATTGCTTCTGCAGAAAGAAGCCCTGCTCCTTTGAAATTGGTGTATTCACCAATTTGCTTAGTAGCAATATGGAATGCACCACCGCCAATCATGAAGAAAGCAAGGAAGGCATGACCTCCCATTACGTCCTCCAAGCTACTGATAGCTAGGAAGTCAGTTTGATGATTCCAGATCTGAGTCAAGTCAAGGTTGTAGTTGACTTGTCTTACTACTCCTAGGGCAGTGTCGTAAATACCGTGGATCCTGGCCCATTCAACGAACTGAATGTTCGCTACTCCGAGAAGTATTAAATGGTGTCCAAGAATGAAGGTTTGGTTGTCAGGATTGTCCCATTCAAGCTTGAATTTTCTAGCTTGGATAATCTCTGATTCCTGCATGTCACCAGGGAAAAGCAGGGAGTGCATGAGTCCACCCGCTCCATAAACCATGGATAAAACAAGATGCACTATGCCGATATTGGCAACACCTGCTCCTGTCCATACGCCAGCACCGTCAAACCCTAGGCCTATAGAGGCCAAATGGGGAAGAACGATTAGTGGCTGGTGCCCCATAGGCACCGTTGGGTCAAAGCGAGCAAGTTCAAAAAGGGTAAAAGCACCGGCCCAGAAGGCGATCAAGCCTGTGTGCGCAGCATGCGCAGCAATAAACTTGCCTGAGCGATTAGTTACCCCTGAATTACCAGCCCACCACCCATAGGTGACGTCTGGGTTTCCATAGGTTTGCATTAGAAAGTAGGCGTACGCGACAATGCCGTATGAGGATACTCTTAAGTAACTACTAATTCATTACTTACTGTCACAAGACTTTTAAATGCATTGAACTTGCACAAAATACCTAGGCGCAATATCTGAATTCTTGTCAGGGCTAAGGTTTTTAAATGCTTTCACAGCAAAAAATTAACTTCTAATACTGTGATCGTTTTTTTTTGTTTGAATTAAAAGGGAAGATTAAAAAATCTTGAAAAGCCAAAAAGTATTACTATAACTAGATTAATTCTTTTTTATATTGAATTATATGAAAAACAATTCATCCCTTGCTGATCTGAAGGTTGAGAGAAGTTTTATTTTTCTTGAACGTTACTTTCAGACAGAAGTAAAACTTTCGATGAAATCTGTAGCTTCTTCTAGATCGTTACAAAATTTGCAAGAACCTAGATAGCATCCCAAATAACGCTCAAAAGAACTCTTGCCACCACTAAGCGGATACTTATGAACTGTCCCTCCTTCTGGGTTGGAGTGAACAAGTACGGGTTGAGGTGACATTGAGAAACGATGCTTTCGCCTAAAAATGCGACACCACATAGCTCTTCGCAATAGGTGGAATTACTACATTTCACTCCAGCTGTTTTGTTTACAGCCTATAAATCGATCCAACTTGATATGGTTCTCATCGAAGCCTTTACTGAAAAACTACTTTTAAAATGCTTAAGCTCTGGGAATCTCTTCTCCCATTAGTAAAGGACCTAAGGATTCGGTTTGCTTTGGCTATGGGAGCTAACTTTGTCATTCTCTATTTCTTGATCACTTATTGGAAACGCTTTATCCCTGACTTGCCCACAAGCTAAGTCGAAGAAAAATAAAAAAACACATTAATAATTGGTTTTTACTAATTATTAATGTGTTTAATCTATTGTTTTTATGGCATTTAAGAATTTTAGAGACTGTTTCTCATTCAAAGAATTTCGTTAATTTCGGGAATATTAAGAACCCTACTAAAAAGGAGATTAATGCTGAAATTGAAAAAGTTGTAATTTGCCCAATTGACCCAGGGAGGTAGATACCTGCATTAAGCAGTGGTAGATCCACAATAGAGCCAAATGATCCCCAGATTACAACCCAAATAGATACATATGCGATGCCAAACCAGTCTTTCTTAGTCATCAGAGCAATTACCTAGCTGACTTTGTTTGATAAGCATTCTACAGTTTTGAAAGATTCAAAAAGAAACAAGGAAGATTATTTGATATTAGCTGCAAGAAATGAAACAATTAGCTAAAGCTATAGCTTTAGCTGTTCAATATATTAAACAACTTTCTTTAGATTATTTGATAAATTATGAACCTGGTGGCTGAAAGAACCCATTAGATGTAAGAAAAACAGCCATTATGATTAAAGGGCCTAGGCCAAATATTGCCAGAACTAGCTTTGCCCTTATGGGACTAACCTGTTCTTGAGCTTCTTTTTTCATTTATTTATTTATTTATTTATAACCTTACTCTATCAGTGCTAATTATTCTCTTTTGAGTCTGCATCACAAGCGAGTTCACATTCAGTTAATTCTGGATTTGTCAATTGATCTAGAACTCTTGCCATATCTATAGGTGATAATTCTCCATTCCTTCCCCATTTTAATGTGGTTTTCCTTTGAGCAACTCCTTTAGCTTCTTTCTGGTCTAATCTCTTTTGCTCCTTCATCGTTAACCTCCTACCCTGATTGGGATAAAAAGAAAGTTTTGCTATTTAAGCTGATTTTTTTAATCGAGGCGTTGAATCTTATTGAAATTAAACTTTTGTTTAATTGACCCTTTGCTATTTATTAAAACTTTGCTTTGAAATCTATATTAGGCATTATCTCCTATATTAAAATCTTAGGAATGATAATCACTACTATTTTGCTTTTAGGGGCCTAAGACCAAGCCTAAAGTACATCCTTTGTTGAATAAATTAGCCAATTTATAAAGTTAATAGGATTAAGCATATATGAGACTTTGTAATCGCTTTCTATGCTCATTTTTCCTTTAACTAAAAAATTCTTTTGACTTGAATAGGTTGATAGCTTTGATCTGACTATGCTTGTTCCACCTTTTGTTTGTTGACTTCTTTCTATATCATCTTTAGATGGACTTGAGTAGTTCTTTAGTTCTTCTTTAAAAAACCAACTCATAGAACCATCTACTAGTTCGACTATAAAACCTATGCCACCTCCATCTGTTATTTTATAATCGAAGATAATTCCTGAAGTGTTTGTATTTAACTTCTCTAGGAGTTTTTCTGGGATACGATCGCTTACCTTCTCAAGGTCAATATTGACTTTCCCACCTATTTTCATTAGTTCTTCTTTTTGCGGCATTAGCATTTGGAAAATTAGATTTAGCCCTCTTAGGCGTCATATTCGCTAAAGATGATAGAAGCTTAACAAACCCCTCCCTCTTTTTTTATAAGAGTTCAACCGGTTAGCGATTTTCAGGAATTATTGGATAAAAAGCCTCTTGAGGGATACCTCAAGAGGATAGATCTCTCATACCTATGCCAATTAAACGTAGTTTTCCTGATTTCGCTCTAGAGGAGAATACTCATTTTGTGGTTGCTCTTTGTTCTTTAGAGGAGGCCTTAAAGCATTTCAGAGAAATATGCCTTGAATAAAATCTTGCAATTAGGCTTTTCTCTTTGCAATGCCATCTGTACATGTTTGAGTTTTTCTGACTAAATTGACTCTGGTTCTTATGTCCTGGCTTGCATGGATAAAGCCCTTTCTCTTCCTTTTATCCATAGCTGCTTCGAGTGAGTTATTAAAATGCGTGTTATTACTTTTGCCTCAATAGCCCTATTTACTTTCAGTACACCAACAGCTACAGCAACGGTGTCAAAAGCAACAGATGAGATTTGCCAGGGCGCCATTGATTATTGGACCTGTGTCAGAGGCATTGACGGCACGAAATCTCAACTCAGATCCTATGGACCTATTGAGGTGGATTGGTCTGTTTGGAGACCAATGAAAGGTAGTTATGTCGCACAGTCTTTTAATGCGGCGAAAAAAGGCTTTTATTTAGCTGTTAATTGTTTAAAAGAAAAAATCAATGTTACTGGCAAGGAAGGATCATGGAAGGGCTGGAGTAGCCCTTCAAAGAACTTTGAAGTTAAACTCATAAAGGATGTTTGTAATGACTTTAAACCCTAGCTTTATAAAGGGTTGGTAGAGAGATATCTAACCATTTTGCAAGCCATTTAATAGAGTATTAATATTACCAATCTGTGTTGATCATTTCAGATAATTCAAGATATTGGAAAATCTATGCCATCTGGTTTTCTGGTTAGAGTTATTTAGCGTATCTAACCAAATTTATACAAACAATTTCTGTGAAATTATTTCTTTTGAATCGATTTTAATACTTTTGACTTGAATTTGTTGTTAGTTTAATAGACAAAAAAAAGGGACAACACAAGGCCGTCCCTTTGATTCCACTCTAGTATTGGAAATCAAGCACTTTATTTAAATAAATTTAGGCAGGAGTGTTATTCCAGCCCAAAAGAAAATTTAGCGTTGGAATCTTTTAGAAGGATCGTTTTTGTCACGTGCATACCAGTGGAATTGGGATACCTGGATAATGGCAATCACACCAAAAACAGTTGGTATCAACTGAAATCCACCTGAAGGCTTGACCAAACCTAGATCTGAAGGGTGTGGAAGCTGAGTGGCGAAATCAATGAGGTGGGTTAAGTGAATCATCAATAACTTGAAAAGCCCCTCATATATAACCCCTTAAAGGAGGTGCACGATGCACTCTGTTGCATCTCGAAAACTGACCACATTACTTCTTTTCCTCAGATGCTTGATTGATTGGGTTGAAGGGGCTAGGTCTTGACCTCTAATAAGCACTTTTTTTATGTCAAGGATTTTTCTCGTTTTTATGCCGATGCTTGCTTAGTTCTCCTGAAACACACATACATGGCAAAACAATCTCTGAGAGTTTGATTTTCTTGCTTTTATGGTCTTAATAATTACTGTAAGAAAACTGTAAACAGATCTAAAAATCAATTTAATAATTTTATTGGTTTTTTTGGGATGTCTTACTTAAGCAATAACATGCTTTGTTATCTCTTCTATAAAGGTTTCCCAGAAATAAATTCATGTACAGATGGAACTGTTCTATAAAGAAGATATATCAGTATTACTAGTAGGTTCCCTCCTACCACCATTCCTCCAGTAATAAGATTTTGCCTGTTAGAGGTGTAATCCCATTTCTGGGGTGTGGGTGTGGTGTCTTGATCAGACATGTGAATTAAGGAAAAGGTTTACCATTCGACCAACTATAAAAACGATTATGTGCTTATGGCTGTGCTGTCTTTAGGAATTTCTATAGAAATGGTTGTGACTCTGGCTTGAATGCAAGTAGGTATAGCCTGAGACCATCTTACTTATATCTTCTAAAACCTTTAGCCAGCCTTTGATAGCGAAGAACTCCCCTTAGCTATTTTATTGCCATCCGTTTGGTGGCACTAAGAAGACTTTTCATTGAATTAAAGAAATTCTTTATATCAAAAAAGAGTTTTTGGGACGAATTGGAGTATCAAAAATCCAATTCCAGCCGCAAATACTGCTGAGATAGCAATTGCGGCAAGACCTGGTACCATTCCACCACCTTCTTCAGAGCTCATGATTTAAGGAGTTAATAAAATTGTTGCCCCACTCAATTAACATAAACCATTCATGTCAAAAAAACTATCAATAATTGTTTTATTGAGTTCCATGTGAGGAAACCGTGTTGGATATCTTTCAGCTATGAGTAGTTTTTGTATTGTCAGCTATCAGTTGCCTGAAGCAGTCAATAAGGCTAATTGGGCACAGTCTTTATAAGAAGAGGCAAAGTTGCATTGAATTCTCAGTTTTCTTTTTTACTGTACATTTATCAGAGTTGAGTCATAATAAATCAAACTTTGATTTCTGTTCTAAATAATGATTCGTTTAATTCTTACATTGTCTCTGGGCTTATTTATTCTTTTTCACCCTTTATCTCAAGTTGCCAAAGCAGATGTCGCTAAAAGAATAGAAACTGATAACAATAATAAAATCGACCATCAGCAAATAAACGAAGAAAAAAGCATTAATGAGCTTTTGGGTCCTGAAGATAAGTTCCCTTTTTTGCCAGATAATCACAGAGATAGCGGTACTGGAAGAATCATGGCTTTTAATTGAATTTAATAACGATCTAAATTAAGTAAATAAGAAATAGACTTTTAGATGTTCCCTAACTTTTAATCTTTATTATCTTCAAGTTGAACCCAACCACTTTCCCATTCCTTCTTATTCTTTAGTTCACTAAATTTTACTCGGAAGCTAACTACTTTATTTAGAATAGGGAAAAGTTCAACCCATCTGCCATCCCCCTTGCCTCCAAAATTCTTAATTTCAAAGTGGCGATAACCTTTTTTGATTTTAGCTGAGGTCCATTTTTGATTAGGTGGCCATTTCATTTATTTTAAAAAAGGTAAATACTTTCCAAAAAAGTCAGGGAATGAACCAACTATCACAAGGGTCAATCCAAATATTACAGAAACAATTGCCGCATCAACTAGCAAGTCTTTCCATCCGTAATTATCTTTCTTTGAGATTCTCTTCCCTCCTTTCTGATTACGCTGATTAATTCTGATAGACTACTCAAAAACCACTTTTGGAGTAATAATTATACTTGTATCGTAATATGTGTTATCTATTGGCTGAAAAATCTAATATTTCGAGGTGATGCATTTTTATGATATAATATACGAATTATTTCTTAGTGCTTAAGCAATTAGATGGTTAAAGTTTCTGTTATCGTACCTGCCTACAACGAAGAGGATTCAATAATTCAACTACTTGAGAAAGTATCAAAAGTTAAAATAGAAAAAGTAGATCTTGAAGTTATAGTAATAGATGATTGCTCTAAGGATTCAACATTAAAACTTTTACATGAGCGCCCTGATTTGTATACACTTCTCCTTGCTCAACCTAAAAATAGAGGAAAGGGCTCCGCTGTTAAGGCAGGGATAGAAAGCTCTACAGGAGAATTTATCTTATTTCAAGATGCAGATCTTGAATATGATCCAGCTGATTATACTAAACTTCTTGAACCGGTCTTGCGTTTAAAGGCAGATATCGTAATGGGCAGCAGGCTTGTTGCATCTCCAATAACAAGAGTTTCGTATTTCTGGCATAGAGTGGGGAATAAGATGATTACTTTCTTGTTTAATATACTTAATAACACTACTTTTACAGATATTTATAGTTGTTATTTGGTTTATAGGAAGGATCTCTTTCCTATTCAGTCAATAATAACTGAAGGGTGGGAGCAGCATGCAGAGATATTATCGGAAGCAATTGCAAAGGGTAAAAAAGTCTACGAGGTACCAATTAGTTATTATGGAAGAACCTATGATGAAGGTAAAAAAATCAGAGCTTATCATCTCTTTCCCGTAGTAAGCACTATACTGACAAAGCGCTTATTTCGATGATATATTTAGAAAATAAATTATCACAGTTATCAATGTCAAAAAAAGATATCAAGCCAATCACACAGGAAGAAATTGATAGTTGGCCAAACCAACCAATAGTTTCTCTCGAGAAACCCTTTGTAGATGTTAGAGGAAATATTCAACCCCTTGTAGACAGGATGATGAAAAGTGCTGTTATGATTGAATCAAAAGCTGGTTCACTACGAGCTAACCATTTTCACAAAACCGACTGGCACTATTGCTATGTAATCTCCGGTAGTATTGAATACTATCATCGTCCTACAGGCTCAAATAAGGACCCTGAAAAATTGTTAGTTATGGAGGGTCAAATGGTTTTTACACCACCATTAGTAGACCACGCGATGAAATTCCCAACTGACACAATCTTTCTAACACTATCTAGAAATAGTAGAGACCAAGAGACATATGAATCAGATGTGGTTAGAGTAAATTTAGTTGATGCGAATGATTCAATATCTTGGCTTCCTTCAGAATAATTAAAGCATGAATAATCATTTTCGGAGAACTACCTGCAGGCTTTGTGGCTCAAATGACCTTACCTCTGTTCTAAAGCTAGCCTCTACCCCGCCAGCAAATTCTTTCGTAGATTCAAATAATAAAAATATCGAACAAGAGACCTTTCCATTGGAATTGTTTTTTTGTGAGCATTGTGCTCACCTACAATTAACAGATATAGTTGATCCTAGATTATTGTTTGAAAACTATGTTTATGTTTCAGGAACTTCTCCTAACTTTATAAACCATTTTAAAGATTACGCACAATCGATTATTCAACTATATTCTAAGCCTAATGTTGACTCCCTAGTTATAGATATTGGTTCAAATGATGGCACTCTTCTCAAGTTTTTCAAAGAGAGTGGATTTCGCATATTAGGAATTGATCCAGCGATATCAATAGCTGAAAATGCAACCAAAAATGGAATAGAAACATTACCGAGCTTTTTTACTTCTAGCTTATCTAGGGATATTTGTAAAGATAGAGGTTTTGCATCTGTGATAACAGCTAACAATGTCTTTGCTCATGCTGATAACCTTCAAGAAATTATACATGGAGTGAAAAATCTTTTAGCACAAGATGGTATATTTGTTTTTGAAGTTTCCTATTTAGTTGATGTTTTTGAGAAAACACTTTTTGACACTATTTATCATGAACATCTCTCGTACCACAGTGTAATACCACTCAAGAATTTCTTTTCAAATAATGGAATGGAACTCATTAATGTTCAACGTGTTACGACCCATGGAGGCTCAATAAGAGGTGTAGCTCAATTGGCCTCTGGCACACGACAAGTAGATAAATCTGTAGAACAATTAATTCAACTCGAGAAATCGATAGGCCTTAATAAATCTTTAACATTAAAAAAATTAGCAGATCGGATTTCAAGTGTAAAGTATGATTTAAATACTTGCTTAGAAAAAATCAAACAGGAAGGTAAATCAATAGCCGGCTATGGAGCCCCAGCTAAAACCACTACCCTTATGTATGAATTTGGTATAGATAGCGATCAAATTGATTTTATAGTTGATGACAGCCCACTTAAGCAAGGTCTATTCACTCCAGGACTACATATACCTGTTCTGCCAACTTTGGAAATATATAAAAGGAAACCAGACTACCTACTTTTATTGGCATGGAATTTTGCTAATCCTATTATGGAGAAGCACAACCGATTTTTAATTGATGGAGGACATTTTATCCTCCCTCTCCCAACAGTTCAGGTTATTTGAAGCATGACTGATTTTTTTCTATCATCTGACATCGCAGAAATTGTTGATCGTTTAAGAGTCGACGCGTCAAAAATTTCTGGCAAGAAATTCTTGCTTACAGGAGGTCAAGGTTTTCTTGGTAGATACTTTATTGAAATTTTTAACTATCTAAATAAGCATGTACTTGAAAAACCAGCAAATATTGTAATTCTAGACAACTTAATTACAGCAGGTAAGGAAGGTCGTCAAATTCCAAAATATGATAATTTTACTTTTATAGAGCACGATGTAATTCAACCACTTGAATGGGACCAATCTCTTGATTATGTTATCCATGCCGCCGGAATAGCAAGCCCTTATTATTATCGTGCATACCCCCTAGAGACACTGGACGTAGCTATATCTGGCACTAGAAATATGCTTGAGTTGGCAGCTAAGTCTAACGCTAGATTTACATTTTTTTCTTCATCAGAAATTTATGGTGATCCTGACCCAAGGCATGTACCTATGACCGAAAGTTATCGAGGAAATGTCTCTTGCCAAGGTCCCAGAGCTTGTTATGACGAAAGTAAGCGTGTAGGAGAAACCCTTTGCTATATTTTTCATACTCGTAAAGGTGTTCATACAAACGTAATTAGACCGTTCAATGTTTTTGGTCCAGGAATGCAAGAAACTGATTATCGCGTATTGCCAAATTTCGTTAGCAGGATCAAAGCTAATAAGCCTCTTCATGTTTATGGAACAGGCAATCAAACAAGAACATTTTGTTATATCACAGATGCAATGGTAGGTTTTTTACGTGTAATCCTTCGGGGAATACCTGGAGACACATACAATATAGGTAATCCGTTCCCAGAAATATCTATGATTGACTTAGTCAAACGTATAAAGAAAATATCTTCAAGTGAGGTTAATTATGAATTAATTGAATATCCAGATAGCTACCCAGATGATGAACCCAATCGTAGGGCACCCGACATACATAAGGCCCGTCTAATTCTCGATTATGAGCCAAAAGTTATGTTAGATGATGGTTTAAATAGATTCCTAGAATGGTCTAAGGATGTCTACACAGGATACCAATAGTTCTTGACATTATCTAAAGTATCTTTGGGCCTGATTGGAGCTGGAAATTGGGGTATAAACTATATAAATACAATTAATAGTTTTGATGATATTGATCTAGTTCATGTCTCAAGTAGAAACCCTAGTACAGCAAAACTTTTATCTCCTGATTGTCTTATTGAGGACGATTGGCACAAAGTTGCAATGTCCCCTTATATAGATGGTTTGATTATTGCAAGTCCTCCAAACACACACGCAGATATTCTAAGAACTGCAATAAATTCAGGTATTCCAGTATTAGTAGAGAAGCCACTTACAGTCAATCATAATCAAGCTCTCGAAATTCTCAATTTAGCAATGCATAAACAGGTATTAGTAATGGTTAATCACATCCATCTTTTTCACCCTGCATATAGAAAAATAAAAAATATTATGTTCAATTTGAATTCACCTATCTCTATTCGTTCTATTGGTGGAAACCATGGACCATTTAGAACTGATGTTCGTGCACTATGGGATTATGCTCCTCATGATATATCTATGTGTCTTGATCTACTAGATGATATGCCTAACTCTATTTCAGCTAAATACCTAGAGAAAGGAATTGATTCAAATTCAAATTCTGAGGTTGTAGCTCTCAATTTGGGCTTTGCAAATAAAGAAACCAGAGTTTATATAGAAACAGGTAATTTAATGCGCAGAAAAAGACGAGAGCTAATATTATCCTATGAGAAATTTAACCTCATTTATTCTCCTCTTTCATTAAATCCCTTGCTTATTTCACCTGTTACTGGAACTAACTTTAGTGGCGAGAATTATGGTAATAAAATTTCTTGTGAAAATACTCAACCACTATCTATAGTAATAAAGGAATTTTCCAAGTTACTTTCTACTTCAAGCTATTCTATCAATGATCTTATGTTGGCCGTTAATGTAGTTAAGATAATTGAAAATGCTTCCTACTTGTTGAATAATAATTCTAGAGCATAATTCAAGTTTTATTGACTATTTGCTTTTTTATACAGACTCATTTCACCATATTTAAATACCTCTTGATATTTATCTTTTGTTAGATCAGCCATATTTTGCTCAATATTATTTATTATATAATAGTTTGCATTTAAAGAATCCTTGGATATAATTTTAGATTGTGGTTTTATTCTAAGAAACTTATAAAGATCCGATTTGAAGCCTTCAACCCAACTATAGATACTGTTATCTCTTTTTAGATGGTAACCATTAACAGTGTACGGCATTCTGAGGTACCATTGATAGAAAAGCATAGGAGTTTCTGAATGAGAAGGAACTATTATGTTTTCTATTTGGGAATCTGTATTTATATTCTTTTGTTTTAAGTAGTTCATGATTATAGGGGCTTCTGGATAACTTTTTTCCTCTAGAGTGTATACCGGACTTTGATATATTGTTATTCTTATAGTCATTATTGAGGCAGCAAATATTAGAACAATTAATAACTTCCTTGTTGAGTTTCTTAGCTTTTCAAATATCGAACTAAACCCTGCATCAGCATATATTGCAAAATAAGGTATCAGATATATCCATATTCTTGGATATAACTCTAATTTCATTAAAAGATAGGAGCAAAATGAACTTCCAATTATGCATGGAATTAATAGTCTTCTGCTTACGAAGTCTCCAGAATTGGAAGCAAAACCAATCAGCACTAGTATTAAAAATACTATTATTAATTGACTTGGTATTTGATTCGTAAATGTTTTAAATGTATTAATTATTTCAGTGGGCATTCTCGATAGAAAGGTAATACGATCTATATCTTCGCCCTTCGCAAACCTCTCATTATATGAAATGATTCGCCTAGTAAAAATTAATGTAGGTGAGTAAAATAAAGCACTTATACCTAATATTAATAATCCAGACTTGCCAAATAGTCCTATAATAATTTTTTTTATTTTGTAACCCTGTGTATACGCATAAGCACCCATCCACGTATATATCCCTACTATAGGAAAAGCCATCGTAGGAAGGGTAAGTAGTCCAAGAGCAGCTATTATTGCTAGAATAAAAAGCTTATTCTGATCAATATCTTCCCTTTTGAGATTAATTTGTTTTAAGAATGTTATACCTATTAAGCTAAGGAACAAGCTGATCGATATTAATAGAGAATAACCCCTGGCATTACTTGAGTAACCTATTAGATATGGAGTTACAGCTGTTACTAATGAACCAAAGATCCCTATTTGTCCTAGTTTTCTTGATAATAAGTACACCAGCAAAACTATTGATAAACCAGTTGTAAATGCTACTAATCGAATGCTTAAAAGACTATCACCGAAAATTACTGTAGATATTTTTATGAGTATCGTATTTAATAAATGGTTATTAAATGCGTTGTACCAGAAAACCCTCAGCGGGTTAGCCTGGTTTACATAGTTGAGAAATGTCCAAGACTCATCATATTTAATCGGTTGCCTAAGATAATAACCCCTACAAAAGCCAGCTAATACAATTATAATTATTAAAAATTGATTTTGTATCGCATCAACCATTTGATGGCTTAATGGTTTTAATACTTCTTCTTTTATTGTTTTAACTACTCCTTGTGATTGCCTGTTATTCATGCTTCAAATACTTTTTTTCACCTACTAGTCTACATTAGTCCATTAACCTGCATCCATAAGCGCATCACAGCGCCTTCCCTGATATATCTAACCCACCTAGTTGATTTCCATCTTACTCATAAATAGTATGTGTTTTTATAATCCCACAAAACTTCTATAATCTATACTTCTTACTTTTTAAGACTATGTACCTATTTATATCTTTTTTATGACTAGACTCTTTGATGTAGTCAACAAGATACATGAAAAAGGAAAATCTAAAGAGGATTATCCAAGACTTAGAATCCCTTTTAACAGAGCTGAAAAGCGAAGTCTACTCTGATCCAGCATCCTTTGTTCATCCATGGTATGAGCAGACGTCAGTAAATGCCCCTAAGAGTATTCATTCTGATGATGACGATGGATATGCAGATTGATCTAAAGCAATACTTACATCTTTAAATAGAAAATTTAACTAATCTTCTTTCCACCCTCGATCCTTGACCTTTTTGCTTGATTGAGTTTAATTATTAGTTTTAGATCTAATAATATATTTCCATACAAGTTTTAACTAATTTGAGTAGTACTTGATTACATCAAAAATCAGATAGGCAATAAAAAGACCGATAAGGATGTATGGAAGGCTAGGATATTTGCTCAGGAGATTGTTTGAATTAGGTTTTAATTCTTTCTTTCTCTCCTTTGGACCCAAGCCTAGGTCTTGTCTTCTTTTAGCTTCCCCCATTGAATCATTCTCTTGTTCTTATTATTCTATGAAAAAAAATCATAGCTAGCTCTCTTTGCAGCAACTAGTAATTAAATTGTATTCTTTTTTGCTTTGTTGAATCTTTCATCTTATTCTTGTGACATAACGCGAACCTTACTCCTAGGTTTCAAAGAGCATCAGATGATCTTGTAAATATTGGCCATCTGTATTCTCAACACCTTACGAATCTATAAGAACCTTTTTGCTCACCATAAGACGCTCTTGCCAAACTACTTCATGAAATTTCTTAATATCTTTTCTGGATAACCTCTTATTTCTTATACGGAATAGTTAACTCACTACCTTTTACTCCTGCAGATGTAACAAAAACAACCGCAGATTCTTTCCCAACACTTTCGCAGTAATGCACAGTATTCTGAGGAGTTGAGAAGCTTTCTCCAGGTCCAACTTTCAATACTTTTCCATTAATTGTTCCACACGTTAGATTTCCTTTGACTAGATAAGCAATCCCAGGCTGTGAGTGAAAATGAAGAGGTGTTTTAAAGCCAGGTTGAGCAGTTATTCGCTGAAGTGTTATTTGTGCTTTACCTTTTGGATACTCATAAGAATCTCCATTCCATGATTCACTAGCGCTTTTTATTGTTTCTACAATCACAGGCTTGCTATCTAAATACACTTCTTTTTTTGTGCTACAGCTTGATAATGGAAGAGTAAGGCCAAGACTAAAAGCTAGAAAAAATAAGCTACGCATGAAAAGACTCAGAATGAATCGATGGACTTGGACCCACCATTTGCAAAAGTATTTTCTCAGATAACCTCCTTTTCTGCTCTACTTCTTGAGAGTGATCGTTGCGGCGCCTTGGTCTTGCTTTTCTTGTGAAGGGGATGTGACTGAGAGATAAATACAAATCAGTGTCAATGGACAGAAAATGAATGGAGCAATAACACTAATGATGCGCATTCCAGAGAACCCTAAATAAAGAAAAATTCAATAGATGCATGGCCATAGAAAAGTTTTCCTAAATAGCCCTAAAAGTTTTTCTTATGCAAATCAGTAGAAAACCTTAAGCATTTCGCCCCTCTGTCGTATAAAATAATATGAGCATTTATGCCTAGCTCATGGAAATGAACCCTTTTAAGCCATTGCTTCAGGCTGGTACCCAGCAAAAAAAAGCTGCAACTTGGCTTTTTACTGTATTGGTGTCAATCAATCTTTTTTCCTAAATTTGATCGTTCGACCCTTTTAATGACTGACCTGGCAGGCAGTAGCTAAGAAGTCGACTTCCAGCAAAAGCCAATCTAAAAAGGGCTTTTGTCCAGTCCTTGTCAAAACGGGGATCTTTCATCGAAATAAATTTTGCTTTTCAATTACTAGCCACTATTGATTGAGCAAACTCTATTCAGTAATTTTTGCAAAAATCCAATAATAAAAATCTTGTTGGGTCGACAGGGCCGAACCGGCGACCTGGCGTACCCAATCAAAGATTGATTAGTGGGTTACAGAGCCATCCATAATCGTAATGTTGGTATCAGTTGAATTAGCCCAACGCAATTTACTGAGTTCTTGATAGTCGGCTCTGTTGTAGGCAACTATTGCAGCCTCTTTGGAAGGAAATTCAATGATTACTGCAAGTTTTCCGCCTTTCCCTTCAACGGTTTTTGAATCCATGTCCTTTGCGAAGACGGATCCACCTACTGATTCCACCCATGGTTGAAAAGCCTCCACATAGTCTTTAAAAGCAGGACTTGTGATGGTTGTTGTGACTATCCAGAACCCTTTTGCCATGAAAGAAGATTAAAAGTCACAGGATATTTGCACTATTCCTTAACCAAGGAAAGTAATCGTTGTCTAATCAAGATGAAGCTATGAAGGAGTTCTTGACCTCCCATTGGCAATAGTTCTTTCCCTTGGGTTTTGCGTCACCCATACATCACCAGCTAGTTAATACAACGGCGGACGCTTTGATGATGTTCATTAGATTTAGAGAAATGCTTTAGTGCGGTGGAGGGTCATACCCTTCGCTTCCGCCTATCTATTTAAGGTCTTCTAGAAGTCAGATGACAATGATTTTTGCTGATAACTGGGCGAGAGTATTTGTTGTGATTACTTTTCTGGGTTTTGGAGAAGCACAGATTATTGGAGGGATTGTTCCTAATCTGATTGCTCTTGGATTGTTTGTTGGGGCTATTGGATACTTTGCTTTAACTGGCAAGATGGCAGAAATGTTCGGTCTAAAGAAACCATCCAAATGAGTGAGCAGTGGAAGCCAACAGAAGAACAAAATACTGGGTCTATTTCTCGTGTTTCTGAGTTCTTCATTGATGAACTCAACGAATTACAAGAGGAACTTGAATGCCCTGACGAATTTATTTACGACCTTATGGAAGCGATAAGAAATCGCTGGTCGCCTGATAGTTGCCATAGCCAGGCGAGAAAGCTCAAAAGAAAGAATCCTGATGCGTACTAAACCTTGTCAGGTTCTCTATAAATGCCTAAAGCCCCTAATAGTCCACCTATAAAGCCACTGAAATGTCCTATCCAGCTAATACCTTGGGGCACATTCCATGGCAGCAAAGATGGAAGGAAATGGCCATACAGTCCAAAACAAATCACGGTGAGGGCAATTGCAAGAAAACGTTTTTCGAGAAAGCCAATAATCAACAAGTATCCAAGTAGGCCAAATACCACTCCTGAAATCCCATGTGCTGGAGTAGTCCAAAAGAACACTTGGAATATTTCGACAAACAAAACACATGCCCAGACAGAGATGTAATCACGTAGTCCTTTTGAAAGGACGAGCCAACTCAAAGGGAGAAACAGAAGTGTGTTTGAGAGCAAATGACTAAATCCGCTGTGACTGAAAGGAGCAGTAAAAAGTCCCCACCATGGATACCCCCCTCCCATTAGAAGATTCCAATTTCCACCAAACCAGATCTGATCAATTAGCTCCTGAACCCAAGCGATTCCAATTAAAACCAAAGGAACTAATAATCGCAGTGATTTACTAGCACTATTCATCTCAATACGACGTAATACATGAAAAAAGCTTGTACTAACAGGACCGGATTGCACACATTTTGCACACAACCGTTTTTATTATTTCTTCAAAGCCTAATCGGGGCGACAGGATTCGAACCTGCGACCTAGTGCTCCTAAAGCACCCGCTATGAAAATTTGATACTGGATATTTGCCCCCTTATTCTGGTAACCCTGAGCGATCACACAGATCCAAGATATGCCAATCACTCTCACACTCTCACGCTGTCCAGCCCTGTATTGGCTGTTATGCCCTTAAACGTCAGCAGATCGTCAGCGGAATATTTAAATCGGATATGCGAAGGCATTAGACGAGATAAAAGCTAAAGCGATCAATTCACTTTCAATTTCAAAATAAACTAAACAAAATCAATTAGTAACTTTAAAGGCAGATTAATAGAATAAAACTAGATATGGCCTATACTGATAATAATTTAGTACGTCTTAAATACTTTGTAATGGCAGGAGCTGCATAAATTATATAAATAGGTTCTACAGTTATTACACGGAATCTAGTCTGAGAAAAGTATAGAATTGAGAATAGTATCATTGTAAAGAAAACAGTATATGCTGGTAGATGCTTAGATGCTTGTTTGGTTGACCGTGCTAGTTGGAGATAGGCGAAAAGATATATGGGTAGATTAAAAAGTAATGCTAATAAGTTCCGCTGGGTAGAATGATATCTAAAAGCTGTACCTGGCCTTAAGTGATTAATAAGGTTGTAAGTTATTAACTGAACTTCCTTCAAGGGATTTGCATAAATCCATTTAAATCCTTTTAGCATGTATGCTCTTTGTAATTCCTTGTGGGTTAAACCTGGAGGGAAATTATCTCTGTCCATTGCAGGAAATTCCTGTCTAAGCAAACGTTTGTATTCTTCACTATCTTTAGGGGGGGTTTTAACTAGTAATTTGTAAAAGTCATCATTCCTAGAAGTTATAAAATGTCCTCCTCCTCCACTGGAAGAAATAACATACAAGCCATTGACTTTTTGATTATAAATACCATAAGGCATTGTCAACAGAATTAGTATTAAGGAGGAGATCAGTAGGTGAAGAATTTTTTTATTAATTGAAAAATTGCCTCTTAAGATAATGAAGATCCAAAAAGGTAAAGAAAGTATAATGTGGGACTTAGTCAATAAAGCCAGAGTAAAGGTAAGGGCAAATAAAGATATACTTTTAGTATCTCTGCAAACCATATAAAGTGAGATATAATAAAAGGAGATTATAAATAAAGACTGGAAGATAGATTCCTGGCCAGGTAAGTGTACATAATATACGCAAGTAAGCATTATTGAATAGATAACTCCTGCAACGAGAGCTATGGATCGATTAGAAAATATAATTTTTGCTGAACTAGATAAATAGACAGCAGATAAGGACGAAAGTAAGATCTGAAAACCTGAAAAATAGATAAACCAATTAGAGCCAAATAAAAACTTAAAAAAAGCTAGTAAATATGGTAATAGTGGTGAAATTATAAATATCTCTTGATTTAGATTATACTCGCCATTTAAGATATTATCACTAAGAATATCATACCTATTTGTAAAATCTGCACCATGCTCAGGGCCTAGTCCAGAGAAAAAAGCAAAGCAGAGTCGGACTAAAAGAGCTAGAGCAAAGATAAAAATAGCGTCCTTCTTAGATAAAAAGAACTTATCTTGAGGGTTCTCCGTAGAAGAATAATCGTAGGTTAATAACGGCATTACTAGAGTTGATAGTTAACAATAGCTAATCCATCTTAAATAAGAAATGATGAAATGGGAAATCATATGTCATAAAGAAAACTTACTGTAAAATATATCTTTTGTGTGACAGCTATTGACTGACCCCATGCCTGAATGGAGGCCGAAATACGTTTAACCCTTACCACCATGTATTTCTAATAAATCAAAAACAAATCAGACTCATAATTATCGTCTTATCCCAAGGAGAGTTCGCTATTGGAAACTCGGTCAAATGGCTAACTAAGCTTTAGCCCGATGTCTGGACACTTCTGGGGGGATATGTACGAAATATGTACGAAAAAAGGGAGTCAATAGATCATTAAGTCTCTAAGACAGTTTCAGTTCGGACGAGATCCTTTATCAATTCCTGCTTGATTAAATAAATCCTCCAAGCTTTTAACTTCTAAGAGGGTCGTATACCAATTCTCGGATGTACCTTCAATTGTCCCAATTTTGCTACGAAGCCATAATTTTACTTTCGATTCGATTTCATAAATCAATTCTCCATTAAAAGGACCTATTTGATCCAAAACCCTCCAGGCTTTTAATTCATGCGTTCTTAACCATTTTTCTATTTGATTTGTAATCCCGAATTGTTGCTGACCAATTCTTCCCATCAAATACATCCAAGCCTCTTTTTTTCTGTCAA
>QCGE01000019.1 GCA_003278195.1 Prochlorococcus sp. AG-363-P08
TCCCCAGCTTCTCAGTTTGAAACTGGTTTTCAAGACTAGGTTTTATAGGGTCTTCGATTGGCACTGAAAGGATTTTTGTAGAAGTATCCTTATCTAAATTGATGCAATGAACAATCACCAGCTAAAACCAAAGACTCTCCTTAGGAGAATCTTTAGCTTCAGCTGCCTCTGTGTTCAAAAAATGGATGCGGGTGAAGATTTAAGTTTTGGGTTGCTTTGTGAACAACAAGGCAATTGCTAGCAGACCTGCTGCACCTGCCACTGCGACCCCCATTTGTTGGTTGGTGTTAGGAAGCATGCCTGCTGAGGCAAAAAACAATACGGACAGTCCGGCGTGCATGATTGCGAGAAAAAGAGGGTTGTTGCAGCAAACCTCTAGCACTAGAGAGGTTTCTTTGGCGATAAGGTTGAAGATAAATGAAATGAAATCTTAGATTTATTCTTCGACATTTGCTTGTGGTGTTAGCGCAAAATGGTTCCTAGCAGAGGCATGTGGGGATATATTTGCTCTCGGAGCTGAAAATAAAAAAAGGGGGGGTTTCTTTTCGTGAAGGTCTCACTAGGCTTTGGGACATACGACAGGATCAAATGGAATCACCGAATTCCTTATATGGCGATCCTCAGACAACAGTTGAGGACGCCTCACCCACTTCCTCTGAGAATTCAGAGCAACGTTTTAGTGAACGTTTTGAGTCCCTTTTGCCAAGAATCCAGGAGAGGTGGCCATATGTTGCTAAGCAAACGCTAGAAGCAACTCGAGGGAGCTTGGATGAGGTTGTGAAAGTCATTCAGCAGTCCTCTAACCCAGAAAGCGGTTATAGGGTTAGAGAGCAGCTAGAGGAGTTGCTGAATCTTGCAAGTGATCGAACCAAGGATTTCGCTGACAGTCTTGAACCTCTGGAAAAGCAGTTAGAAGATTTATTGGATGATTTGAATAAAACTCTTCGCCCTAGGCTTGAGAAGCCAGTAAGAAATAGACCTTTGCTAGCTCTTGGTATAGCAGCAGGCGTGGGACTAATGATTGGTTTGTTTCTTTCTGGAGGCAGACGTAACTAATGAGTGATTCCAGTCGATCTAGAGGCTTGGGAGCTGCAGCGCGCGTGACAGCTCTTGCAGGATCAGTAATGGACCTCCACGTGCGAATTGCACTTCAGGAAGTTGATAGAGAGAAAAGAAGGTTGATCAGTGGAGTGGTTTTTCTTGCAATGGGGGGAGCTTTTACTTTGTTTGCCTTGTTGGCAGTTGAGGTAGCTGTTGTTTCTTTGTTAGAAAACAACTTTGGCTGGACTTTAGTTAACGCTTTAATCCTCGTAGCCTTATTTGACCTTCTACTTGCAGGAATTAGTTTGCGTGTTGGAGGACAATTAGCTAAAGGCCCTTACCTTCCTGAGACCTTAGAGGGAATCTCTCGAACAACTAAAGCGGTTTTAGGCAAGCCATAATTTAGATTTTTAATAGATTGAATATTTCATCCATCGGCAATCAATTCCCCCATTGTTAATAGGAATTTTTTGAGAACATTTCATTTTGATAGCAGAACTTAGCAGAGGATTCCCGCTTAGCATCCAAAACTCCCATCCCTTGGCTTTTTGTTTAAGGAAATTGCCAAGTTGCTTATAAACCTCTTTTAGATCTTCTTCATTACCAAGACGTTTTCCGTATGGAGGATTGCAAAGTAAAATGCCAGGTTTATTAGGCAGATCAAGACTTTGGAAGTTAGTATTTTTAATTTCTATTACGTTATTAAGTCTTGCTGTGTCAATATTTGACTTCGCTTGTTTGGCGATTGAATAGTTTGCTTCACATCCAATTATTTTTGGAATTGGTTTAGAGAAATTTTCTTTATTCATGGCTTTTTCTTTTTCTTCTACCCAAAGTTTTTGATTGAAATCTGCCCACTTATCTAAATTAAACGATCTTCCAATACTTGGACAAAGATCTAGTGCTATTGCTGCTGCTTCAATAAGCAATGTGCCTGAACCACACATTGGATCGACAAGAGGTATTGATTGATCCCACCCGCAGAGCTTGATTAATCCTGCCGCAATGTTTTCCTTTAAAGGTGCTTCTCCCATCGCTGCTCTGTAGCCTCGCCGATGAAGGCTTTCTCCTGAGCCATCCAGACTTAAAAAGACTGTGTCTTCCTTCAGATGCAGATGAAGACATAAGTCTGGGTTGTTTCGATCAATACTTGAACGTTTTCTCCATAAGTTTCTTTGAAGATCAACTAAGGCATTTTTAACTTGTAGTGCGGTGAAGTGACTATGAGGAAAGAGTTTGCTGGTTCCTGATACGTCAACTCTGAAACTTCTAGAAGGGGTAAGCCATTTTTCCCAATAAAAGCTTTCTTGAATTTGCTTATATAGCTCTGAGGGAGATTTGCAAGAAAAACAGGCTATCTCTCTTAATACTCGAAATGGTAAACGGGCTTGCAAATAAACTCGGTATAAGCAAGGCATATCAGCTTCAAAGGCAACACTTCTTCGTTGTATTTGAAGCTTTTTAGCGCCAAGAGCCTGCAGTTCCTCTTCAGCAGCTATTTCTAAACCCTGAGGTAAGACTGCTAGAACATGCATTGAGATTCTTGATAGATAGTGGAGTCATAGAAGAGGCACCATTAACCCTTAAGAACTGGCAGAATGCTTATGTCCAGTTTCTGGACTAGGTGATTCACACCAGTGCTTCGGACAGCGGTTCGATTCCGCTCAGCTCCATAAATCAACTTAATTGGGGCTGCAATGGTTTCGACGGGGCATGAGGAGGGTGACTGAAGCCTGCTCGGTCAGAGCAAATCCGTAACAGCGAACAACATCGTTCGTTTCTCCCGTCAGTCAGCCCCTGTTGCTGCCTGAATCTAAAGGAGATGGGGTTAGGTCAGCCTTATCACCCAAATGACCCATCGGGGCTGAGAGGCCCTTTCACTGATCTTGGAAGAAGAGTTACAGCTCCTAAAAAAGACTTGCAATTTGTACCTACTAAAATTGACAAGAAGTTATAACGATCTAAATCATTGACTTTTTAAAATTCAAAGTATTTTCAAGAGATTGCTTATATTTCGAATAAAAAGAATGAGATATTTTTAAGATATAAGCAATCTCTTGAATACTAATTATTTAGGGGTTTTCTCTTTTTAATGATGGACTATATAGTTGCATGCTCTTTGATTGAAAGTATAATTTGCCTAGATCAATTAATCGGAGCTCTTGGCCGCCTTGCTTCCTAAAGGCTTTAAAACATGCTATTAAAGAAAGTTATGATAAGTAAGCAAGCACGTTCAACATTCATTGGGCTTACATTTACTTTATTAGCAGGTGGAGCTACCTTTTTCACTCAATCAATCATAGCCAAGTCTTTATCGATTGAAAATTTTGGTGTGTTTGCAACATTAACATCTTTACTTGCATTTGCAGCTCAGATTGCTGTTTCAGGTATTGATACAAACCTCTATTTTGATAGAACAGCTAGTCAATCTAGGAGCCCTCTTCTTTTTACTAGATATATGTGGGCCTCTTGTCGTAGGAGTCTTATGGTTTCGATATTTTTCTTTTTTTATTTAAAACATTTTTTCCCAGAGTTACCCTATTCAATAATATACGTATGCCTAGGCATTTTTTCCTACCCAGTATATTCGCTTTTGATAGGAATTAATAGAGCAGAATCTAACTTTTTGAAAGCAAATTTCATCCAGTTGCTTCTCCCGCTAATGCGATTGCTAACAGTTTTCATCTGTATTGCATATGTATATGTTTACCCGATTAGTCAATCAGCCCTAAATTTTTTATTGGCTTTAACTCCAATTTTAGTAGCAATACCAATGCTATATTATTCTATAGATGAAGCATCGAAAGAAAGGTCTGCGGCTAAGAGAATAGCAAAGAATACTAATCAAAACTTCGGGAAACTGACTAAATCATTTCCTTACTTCCTTGACAGTATAAATGGATATTCACACCTTACCATTATCCCAATAATACTTTTTATGATCTTAGGTAAGCAGCAGGTCTCGTTGTTTTCTGCGGCGGCAGCAATTTATACTTTATTTACATATGTACAATACATATTATGGCAGCGCTTTTATGAAACAAAGATAGCAACTATCTCTTCTAGATCTTTTCCTAGAGCAATGAAATGGGCAAAAAAAATAAGTTTAAAACTAATACTACCAATAGCATTATCATCGCTTCTTGTGTCCACATTGTTTGGGAGAAACATGTTGATTATATTTTTTGGGTCAAATTATGAATCTGCAACTATTCCATTGATAATTCTTACAAGCTCTTTGTTGCCAACATCTTTTTCATTTTCTTATAATACTTTACTCAATAAACGATCTTTGATTTCAATTAAATCTAAATTTCTAACCCCAATTACTATTATTAGTCTAGGTATTGCTGTTTTCCTGATATCTTCTCAAGGAGTTTTAGGAGCTTCTCTTTCGGTCCTTTTATATTCTCTAATTAGGTTGCTTTGTTTTCATATGCTACTACTTAGAATACCTGATCAATAACCTTGATATAGATTTTCCAGTATTACTAAACTATTAAATCAATTCCCTCATATAGTCAGTAGTTAATGTATATTGTTTAAACAACCTTAGACTTTCACTAGTAATTAAAGAACGCTTGTGATCAAGCCCTTATGAATGTAGTTATTTTCGGATCTGTAGATTGGACTGAGCATTGGCAAATGCATCATCAGCTTGCTTCATCTTTTGTTAGAGCAGGTCACCGTGTGCTTTATATAGATAATACTGGAGTAAGACCCCCTTCTTTTAGGACAGACAGTACTCGTATTTTTCGTAAACTTGTTGAAATATCCTCTTCAACCTCTGGATTTAGAATTACTAAAGAGAAAGTATGTGTCCTTTCCCCCTTTCTCATTCCCCTTCCATATAATTCAACAGCTATTAATATTAATGCTGCTATTTTGAAAGTTAAGATAAAGACATGGCTAGATGATCAGACAAATAGAACACCATTTTTGTTTATATCTTTTTTGCCTACACCTCTCATCAGTAAGGTAAATCAAATATTGAAACCACACTTAAGCGTTTATTATTGTGCAAATGATATGGTTGGTACGCATCCAGCTAAAAGGCCGTTAAGAGATTGGGAACACCGATTTTTTCAGGAGGTTGATTTAGTTTTTACAATTTCAGAACGACTTACGGAAAAAGCCTCTAGATTTTCAGGCTCGGTATATAAATTTCCGCCAGGACTGGATGAAAATTTTTTACATGACCAAGAAGAATATAAAATAGATCTTCCTGAAGACTTAAGAGGCATTAAATCACCAATAATTGGCTACTTAGGAGCCATATCTAGCTATGGAGATGTTTTTGATTTTCAGATTTTAGATGAATTAGCTAACTCATTTCCATCTTTTAATTTTGTTTTAATAGGTCCAACATATGGTGAACAAAGTGATTTGAGAAAATATAAAAATATTCATTTCCTTGGCCCTAAGGACCATTCGGACCTTCCAATATATTTATCTAAATTTGATGTTGGAATTATTCCATATCAGGTCAATGAATATACAGATAGTGTTAACACCTGCAAACTTAATGAGTACTTGTCATTTGGATTTCCGATTATCTCTACACCAATTAAAGAGGTTCAGGCTATATATAATCAAACAAATGATTTAATCAAGATTGCCAAAGATATAGATTCTTTTAAATTAGCACTAAAAGAGGCATTAAAAGAAAGAGAATCCCATGACTTTCATCAACTAAAACTTAAACGACTTAACTATGCTATTCAAAATTCTTGGCCAACACGTTTTCTTGATATTGAAAAATTATTAGAAAAAAATATTTCTAAAAAGCTATCTAGCATGGCTAGTAATAAGTCAAGCTCTTCAGATGCACATATACTAAGAGAGCTAAGTAGTAAAAGAAAAGGTTTATACTTTACCTCAGGATTAGTTATTTTCTCAATATTTACGTTATTTGTATCTCCTTTAATACCTATTATGGGATATTTTATTTCACCAAGAGATCCATTATCTAAAGCAGATGTAATGATTGTATTAACTGGCGATGGAAGTGGCACATATTATAACCAGAGTTTTTTAAATAGGGCGAATGATGTTTTGTCAATACATCGTAAGCTTCCAACTATCAGGATATTAATATCTACAGCCAGAGAGCGTCAGATCTCAGAGGTTGAAGTCCTGAGACTATTACTACTAGATAGAGGTATTCCTAAAGAACAAATAAATATTATTACCCCTGCAGCTACTTCAACATGGGAGCATATTACAGCAGTAAAGAAAGAGCTAACAGATCTTAAATATCAATCTCTAGGTATTATTTCCTCTCCTTTACATGCTCGACGAGCAGCTTCAATGCTTAGAAAAATGACTCCTAAAAATAAATTTATATTTTCCCCGTCTGTTGTTGACACTCCTGCAATGGCTATTCGCTGGAGACCCTCAATATTAGAAATAAAAACTACTATATATGAGTATTGTGCTTATGCATATGCCTTTATAAAAGGCCGTGTATAGCCATTTAATGAATAGTCATTATTTTGTCATCTTCAATGCGATTGCTTGTTGTTTAATTTATAGCCAACAAGCTTACGCTAAAACGGCTTGGGATAGTCCTTTGCATAGGCAATGTCTTTTTACAAATCAAACCACTAAATTTCGCTTGCTAAGACAGCAAAATGATTTTGATAAACGGGTTAGGAAAGTTTTAATAGATCCAAGCAATTTCTCTTCAAGGAAATCTTTTGATATTCAAGGCAATCCATTGATTAAACGTCCAAATTTAATAGTATTACACGAGACTGTGTATGGAATTCAATCAGTAATAACAACTTTTAAAACCTATCACCCAAATGATTTTGATCAAGGTAGCTATCATGTTGCAATTGACGAAAATGGTAATCTTTTTGAGTTTTTGCCAGACCATTTGAGAGCTTTTGGAGCCGGCAACTCTTCTTTTAACACTGAGTCAGTTCAGACATCAAAAAATATTCCGCCTTCTGTAAACAACTTCTCCCTACATGTTTCCTTGGAAAGTCCTATTGATGGAGAGGATGCAGATGAAGCACATAGTGGCTATTCAGAAGCTCAATATGATTCTTTAGCTATTTTGTTATCTAGATGGATGAAAAAGTATTCAATACCATTTCATCGTATAACAACTCATAAGTTCATTGATCGATCTGGAGAAAGGCTTGATCCAAGATCTTTTGACTGGAGTAAATTACAGGAACGACTTGCAGGAATCGGCGCATTGTGTAGATAAATATTTATATTTTGGCTGCACAAGTTTTAACTACAAACTTAAACTCAAGCAGCCAGTTTAAAATTTTGATATTTCATACTTATAATAAGGTCTATTAATTCAGCTTTTCTAAGCCTTGAAATTCTATCTACACCTTCAAGCTTTTCTCTTAGTTGACTATTTGTTAGTCTATAAAGCCTAGCCCTCTCTTTTTTCTTGAGAATGTCAATATTGCTAGTCACTTTTTTATTGACATCTGTGATTTCTATTACTTTGTTTGTTGAAGTAACCTTTTCAGAAGACGTACTAATTATTGGAATGCTTTTTCCTTCTATTGATGAAGGTTGTTTTACGACTCCCTTTGTCCCTTCACGTTTTATAAGTTCAAATGATCTGAATAATGCATCAATAACCACTCCTCCTGCCGCTATAAAATGACTGATGGTTTTATCTGTATCTACTTGAGTATCTTTAAATTCATTGATCAGGGCTTTAACAAAAGGTTTTTGTGGTTTTTTGTTCGTAATATCTTCTTTCAATGAATCAGACTTGATAAAAGCTTCTGCTGATTTACGTTTTGAGATCACTTCAGATTTACTAATAGAACTAATAACTAAATCAGAATGGAGTTGGCTTTTGGCTTTTGCCTTCGGTTTGAATAAGACGCGATTTACGAAAAGCAGTGAAATCAGAAGTACTGTTGCAATTACAATCCAATACTCAAACGACTCCTGACTTGAATTTAAGGATAGATTCCATGACTTCAGAATATTCACATTAGGCATCTCAAATCCTTTAACTATTTCAATAAAAGATGCGGCATTTAGGTTGTTAGGAGTACTTAACTCTTGACTATGGAGTTCCTCTGGCAAAAGGTAAACACTTCCATCAGCATTCCTGACTACCATGCTCATGAAAATAGTCGAGGCATTCTCGACAAGGGAACTAATTGCCACCACACCAACAGTCTCAGAACCCACCTAACCAATAAGACCAGTCCATTTCAAGAAATATCTTCAAATCATCACCGGCTCCCTGGCATGAATTTTTCTTCATCTATGTCTTTAGTGACTATTGATAGTGTCTCTTGTTGTTTACTTTTTTGTTTTGCGAATAATTTGTAAATTCAAAGTTTTTGGTTTTGATGAGGGTGAGTGTTGGCTTTGCAAGGATTTTTACGGTTCGGCAGAGATCCCAGGTTTACATAAATATCCCTTATGTAATGAAACGCATTCTCTTGCAAGGGTTCCGATCAGAAGCTCTTGCCTTTTAGGTGTTTTAACATTGCCTTCTAGGCCTTAGAGGAGCTAAGTGTAGAAAAAGGAGGGAGGTTTGCTATGCCCCCATTGCTTTCGCTTTTAGTCTACCTGTCTATTGCGCAGGTAGCATTTGTTGCAATTATCGCGGTTCTGGCTCTTTTTACAGTCCCGAAGAATCAAGCTTCTAAGGGTAAGGGGGGGACTCCATTGCCGTCTCATTGATATTCTTCATCCTTTACTTTCCAGAAACCATTTCCAAATCAAATAAGCCCCTAAGGCAGTTGCGATGATTGGGAAAATTGTTCGAAGAGCCCAGTAAAGGATTAAAAGGGTTGCTATTGACAGGGCAATTTTTTTTATTGTGGATTTGCTTTTCTCGGAAAGGTATTGCCAACGGGGAACTAGAGGCATTTTGGAGTTTTGTGCTTTTAGCTTGTTAAGCCATCGTATTTAGTAAAGTTTTTCTTAATCCATAATGAAGTTTTCGTTAATTTTTCGGTTGAGATTCCTTGAAGTTGCTTTTTTGAATTTTTGCACAGGATTTTGGCGATAAGCTTTCTTGTTCTATGAGTTGTCTTGAAGAAAGCCTTTTGATTCTGGCTTTTAGAGTTTAAAAGCTGAATTTAAGACTTGGAATGGTTGAAATATGGTGTTTAGCCATTTCAGGCTTGTTTAGTGTCGTGACCTTGACTTAGATTAAGAAACCTTAGTTGGTTTGAACTAACCTCTCAAAATGCAGGAGTAATTAAGCCCTTGGAAACAATAGAAGCTGATGTGGTCATAGTTGGGGGCGGTCCAGCTGGTTGCAGTTGTGCGCTCTATACATCTCGAGCAGAACTGAAAACAGTCATTTTGGATAAAAATCCAGATGTGGGAGCCTTAGCTATTACGCATCAGATTGCTAATTATCCTGGTGTCCCAACTGATATGAGTGGGGAAGCCTTGTTGAAATTAATGCGAGATCAATCAATTCAATATGGAACGGACTATCGCAGGGCCCAGGTTTTTGGTGTTGATGTAAGTGGGGACTGGAAGATGGTTTACACCCCTGAAGGAACTTTCAAAGCTCGAGCGTTAGTTTTAGCCACTGGAGCGATGGGTAGACCTGCTTCTTTCAAAGGAGAAGCGGATTTTCTTGGCAGAGGGGTTAGCTATTGCGCGACATGTGATGCTGCTTTCTATAAAGGTTCAGAAGTTGCTGTTGTTGGTGTAAATAAGGAAGCAGTAGAAGAAGCTCAGGTTTTAACAAAATTTGCCTCTACTGTTCATTGGATTACATCTAATGATCCAAAGGCAGATGATGCCCATTCTCAGGATTTAATTAATCAGCCCAATGTCAAGCATTGGAGCCGTACAAGATTGTTAGAGATTAAAGGCAATGAGGGTGGAGTTACAGGAGTGGATCTGAAGCCGCGTGGAGAAGAAAATGGACGTTCTCTTCCTGTAGAGGGTGTTTTTGTTTATATGACCGGTTCAAAACCTATTACTGATTTTTTGGGAGAACAAGTTGCCTTCAAAGAAGATGGGGGTGTGGTCGTAGATGATTTTATGTCGACAACTTCAGAGGGAGTTTGGGCTATAGGTGATATTCGGAATACTCCTTTTAAGCAGGCTGTAGTTGCTGCTTCTGATGGCTGCATTGCTGCAATGGCTATAGATAGATATATCAATAGTCGAAAATCTATACGAGTTGACTGGGTACATTCTTGATACTTTTGCCTTTAATGGCTCATTACTTATTTAAATTGGCGATGCTTCAGATACAAAGCCAACCCCTCCATAATAATTAAGTATTGGCCTGACATTTTCTCTTAGCTTATTGAGAATTTCTTCATCGCAGAAGACAATTACATGTGCATTTGCCCCTAGATCTGTGAATTCCATATCTTCTGATACTGCTCCTTGAGGACCTTTCCCAGTTACATGCTTTATAACTGTATAGCCTGGTGCACCTCCATCATCTAACGCTTTTAGCATTGAATCAAGTTCGCGATCACTAAAAATTAGGTCTAGGCGTTTCATTTTTTCAAGACATCATAGGGATGAATTTGTTGACCATTCCCATATATACAGGTATCCCAAAAACTATATTAAAAGGGAAAGTTAGCCCAAGCGCTGTGGAAATATAATAGCTGGACTTGGCTTCTGGAACAGTCATTCGCATAGCGGCAGGGACAGCGATATAAGAAGCGCTTGCACATAGGACAACAAAAAGCAGAGCATTGCCAGGACCAAGAGCAAGCATTTTTGCAACCATCACACCTATGAATGCATTGAAAAGAGGCATTGCTATGGCAAATGCAATTAAAAAGCTTCCTGCTTTAAGTAACTTTGGCATACGTTTTGCGGCTACTATTCCCATGTCTAGGAGAAAGAAACATTCGGCTCCATAAAACAATTTTCCCGTGAAAGGTTGCATTTTTTCGACCCCAGATGGATTATGGGCTGCTGTTAAGAAACCAATAAAAAGACTTCCAATCAAAAGATAAACTGAACCATTCAGCATGGCTTCATGCAATATGGACCTCCAACGAATCCTTTTGGAATTAGCCCTTGTCTCTGGAGCAGCAAACTTTACTAGCAGCAGTCCAACAATAATTGCTGGAGACTCCATCAATGCAAGAGCAGCAACCATAAATCCATCAAAGTGAATATTTAAATTTTCAAGAAAACTTTCTGCAGTGATAAATGTAACAGCACTTATTGATCCATAAGCAGCTGCAATTGCAGCAGAATTAAAGACATCTAATTTTACTCTTAGGATGAAGAAGCATATTATTGGAAGTATTAATGACATGCATATTGCAGCGCCTACTGTCTGAATTACTTGTGGCCCAAACCCACTATCTTGAAGCTCTAGACCACCTTTAAAACCAATCGCTAAAAGAAGATAGAAGGAAAAAAGCTTGGGAAGTGGTGCGGGTATTTCAAGATCCGAACGCAAAACTACAGCTATGGTCCCTAAAAAAAAGAAAAGGACTGGTGGGGTCAGTACATTTTGAAGAATAAGGTCGGTATCCATGTATTCTCAGATGCTCGTAAAAAACAGATGATTTTTTTTACAAGTTAATGTTTTTTACTTTGATATAGAAAAAATTATAGTTGTGTGATGGTGCATTTTTCTAATGGGCGAATAAATTTTATTAAAAATTAAACCAAAGATGATTTCTTAAGAGGTGGTTTTTTGAATCACTTTTTAGGCTTTCTTCATCTCTTCAAGATCCTTGATTGATGCTTCAAGTGCTTCTTTTCTGCTTTGTACAATTACCTCGACTCCAAATCTTGAAAGTCGCTCCCTAACATTTTCACTTGCACTTGCTACGTAGGCTTTCCTTGAATTATTTTTGGCCTCCTGCACCATGTCTTCTATGGCTAGGGTTGCAGTGACTCCAAGTCGAGGAACATCTGTAATGTCAAGAATAAGTACCTTGTAGTTCCTTACAAGCATCATTCTTTCTGTGATTCCTTTTGCTGCACCAAAACTAAGAGGACCTTTTAACCTAAATAGCATTACTTCGCCGGCACATTTGTCAAGAAGAGCTTGCTCTTCTTGAGATAGGGATGGATCATTAGGTATAGAACTTCCATTAGAGGTTTCTATTGGATTGTCAGCTTCCATTCCTTCTAATTGGGTCTGAGTAATTGAATCAATAGTGAGCATATTTGCGATAAAAACACCAACTAAAACAGCCCAAATCAAGTCCCAAAATACAGTCATAAGCAATACGCCATACATTACTGCAGCAGTCTTTGAGGAGAGTTTGTGAGCTCTTAAAAGGAAGCCCCAGTCAATAATGTCAAGTCCAACCTTTATAAGTATTCCTGCTAGTAATGCTGTAGGGATTTCTGCGGCGAGTGGCCCTGCTCCAACTAGAACAATTAGAAGAACAGCGGAATGAACCATCCCTGATATTGGAGTACTACCGCCTGACTTGATATTGATTACTGTTCGCATGGTTGCGCCGGCACCTGGCAGTCCTGTCATTAGTCCAGCCAAGCTATTGCCTAATCCTTGGCCGATTAATTCTCTATCAGAGTCATGGCGAGTCTGAGAAATATTGTCAGCCACTAGTGAAGTGAGAAGTGAATCGATCGCACCTAGAACTGCAAGAACTAAACCTGCTTTAAGTATTACTGGGAAGTGGTCATTCCAGTTTGGCATCGAGAAAGTTAGTCCACCTTCGGGGATAGTTCCAATGCGAGGTAATGGATCTAATCCACGTGCTTGGAGATTTGCGTCTCCAAATAAAATCATTGATAAAGGTGTAACTATTAAAAGGGCCAAAAGAGGAGAAGGGATCCATTGGCTGATTCGTCTTGGGGTGAGGAAGACAATTGCCAAAGTCATTACAGCAACAGCAATTGCGGCACCATTTGGCTCGAAATTATTAGTTAAAGTGCTTAAGGATTCAATAACACCTCCTCTTGTACTAATCCCTAATAGTGGCCCCAGTTGTAATGCAAGGATAATTACTCCAATCCCTGACATAAAACCAGATACAACTGAATATGGAACAAGGGTTATATATTTGCCAAGTTTCAAAATTCCAAATAAGACTTGAAAGAGGCCACCTATTACAACGGCTGCCATAACAAGTGGGAGAATTTCTCCAGCTCCTAGATCTCTCGAGACGCCAACAGAGGCAAGACTGGCAACAACTCCAGCAACTGTCACGCTCATTGGACCTGTTGGTCCACTTACTTGAGCAGGCGTTCCACCAAATAGTGCGGCAATGAAGCCCACAACCACTGCGCCATATAGTCCATAAATCGCACCACCTGGTCCCAGCGCTGCATTTCCAAAAGCGAGAGCTAAAGGTAGTGCTACTACTGCAGCGGTGAGACCCCCTAAAAGGTCCCCACGGAGGTTCTTTGTGTGAAATCCATGAATCAAGGCCAAAACCTTACTCCTTTGATCTTTCTATAGATGAAGCCTATCTTCTTAGGGGCTGCATCGAAAAGTTCTTTTGATTTTTCCTTGTCATTTCATAATTACTTTCTTAGATGCGTTCGGGCTTCCCTACATTATTTTTAGGACCAAGAAACTAGTGAAACTGGGAGACTAAAACTATATGGAGCCTAAGGCTTAGAAAGATCCATGACTTCAGATGGATATCGGGATTATTTCAATTTGCTCGGTGTTCAGAGGAATGCAGATGCCGATGAGATTAAAAGTGCCTTTCGAAAGTTGGCACGTCGTTATCACCCAGATGTGAATTCAGATGACCCAAAAGCTGAAGAAAAGTTCAAAGAGATAAGTGAGGCTTATGAAGTTTTGTCTGATCCAGACAAGCGTCGACGTTATGAACAGTATGGGAAATACTGGAATCAGGCAGGTGGAGTTCCTCGTGGTGGTAATTCAGTAAGTGGATTTGATGTTGACTTTGGGAGATATGGAAATTTTGATGACTTTATAAATGATTTACTTGGTCGTTTCGGAGGTGTTCAGGATGCCTCAGGCTTTGGAGGAGTAGGTTCTGGCCCTGGCTATAACGGTTTTTCTAGTACTAGAAATAGATCTGCATCTAATTTGGATGCAGAAATAACAGTAAGACTTACTTTTGCAGAGGCTTTTAGGGGGACCAAACGTATTCTTTCTGTAAACGAAGAAAGAGTTGAAGTAATTATTCCCAAGGGAGTGAAAACTGGTTCTAGGTTGCGATTGAAGGGTAAGGGAAATCTTCAGCCAGGAAAGGGACTTAGAGGCGACCTATATCTCAATTTAGAGGTAAAATCACACCTCATTTGGAAATTAGATGGCGACCAATTGCATGCAGAGCTACCAGTCTCTTACGAGGAACTTGCCCTTGGGGGGACCGTGAAAGTAATGACGCTTGATGGCGAAGCCCAACTGACTCTTCCTTCTGGCTCCCAAGCTGGACAAAATCTGAGATTAAAAGGCAAGGGATGGCCTTCTGGTAATCAAAGGGGAGATCTACTTTTTACTTTGATCTTGAAAGTCCCTTCTGAGTTGAGTCAAAAGCAATTAGAACTCCTTGAACAACTGAAAGATGTAAGTACTGATGAACCAAGAAAATCTTGGTTGATTTCGGCACGTTTATAGGGCCGATTACGATTGAACTTAATACCACGATCTTAATGGACTTAACTTACCGTCCTCGACGCTTGCGCAGAACACCTTCTTTACGCGCAATGGTTAGAGAAAACACTCTGAGTGCAGCTGATTTTATATATCCAATGTTTGTGCATGAGGGATCTCAGGATCAGGAGATAGGAGCTATGCCTGGGGCCAAGCGTTGGAGCTTGGATAGTTTGATAGGCGAAGTTCATAGGGCATGGGATTTAGGAGTCAGATGTATTGTTCTTTTCCCAAAAATCGCAGAAGAGTTGAAATCTGAGGATGGGGCAGAGTGCTTTAACGAGAATGGCTTAATACCTAAAGCAATAAGACGAATAAAAAATGAGTTACCAGAGATGACTGTCATGACAGATGTTGCATTAGATCCGTATTCATGTGATGGACATGACGGGATAGTTAATGAGGATGGGATTGTTTTAAATGATGAAACAATCGAACAACTATGTCGCCAAGCAATTGTTCAGGCACAGGCAGGGGCTGACTTGATAGGGCCCAGTGACATGATGGATGGAAGAGTAGGTGCTCTAAGAGAAGCTCTTGATGAAGAGGGATTTGAGCATGTTGGAATTATTAGTTATACCGCTAAATATGCATCTGCTTATTACGGACCATTTAGAGAAGCACTGGATTCAGCTCCAAAATTAGATGTTACGAAATTAATCCCTAAAGATAAAACTACCTATCAAATGGATCCCGCAAATTCTCGTGAAGCCATTACAGAGGCACAACTTGATGAGCAAGAAGGTGCTGATATTTTGATGGTAAAACCAGGCCTTGCATACCTTGACATTATCTGTCGACTCAGAGAAGAGTCTGAATTGCCTATAGCCGCCTATAACGTCAGTGGGGAGTATGCAATGGTCAAGGCTGCTGCAGAAAAAGGTTGGATTGATGAACGAGAAGTGGTTTTAGAAACCTTGTTGTGCTTTAAGCGTGCTGGTGCAGATCTAATTCTTACCTATCATGCTTGTGATGCAGCTGCTTGGTTGAAAGGAGGATAAGAGAGCTTTTATATTTTTGTCTCTTCGAGAGTGATATATGTACTGATTTAGTCTCGTTTGAATTCAAAATAGAGGAATACCTCTTCAAAAGAAGGATCGTGGATGTGCAAAGACTTGGGCATATAGCCATACGTGTCAAAGACATGGAAAGGGCCAAAACATTTTATTTGAGCCTTGGAATGGTCTTGGTTTGGCAAGATGAGGACTGGTGTTACCTGGAAGCAGGAGCAGGTAGGGATGGATTGGCGTTATTAGGCCCTGGGTATAAAGCAGCCGGACCACATTTTGCATTTCACTTTAATGATCGTGTTGCAGTTGATGCTTTTCATTCGAAATTGGAAAAAGAAGGGGTTTATGTAGAGGAGGTACATGAACATCGTGATGGCACAGCATCGTTTTATTTAAGAGATCCTGAAGGCAACTGGTTGGAAATGCTTTATCAGCCTGAAGGTGGGATCCCTACAAATCAAAGACCTTCAGATCAGTCCACCGTATGAACACCTGGGAGATGAGTTCTCAGGAATCGGATGCCTCTGAAGCAATTAGGGAGGCGTTGGACTTATTGGAATGGCCCGAAATGTGTGAACATATTTCGAGCTTTGCTAGCACTACTAGGGGTTGTCATTTTTGTCAGTCGCTACCTATTCCTATTGAGCCTTCTGTTGGCAGGGCACTTTTGGAAGAAACAAAAGAGATTAGTTTCTTGGATGAAGTAATAGAAGGTGGATTGAATTTCCAAGGTGTCCATGACCTGAGATCAACGCTTCGTCTTTGCATTAAGGGAGGAATTGCTTCTGGAGAGGAGTTGTTGCAGATAGCTGAAACTCTTTCCTCAGCGAGAAGAATTCGAAGACTTATTGATGATGGAGAGTTAAGACCGGTGCTTACAGAAAGTCTTGTTGATTTGGTTACACTCCCACTTTTAGAGAGAAATTTAAAATTTGGCCTAGAAGAAGGAGGACGTGTTGCTGATCGTGCAAGCAAAATGCTTACTTCTTATAGAGGGCGAATTAAGTCTTTACGAAAGGAACGTAGTGATTGTTTTCATGAACTGTTGCGACTTTACGGCAATCTTCTGAATGACAATGTCATTGCGGATCGAAATGGTCGACCTGTAGTAGCAGTGAAGGTTGGTGCAGCCCAACAATTTCCTGGGGTTGCTTTGGATAGCTCTTCTTCAGGTAACACTGTTTTCATGGAACCGCAGAAAGTGATTCCATTGGGGAATGAAATAGCAGAGTTCGAGGTTCGGGTGCATGATGAGGAGAAAAGACTTTTAGCTGGATGGAGTAAGGAAGTTGCTGAGAACGTCAAAGATCTGGAGGTTTTAGGAGATATATTGACTCATTTGGATGTTGCACTAGCACGTTCGCGTTATAGCCGTTTCTTGAGTGCTAACCCTCCGGAGCTACAAGAGAAATTAGACTCCCCGATTAGCCTAAAAGGTTTGCGGCATCCCATATTGGTTTGGCGAGCATTAAAAGGTAAGGGACAAGCTGTTACTCCTGTCAGCGTAGAGATCTCACCTGAGCTCAGAGTAGTAGCTATTACGGGTCCAAATACTGGAGGTAAAACAGTAACGCTTAAGACTATTGGTTTATCAGCGCTGATGGTTCGTGCAGGACTTTTCTTACCTTGTCAGGGTGTTCCAGTTATACCTTGGTTTAGAAATGTATTTGCTGATATCGGGGATGACCAGTCTCTTCATCAAAACTTGTCTACTTTTAGTGGCCATATAAAACGCATCGGACGTATTTTGAATGCGCTTTCTTGGGAGCCTGGGAACTCCTTGGTACTGCTGGACGAGATAGGAGCTGGTACTGACCCTAGTGAAGGTACAGCTTTGGCGATTTCCTTATTGCAGACTTTTGCTAACAATGCACGACTAACGATTGCAACTACACATTTTGGAGCGCTTAAGGCGCTTAAGTACAACGACTCTAGATTTGAAAATGCATCTGTTGCGTTTGATGCTGAGACAATGTCCCCTACATATGAGTTGCAATGGGGGATCCCAGGTCAAAGTAATGCCTTGTTGATTGCTTCTCGTCTTGGATTGTCTGACGAAATCATAAGCGAGGCTAAAGAGTTATTGGATCCTAAAAAAGAAGGAGATGTAAATAAAGTCATTCAGGGCCTTGCGGAACAACGTACGCGCCAACAGGAAGCTACAGAGAATGCAGCAGCTTTATTAGCAAGAGCTGAATTACTTCATGAGCAACTTCTTAATCGTTGGGAAAAGCAATGCTATGAGAATGCTCAAAGAAAAGAAACTGAGCGACGGAAGTTAGAGGCTTATATCCAGGAAGGTCAGGAGGAGGTGAAGAAGTTGATTCGTGATTTGCGTAAGACCGATGCCAATGGTGAGACTGCTCGTGTAGTGGGCCAAAGATTGCGTCGCATAGAGGCGGAACATCAACCTCATTTCGAACGAAATCAAGAGGTTCAATGGCAACCTCGTGTTGGCGACACTATTAGGTTGTTAGCTTTAGGGAAAGCCGGTGAGGTTCTAGAAGTTTCTGATGATGGACTTCACTTGACTGTTAGGTGTGGTGTTTTAAGAAGCAAAGTCGATTTAGGTGCTGTAGAAAGTTTGGATGGTATTAAACCAACACCTCCTCAGCCAATTGTGAAAGTTCAATCTTCTTTGGCTACTAGTGATAGTCCTAAATTAAAAACATTAAAAAACACGGTTGATGTTCGAGGATTACGAGTTCATGAAGCAGAAGTTGTTGTTGAGGAGGCTTTAAGGACTGCATCAGGCTGCATATGGATTATTCATGGCATTGGGACTGGAAAGTTAAAGAGGGGATTGAGAGAGTGGCTAGAATCTACTCCTTATATTCAAAGTGTTCGTGATGCAGAACAGCGTGATGGGGGAGCTGGCTGCACAGTTGTATGGCTTAAATAGTTGAACTATATAAGAAGGGCTTTTTAGAGGCTCAAGAGCTTTAATTTTTTATTGAATACAAGTTCTACGATTTCCATCAAAGTAGCTATCTATTAGTGTGATTATGGATAAACAAGATGTCTTTTTGTGCAGTTTATTGATCATGCACTTGTAACTGTAAGAGGCGGCCGGGGTGGTGACGGCATAGTTGCTTTTCGTAGAGAAAAATATGTTCCAGCTGGAGGTCCATCAGGGGGAGATGGTGGGAATGGAGGACATGTTGTTTTAGAAGCGGATGCAAATTTGCAAACGCTCCTAGATTTTAAATACAAGAGAATTTTTCTGAGTCAGGATGGGCGCAGGGGTGGCCCGAATAAATCTAAAGGAGCTTCTGGGAAGGATTTAGTTGTCAAGGTTCCTTGTGGTACAGAAGTACGCCATTTCAGTACTGGAATTCTATTGGGTGATTTAATAAAGGATGGAGAATCATTGGTTGTTGCTTTTGGTGGTAGAGGTGGGCTAGGGAATGCTCATTATTTGAGTAATAGAAATCGGGCTCCTGAAAAGTTCACCGAAGGGCGAGAAGGGGAGGAATGGAATTTGCAATTAGAACTGAAGCTATTAGCTGAGGTTGGGATTATTGGTTTGCCAAATGCAGGGAAAAGCACCTTGATAGCTGTTCTTTCTGATGCAAGACCCAAAATTGCTGATTATCCATTTACTACTCTTATTCCCAATCTGGGTGTAGTTAGACGACCTACTGGCGATGGAACGGTTTTCGCAGACATTCCTGGCTTAATTGCTGGAGCAGCAAGAGGTGCTGGATTAGGTCACGAGTTTCTTAGGCATATAGAGCGAACTAAGTTGTTAATCCATCTAGTTGATGGAGGGGCTTTAGATCCACTTGATGATTTCGCGGTTATTCAAAAAGAGTTAGAGGCATATGGTCATGGGTTAATTGATCGACCTCGACTTTTAGTCATCAACAAAAAGGAGCTTTTAGATCAGAAGCATCAAGAAATGCTTGCAGATCAATTTCGAAAACTGGTTAATAGTGATGTGCTTTGCATCTCAGCGGCAATGGATGATGGCCTTGACAAACTTTTGGAGGCTGTTTGGTCAAATCTTGGTGTTTGAACTCAAATTTGTTGTTTAGAACACTTGTTTATTGCTTAGAGATCAGCCATAAATGGTTTATAGAAAATTACTGCAATGAACTTCTACAGTTGTTTTGATCAAAAGGGCCAAATAATAGCCCGTTGTCAAACCCCTCAAGAAATTGATGCATTAAGAAGTATGGGACGACCAATTGCTGAAGTTAGGCAAATGAAGATTGAAGAATCTGTAGTTTGCTCCTTAACAGGAAGTCCAAATGAATTCAATGAAGATATTTAGTTCTCTTAGACCTGACCTCTGCAAAAGATCAGGCTTGGATTCATTTTGCTTTGGGTAGGTTTTTTTGAATCAGTCGTCATACACCAGACATTCTGGCTCGTCTGGGTTCGCATCACAGAAAAGCTCCAGAGCATTTGGATCATGCTTGTCGTCTGGATGATGCTCTTTGTATTCTTCTAAAGAATGAAGTTCATCTGTTAGATGACGCACTTTTGCATCATCTCCCTGGGCTTTTGCTGTTTGGATCTCTGATTGATCCTTTTGGATGTGTTCGTCGATGGTGTTCATGGAGCTTGATCTTGGCCTCTAGTGGCCTTGTTCGACAGGCATACCTTAATGCGGTTCAAGGTTGATGCCATGGGGGTACATGTCACTTCGTTTGCGTTACAACACCATTGCAGGCAGTTTTGTTGAGGTAACCAATCGCTGGAAATGGCATAGAGGCATGGCATGACAGGGATTAGAGGAATTAAGAGACGTCTTTATGTTTCTCAGAAAAGCAGACTTTTTGTATTGATTGGCCTATCCCCTGGACTGTTTATTCCATTAGAGGCAATTTGGAAATTGTCCATGAGTTGCCAGGGATTGTAAGTCAGGCAATGTTCCCCCATGCATTGTGAATCTGTCGATTGGTGCGAGAAGACAGTCTCTCTTGTAGGTTTTGGGATTATTCTTCAAGTTCACTTAGCTCTATCCACCGGTCTTCCGCTCTTGCAATAGTGTCTAATAATTCTGCAAGCTCTCTGCTGACAGCATTTAAGAGTTGGTGATCCCCTGAAAGAGCTTTTTCTAGGGAAGTACGTTTTTCTTCAAGTAAAGGAATTTGTTTTTCTAGTTCTTCAAACTCTCGTTTCTCAGAGTAACTCCTTTTTCTTTTACTATTGCCAATCAAAAGATGCTTCTTTGATTGGCAATCAAACTTTGAGCTTTCTTTTTTGTTAATCTGCTCGTAATTGTTTTTTAATTTTAACTCTTTATTCTTTTCTGCTTCTTTTAGCTTGTCTATAAAACTTGTATAGTTGCCTTCATATTGCTTTAACTTAAGCTCTTCAAAATTGAATATCCGATGAACCACTCTGTCTAAGAAATATCTGTCATGGGATACAACTATGACGCATCCCTGGAAATCATCAATAAAATCTTCAAGAACGCTTAATGTCTGTATATCTAGATCATTTGTTGGTTCATCTAATAGCAGTACATTAGGTCTTTGAATAAGAATCCGGCAAAGGTTTAAACGGCGCTTTTCTCCACCAGAAAGCTTGGCTATAGGAGAATGTTGCTGAGCTGGTGAGAAGAGGAATCGCTCCAGTAATTGGGAGGCTGTGATTTCAATCCCGTCAAGTTCAATTCGCCAAGCTGCTTCTTGAACAAAGTCGATAACTTTTGTTTTCTTCTTAGAGGCTTCGGACAGTTCTTCACTTTGTTGGTCTAGATAACCAATGCGCACGGTTTCACCAATAAGAAGCTTTCCAGCTGTGCATGCTTTTTTTCCTGAGATTATTTCCAGAAGACTTGATTTCCCGGATCCATTAGGCCCAATAATTCCTACACGATCTTCCTTATTGAAACTGTAGGTGAAGTTTTTGAGCAGTAAAGATCCAGTCGGTTTTTGGTTCGTAGTGATTTGGAGATCAATCGCCTCAATTACTAGTTTCCCTATTCGCCTATTTGAATTCGAAATCTTTAATGATTTCTTTTCTTGAAATATTTGCTTATTATTCATTATCTGAATTCTTTGGATACGTGCCTTTTGTTTAGTGCTTCTAGCTTTCGCCCCTCTTTTGAGCCAAGCAAGCTCTCTTTTTAGTACTCCTTTAAATTTTTTGGTGGCGGTACTCTCGCTTTTGTCGGAAATTGCTTTTTTCTGTAGATATTCACTGTAATTTCCTGAATATTGTTTTGCTTTTCCTTGATTTAATTCGACTATATGATTTGTGACTCGATCAAGAAAGTAGCGATCATGTGTGACAAGGATGAGAGCTCCTGAATAATTTTTTAACCAGCTCTGCAGCCATTCAATTGATTCGGTATCTAAATGGTTGGTTGGTTCATCAAGCAGTAGTACATCTGGGTTAGAAACTAGAGCAGATGCAAGACTGATTCTTTTGCGATAGCCCCCTGACAATTCATCTACTGGGCGATCTAGTTCTTTTATTCCTAGTCGATAAAGAACCTCTTTGCATTCTTGCTCAAGATGCCAAGCTTTTTCTTCATCCATTCGTCGACTTAACTCACTTAGTTCTTTCAAAATGCTTGTCTGATTAGGATCTTTGGCAATTGCAATACTTATTTCGTTGAAGCGAAGTAAGAGGTCTCTTTTTTTGCCGCAACTTCCAAGTACTTCTTCAAGAACTTTTTTTCCTTTAACTATTTCAGTTGTCTGGCTTACAAGTTTTATAGTTAATCGTGGAGAGCAGCGCCTTTCACCATTGTCGAGTGACTCTGCTCCACATATGACTTTTAAAAGAGTTGATTTGCCTGACCCGTTAGGACCGATTAGCCCAAGCCTTTCTTTTTTATTTATATGGAGTGTCAGCTCTGAGAATAGGGTATTAATCCCAAAATCCTTTGATGCATCAAAAAGACTAATTAAGCTCACAAAGCATTATTCAACTCCTTATTTTTTAGAAAATCAAATACACTTTTGTCGCCTACATCGTCAGCAGCATTCATTCCAAACTTGCGAAGAGATAATATAACTAATAGCAAAGAAGATAACAGTAAAAGTATCATTACAGTTGAGCCATTTAATAGTGTGCTTAGATGACCCAGCAAAGCAATTGGAACTAAAATTGTTAGTCCGATTGCTTCAGGTCTTCTGAAGCAAAAGAATTCTTTAAAGCCCACACCAGTCAATGCTGCAAAAAGTGGTCCTACGATCAAAATCAATCCAGGGTTTATAACAAGGTTAGATAAAAATGCATCACTACCAAGTGTTACTAGTAGATAGAAGCTCCCAATAGAACCTATTGCCCATAAAAATTGAAGAGCTTTATGGAGTGGGCGGAGGTAAATGTGAATCCAATTCAGAGCCAAGCCAAGGCCAATAGAGAATGGCAGCATCCACAAGGATGCCAATGCTGGACCAATTGCTAACCATTGAAGAAGTCCTGCAGATAAAGAAAGGCCACACACAAGTAATGCAAAGCGATAATTTTGCACTTCTTTTTGGTCTTGCGCTGTAATGCGGTAATACCCATAAATGCCTTCTAACAAAGGCTCTTCCAGCGGTGAATTATTTGAAGCAAGCTTTTTAATTGTGTCTGTCATCCTAAATCAGATGGGGCTGCATTAATGATTTTGTTTAGATCTGGTCCAGAAGGAATGATGTTGCTTGGTCTCAATGGGAATAATGCTCCAAAGTAGTCGTTCCTCCAGGCTTCTGCATCACATGTAGATGCTACTGAAGGTATTGCCATAAAACGCTTTCGCCATTCCCAAATATTTCTAAATGTCCAAAGTGGTTCTTTGCTGCATCCGAATAATGGAAGGTATACCATTTCCCATCGGACAAGAGTTGGGAAAAGTCGAACGTCGGCAAGAGTTATTTTTTCACCACATAGCCATGGCCCTTTTTGAGAAAGGCTTTTATCTAAATGTTCAAGAGCTTCAAAGAGATCCTGGCTTGCTTTGTTGTATGCAGTTTGATTGCGTGCAAAGCCACATTTGTAGACCCCATTATTGATCGTGGGCTGGAGTTTCTTTCCCCAATTAGAAATTTCCTCCTTTAGTTCTGCAGGTTCCAAATCCGGCACTTCAACTGTTGAAGGCCACTGGTTTAGTACTTCAACAAGTTGCGCACTTTCATTGCCAAGAATAGATGGAAGTTCTTTTGGCGGATTGCCAGGGTCTATGAGTACAGGAACAGTTGCTCTATGCCTTGGAGGGCTGCCACATAGCTTGTAGACATCTAATAAGGAATTACAACCCAATAAAGGTGGATCAATTTTCCATCTACCTGCTGCATGATCAGCAAATACAATTTTCACTTTGAGAGTCGTATTTAGATTTCGAAGTTGGTGAACCAACCAAGTTCTATGAGCCCAAGGACAGCTTCTGCCTATTAGAAGAAAAGGAAGATGATTTGAGGACCGTTTCCCTTGTCGAATAGTTTCTGGGATCGTGGCTTCCTGAAATTGGCTTTTGGGGCGTTGATAGTTTCCATGCTCATCAGCTGGCGCAAGGCCATTCATTAATTGATTCCATTGCCATCTCCACCCCATTCGGGCTGATGTGACTACAGCTGGTGGAATCGACATGGTTTTATTCCCTATAAGTCAATTTTGAGCCACTCTGAAGGGAGTGAACGGATTGCGATGAATAGTCCAAAGGTGCTTTTAGTCGGAGGCACTCATGGCAATGAAATTAATGCCCCCTGGGTTCTTGATAATTGGACATATAAACCATCTCTGCAAGACCAATCTACTGTGAGACTTGTGAAAGTCCTTGGGAATCCTGCCGCATATAAAGCTGGGAAAAGATATTTAGATCGAGACCTGAATCGTAGTTTTCGAAAAGATTTGCTGAGTGATTACTCGAGCAAAGATTATGAGGTTGGTCGTGCAAGAGAGCTTCTGCGTGGTTTTGGAGAAGGTGGACTTAACCCTTGCAAGCTTGTACTTGATCTCCATAGCACAACTTCTTCAATGGGAAGTTGTTTAGTTGTTTATGGGCGCAGACCATGTGATTTGGCCTTAGCTGCTTTGATTCAGTTTCGGCTAGGGGTCAATATTTATTTGCATGAAGGAGATTTTTCTCAGCAAGGCTTTTTGGTCGAAAGTTGGCCTTGTGGACTAGTTGTAGAAGTTGGTCCTGTTCCACAAAATCTTCTTGAGATAAGCATTGTTCGAAAAACCTCTTTGATATTGGAAGCAGCTCTTGAAGAAATTTCCAAAGTTCTGGTTGAAAAAGATATTTATCCCAAATCAATTGTTGTGCATCGACATTTAGGAAGTCTTGATTTGCCAAGAGATGATGAGGGGAGACCTATCGCTTGTTTGCACCCAGAGTTGCAAAATCAAGATTGGAGTCCTATTAAGCGAGGAACTCCTATGTTCTTATATCCAAATGGAGAAGTTGATAGATTTGATGAGAAAGGATATGTGGTTCCAGTGTTTATTAATGAGGCTGCATATGCAGAAAAACGAATTTCAATGAGTCTTACCAAGCGTGAAGTATGGCCTTTTGAAAAACAATGGAAAGAAGATTTCAGAAGTTTTGTTCGTTCTCAATGACTTATCCACAAACCCAGATGGATTGTTCTTTTGTGCAAGGTAAGTCGCTATTTGACCCGTCAGCCCAATAAATTCTTAATCGATCATCCTTGGTCCCTAATCTAAAAGTTAAAGATTTTATAGGTCCCTTAGGGGCCTTATTTTCTTTTGGATCAGTCTTGAGATCCCTCTTCCCTAGCTTTAGTTCAAGCTCTTCAATCCTTTTTGTAAGCAGATTTATTTGGATCGAATTCTCATTTTTTGGTGGACTTAGTGCACTTTCTTTAGCTCTCATGCAGCTTGCCAAAACAAAAAGGCCTAACCCAATAGTTAGGACTTTGACCAGATTAGATGAATGTATAGCCATCGGTTTTTGGGATAGCTTGAGCCTAAAGAAGGATTTGATAATTATCGGGAAGGTAACACTCTCTCGCTCCAATAGACCACAGCACCTTTTGCTTCAAGTTCTTGCCTTCGATACCTTGCCAGGGTAATGGGCACTGTTTCTTCAAGCCTCTGACCACCGTATAGCCATCGAATAAGAACCAATTAGGACCTCTAGACGAGAAAGCTTCTGAATCTTAAGACTTTCTG
>QCGE01000020.1 GCA_003278195.1 Prochlorococcus sp. AG-363-P08
AAGCATCTTCTATTTGTTTGACAAGCTCAGAAGCTTCTAACAATGAAAGAGCTTTTAAAGACTCCAGGATTTCATCGGTTTTTGCGATTTGAAGATGGGAGTGTGGAAGAATTTGGAGGTTATGATCCTGCTACAACCAATAATCGAATGGAGTTGCAAGCTGCACTTGCAACGTTAGAGAGGTTGAAGGATCTTTCATGTCATCAAGATTTAAAAATCCGCACTGATAGCAAGTATTTAATTAACGGCTTTACTAAATGGATTGAAGCTTGGAAGCGTAATGGGTGGCGTACATCGTCCGGAAAGCCCGTATTAAACAAGGATCTTTGGAATGCTTTAGACAGTGCAAGATTGGTAGATGTGCCACTCGACTATGTCAAAGGACATAGCGGGGATCGAGATAATGACCGTGTTGATGAGATTGCTGTTTGCTTTTCAAAAGGTATTTCTCCTGACTTAAGAACTGGAATCATCAATCATGATGAGTCTGATGATTTGATCGAAGTTCCCGATGAGGCTACGAACTTATTGGATATGGCTCCAATAGATTTGCAAAGGGTTTATTCACGTCTTCAACTTGCAGATCATTTTTCTAAAAATGGCTATACCCTTATGACAAATGAGGTGGCTCAGTTAGTTGGCGAACCAAAAGAAGAAATTTCGAGCAGGGTAAATCCATGGCTTTGGCGTGATTGGTTAGTTCAACCTATTGGTAATGACAAATGGCTATTACTTCGCCAATCTGAGCATTTTTTAAGCGACGAGGATCATCAGAATGGATGAGTCACCAGCAGATTTTCAGTCAACAGGTTCGCTCTATCGACGATGGTTAGGGCCTCTTCTTGAGAAAGATGCAGGTGTTGTTGATGCAGAGCAGCTGACACAGGCTGCTCTTGGTGCATTGGGCGAAGTCTCAAGGCGACGAAATTGGCCTTTGATAGCACGATTATTATCTGAGGTTGCTAGAGATTTGCAGAGGTTTGATTTAAGCCTGGAGCAGACAGTCTTTGGTTGTCGTTTCCCTAATCCGCTTGGATTGGCAGCAGGTTTTGATAAGAATGGTGTAGCTACAGGAGTTTGGGACCGGTTTGGATTTGGCTTTGTTGAAATTGGTACGGTCACTTTTAAACCACAGAAAGGGAATTCTCGCCCAAGACTCTTTCGCTTAGCGGCAGAAAAGGCTGCATTGAACCGCATGGGATTTAATAATAATGGTGCTGATGCGATGTGTAGAACTCTTAATCGTCAGGAGTTGCTATCTGGGTCTAAACGTCCTCTAGTAGTAGGTATTAATTTTGGTAAGTCTCGTGATACCCCTTTAGAGAAGGCTTCAGATGATTATGCTGCTTCACTTGAGTTGTTAGCTCCATTTGCAGATTATGTAGTTATTAACGTAAGTTCACCAAATACACCAGGTTTGAGAGATTTGCAAGAGTCAAGTCAATTGAGACATCTGGTAAGCCGGTTACGTTGTATCGATTATTGTCCACCATTATTAGTTAAAATTGCCCCTGACTTGGATAATGAACAAATTGACGAGTTAGGTAATTTAGCTAAGGAGGAAGGACTTTCCGGATTAATTGCTGTCAATACTAGTTTGAATAGATTTGGCTTAGATAAGCGCGTACTTTTGCAAACAGGTCGAACATTAGGAGAAGAGGCAGGAGGACTCAGTGGAGCTCCTTTGGCTAATAGAGCTTCAGAGGTGATACGTCGGTTGCGTCGTACGACAGGTTCTTCTCTCCCTTTGATTGGAGTAGGAGGGATTGATTCTCCGAAGGTCGCCTGGGAGCGTATTACTGCAGGAGCTTCTCTAATCCAAGTTTATACTGGTTGGATTTTTCAAGGTCCTGATTTGGTTCCTAATATCTTAGAGGGAATTCTTCAGCAACTTCAGAAACATGGCTGTAGCAATATATCTGAAGCAGTTGGTAGTGAGTTGCCATGGCAACAATTAGAGAGTTGACAATAGATATTTAATTACTATTTCATTGTGATTAATACTGAAAGTGATTTAGTGAATTTCTCATTTATTAATTCTGAGCAATGAATTCATTTATTTCTACACATGGTGGCAATTTGAATTATGAAGCGGAGAGGTTGGGATGCAAAGTTGATCAGTTATTAGATGCAAGTGCTTCATTGGTTCCGTTTGACTTAAATAGGTCATTAAAAAAATGTCTTATTAGGGCATTGCATGGCAGTGCTCTTAGAAATTACCCAGATAGGCAGCATCAGCAGTTTCGAGAGGTTATTGGCTATTGGCATCAAATTGATTCTTCAATGGTTTTGCCAGGCAATGGCGCATCTGAACTTATTACTTGGGCAGCAAGGGATGCTTCTGTTGCTGGCTTAAGCACTCTCCCAGTACCCGGATTTGGAGACTATCAAAGGGCTTTGCTTTGTTGGGATGCGGACTTTGTTCAAAAGCAATTGCCATTGTCATGGACATCTCATGCTCCACAGCCTTTCCCTATCTCTCAAGATTCAGAAGTGCTCTGGATTACGAACCCTCATAACCCTACTGGACAGTTGTGGAGTAGAGATTCATTAGAACCTTTATTGAATTCTTATGAACTTGTTATTTGTGATGAAGCATTTTTACCTTTGGTTCCCGATGGAGAGAAACAGTCATTGATACCTTTGGTGGCTGATCATCCTAACTTGATTGTTATTAGGAGCTTGACCAAGCTGTTTGCATTGGCTGGCTTAAGGCTTGGATATGCGATTACTTCACCTGAACGCTTGGAGCGTTGGTATAGGTGGCGTGATCCCTGGCCTGTCAATGGTCTTGCATTAGCCGCAGGAATAAATCTTATGACCGACGGAATTGCGTTAGAACGTTGGATAAATAGAGTTCAGGAATGGGTCAAGATAGAAGGGAAATGGCTGCATGCGGAATTAAATGAACTTCCAGGCATTACCCCTTTCCCTTCAGCTGTAAATTTCTTACTTATTCACGGAGATACCTCGCTTTTGACTTTGCGAGAACAAATGTCTCAAAAACTAATTTTATTGCGTGATTGTCGTTCTTTTGTTGGTTTGGGAGATAGTTGGTTGCGGATTGGACTCCAGCAAAGATCTGGAAATCGGAGAATTTTGGAGGAATTAGGTCAGTGCTTAGTCAAGAGCAATTAGAAGTTCTGCGAGTCTTTGTTCTGCATCGATCACAGCTAGTTTTTGTATTTTTTTACTCATTTCAGTTAAAGGGTTTATAGAGGCATTGTTTTTTCTAAGTCTTGCATTGAGTAGTCGATTTATTGTTTCTCTAAGAGTATTTTCTGTAGGAGGGTGTTGATGAACAATCACTGCACCACCCGTAGCTGCTGCGCAGGAGGCATTTGCATCTTGATGTCGATCTGAAGCTTGAGGAAAGGGAATAAGTATGCTTGGTGTACCACAAATTGCCAACTCACTAAGACTTCCTGCTCCTGCTCTGCTGATAGCGAGATCAGCATGTTGAAGTAGCCCAGCCATTTCATTACTGAATTCTTTTTCAATTAGTGATGGATGGTGGATTTGACCTCTGTCAGGGTCTTTGTCTCCAGTCAGGTGAACGATTCTGCATCCTGCATTTAGTAATGATGGTAAGAGTGGCCTGATCATTTGATTGAGTCCTAATGCACCTTGACTACCACCTATAACAACCAAGAGTGGACCAGAGCCTTTCGGAACCCAGTTAGGAATTGGTTGAGTCAATGTGAATTCCTTCCTTACGGGAGTTCCGGTCAAAATAGTTCTTGCATTAGAAATAAGTGCTGTTGTTTGAGGCAGCCCTATGGCGACTAAATGACAGAGTCTTCCCATGTAACGTGTTACTTTTCCTGGAATTGCATTTGATTCATGCAGGATCACTGGAATTCCGCACAAACGTGCTCCAAGAATTGCTGGAGCAGCTATATATCCACCTGTAGTAAAAACTATGTTGATTTTTTGTCGCTTTATAAAGCTTGTGACTGTTAAGGCAGCTGATATTAATTGGAAGATCCTGAAAAGCTTGTGAAAAATGCTTTTTTGTAGGCCACCAGCATTTACGGTGACAAGTCTGAACTTGTCCGGCACTATATTCGTCTCAAGTCTATCTGGGACTCCAAGCCATCGGACGTTCCAGCATTGAGGCAATGCTTCTGCTACAGCAAGCGCAGGAAATATATGGCCTCCTGTTCCACTCGCTGCAATAAGGATTCTAGGCATCGTTTTTGGCACATTTAGCACTGTGCCGATTAACTTGGCTTAATTAGAGAAAACATTAACTTGCGTCACCCCATAAAAGTTGCTCTTGCTTCAGGTCTTATAGCTCTTATTGCTTTGGGGCGGCCTGATCCAGTTCAAGCAGGAGATGTAGGGATCCTCATTGATCAAATTCAAGATGCTTTAAATAGTTCCAAGGATTCTGATTTCAGTAGTTTTTTTGGAGTTAACTTGGCTCCCGATATGCAGAAACGTCATCAAAGGTTATTAAAGCGTTTCCCAGATGCTCGTTGGACGCTGAATTTGGCTAATCCGCTTAAAGATGGTCGTTCAACAGTTGAGATTCTTGTAAAAGGTACGAAAAATTCATCAGGAGAAATTTATAACCTTGTAGCAAAGCAACGCTTAGCATTTCGGTTAAAAGATGAAAAGATTACATCTCAGGAACTAATAGCTCAGGAGGCTATTTTAAAAACCAGTAATCAATTTATTCCCATAACTTTGCAGATACCAAATGCAGTGCTTACTGGGAGTCGTTATGACGTTGATGTGGTATTAGAAAATCCCTTGGAAGACGCTATGGTTGCAGGGGGGTTGGTGTATATGACTAAAGAACAATATCTTAATAATAAGAGACCTGACATTGTTCTCTCCCCAATGTATGGAGGCGGGCTTTTTAAATCCGTTCAAGCTCCTTTGGAGCCAGGAGAACAAACATGGGCAATACTCCTTGTTCATCCTGATGGAATTATTTCTATTAGCAAGATGGTAAGAATAGTTGATGATGAGTCTGAATTATCCCTCTCATTCTAGATATTACTGAAATAAATATTATTTGATAGTCACCAATTTGCCAATCAACCTATTTTTATTTATTTTATTTGAGATAATTTAGCTTATTAAATTAGTTTCAAGATTCATCCAGCGCTGCAACCCCTGGAAGAACTTTGCCCTCAAGTAGTTCAAGACTGGCTCCGCCACCTGTCGATATATGTGACATTTTTTCAGCAAGTCCAGCTTGCTCTACGGCAGCAACCGAATCCCCACCGCCAATGATTGTGCAGCATCCATTACTGCTAAGTGACGCAAGTGTTTCTGCGATTGAATTTGTACCACTAGCAAACTTTTCAAATTCGAAAACTCCCATTGGACCATTCCAAATAATTGTTTGACAATTACTCAAAGCTTCTTGGAATAAAGCAATTGAGTCAGGTCCTATATCAAGGCCCATCCATCCGTCTGGGATTGCATTAATTGATGCGATTTGACTATTTGCATCTGGTGCAAAGTCATCAGCAAGAACTACGTCAGTGGGAAGTAATAATTCCACTCCTTTTGCTTTTGCTTTTATTTCTAATTCTTTAGCTAGCTCTAGTTTGTCTTCTTCTACAAGACTTTTTCCAACTGTGAGGCCTCTGGCCTTGTAAAAAGTGAAGATCATTCCTCCACCAATGAGGATTTTGTCGCACTTGTCGATCAGCGCTTCTAGGACTCCTATTTTGCTGCTAACTTTTGAGCCCCCTACAATCGCTGCAAGTGGCTTTTTGGGCTCATCTATAGCTCCTTGTAGGTATTGAAGTTCTTTTTCCATTAGGTAGCCAGCAACGCTTGGGGATAGAAGTGTTGCTACTCCTTCAGTGGAGGCATGTGCACGGTGAGCAGCACCAAATGCATCATTTACATAGACCTCTGCTAGGGCCGCAAGTTTTTTGGCAAAGTCAGGGTTGTTTTTTTCTTCCTCAGCGTAGAAACGTACATTTTCAAGAAGAACAACATCACCATCTCCCATTGCATTGACTTTTTGGGAAGCATCTTCACCTATACAACTTTCTGTCTTGATGACTTCTTTATTCAGTAGTTCGCTAAGTCGCTTGGCTACTGGCGTCAGCCTCATCTCATCTTGAATTTTCCCTTTGGGCCTGCCAAAGTGTGCTGAGAGGATGATCCGAGCATTTTTACTTATAAGGTCTTTTATCGTAGGTAATGCAGCACGGATCCGGGTGTCGTCGGTTATTGATCCAGTCTTATCAAGGGGTACGTTGAAATCGACACGAACTAAAACTCGCTTGCCGCGGAGGTCTCCTGCGCTGAGGCTAGAAAGAGAGCGCTTCGCCATGATGGTTATTCTGTGCAATAAGTAAACGGGGTGAGGCTAACCCTTGATAGATCTGTTTGTGATCCTTTTTAGGCGGCCAGATCAGCTTGAAACGCGCTAGTACAAAGAAGAGTGAATGATGGAGGGCGTTTTCATGTTCGAAACAGTTCTTTTCTCAATTGTTGATGCTGGCCATCCTGTTAAGCCAGATAGCAGAGCTTTAGAAATCGCCAAAAGCCATGGCAGCAGGATGATTTTGCTCTCAGTCTTGAAGCTAGAGTGTGCTGAAATGACTAACTCCAGCGTCGAATCCCAGTTGCTAGGGAATACGCGTTCTAATCTTGAGAAGGTTGGTATCACTTATGACGACCAGAGAGGAGAAAGGGAATCAGCATTTGTGATTTGCAATGTTGCATTTGAGGAAAATGCGGATCCAATTGTTATGAGCACAAGAGGTATAAGTCTTGATGGCTTTTTTCAAAAGACCTTGTTAAGTATTAGTGGTTTGGAATCTTCTCCAGTATTACTAGTGCCGTGACAACTCCACTTATTCAGTGGTATCCAGGCCACATAGCAAAAGCAGAAAAACAGTTGAGAAGGAATCTTGACAAGGTTGACTTAGTTATTGAAGTAAGAGATGCACGCATACCCTTGGCTACTGCTCATCCAAATATGTCGGAATGGATTGGCTTGAGACAGCATCTTTTAGTGATTAATCGAAGAGATATGGTTTCCCAGAATGCTCAAGAGTCTTGGGATAAATGGTTTCGAGATAATGGTGAGACTCCATGGTGGTGTGATGCAAGAGCAGGTACTGGAGTAAAGCAAATCCACGAGGCAGCTATTCGTTCAGGCAAGCAGTTAAATCAGAGACGCATTGATCGAGGCATGCGTCCTAGGGCTGTTAGGGCTTTGACGTTAGGTTTCCCAAATGTAGGTAAATCGGCCTTGATTAATCGATTGGTTCGGCAGAAGGTTGTTGCTAGTGCTAGACGTGCAGGTGTTACAAGAAGCTTGCGATGGGTGAGAGTTGGAAAGGACTTGGATTTGCTAGATGCTCCTGGTGTATTACCGCCTCGTTTAGATAATCAAAAATCAGCATTACTTTTAGCTATTTGCGATGACATTGGTCAGGCTGCATATGATGTTGAGACTGTTGCAATAGCCTTTATAAGACTTCTAAATGGGCTTAATAGTTCCTATGGATTTTCATATGAAATGCTTGAAAGCAGATATGGCATACCTTTTCCAAAGGATCCAAAGGATTGTTCACAATGGCTTATGAGCCTCGCCGAAAAACACACTTCTGGCGAAGTTGAGAGAATGGGACAGAGAATCTTGGATGATTTCCGAAAATCTTTTTTAGGTCTTCTAAGTTTGGAACTTCCATGAATTTGGACTGGCAAGAATTTGAGTTTGGCGAGGGCGAGGGCGAGCTTGTTCAGTTGATTTATACCAAGCCATTGCCAATGCGGCTTGATCGCTGGCTTGTCAGTCAGCGAAAAGAACAGAGTCGTTCTCGAATACAGAAAATCATTGAGGCAGGCTTTGTTCGAGTAAATGGAATAGTTGGTCGTTCTAAAACACCATTAAGAAATGGTGATGAAGTCCATTTGTGGATGCCTCCTCCAGATCCTTTGCCTTATTTAAAGCCTCAAGAGATGGAACTTGATGTTTTGTTTGAGGATGATCAGCTGATAGTTATTAATAAAACTTCTGGCTTGACTGTTCATCCTGCTCCAGGAAATAGAGATGGTACATTAGTGAATGGAGTGTTGTTTCATTGTAGTGATTTACCTGGCATTAATGGAAAACTAAGGCCTGGAATAGTTCATCGGCTTGATAAAGACACTACTGGCTGTATTGTTATTGCTAAAACGCAAAAGGCTTTGTTGAGTTTGCAAGAACAAATACAAAAAAGAGTTGCTTCAAGGCAATACTTGGCAGTTGTACATGGAGCTCCAAAAGGAGAAGAAGGGATAATGATTGGCCCAATAGGACGTCATCCTGTTGATAGAAAAAAGTATGCTGTAGTTTCTGATGCATCTGGAAGACATGCCCGGACAAATTGGTCTTTGGTCGAACGTATTGGAGATTATTCTTTACTAAAATTCAAACTTGATACTGGGAGGACTCATCAAATACGTGTTCATTGTTCTCACTTTGGACACCCAATAGTTGGCGATCCAGTATATAGTCGATGCAGGAAGTTACCTATCGATTTACCAGGGCAAGCTTTACATGCATTCCAACTTGGACTAAATCATCCAATTAATAAAAAAAGAATGATTTTTGAAGCTCCATTTCCTGATTACTGGGAGCGCCTTTTGGTTGTTTTACGAAATAGGGCAGGCTTAGAATGAGTTTTATGAAGTTAGAAGTTTTGGACAAGCTGCAACAATTTTTTTAGTGATATCTGCTTTGGGTTTTCCTAACACATGATGCGAAAGCCCTTCTTCAATGATTTTACCATTCTCAAGGACAATTATTCTTTGACAAAATCCTGCTGCGACCATGAGATCGTGAGTAATAAATAAAATTGCTAGTTGAAGTTTATGTTGAAGATCTTTTAGCAAAGAAAGTATCTCAGATTGTATTTCTGCATCAAGCATACTTACGCTTTCATCGCATATGAGAACTTTAGGGTTTAACGCTAATGCTCGAGCAATAGCTACTCTTTGCTGTTGACCACCTGAAAGTTCATGAGGCAGTCGATTATAAAAAGCATCATGGGGTGTCAGACCCACTTGATTTAGAAGTTTGATGGCTTGTTCTTTTGCTTGTCTTTTTGTGTGGATATTCTGAATCATCAGAGGGTCTGCAATTGCTTCTCCAATAGTCATTCGTGGGTTTAAACAAGCATATGGATCTTGAAAAACCATTTGTATTTTTTGGCGTGCTTGCTTCAGAGCTTTGCCACGTAAATTGAAAATTTTTTCACCTTCAAGTGTTATTAGTCCTCCTCGAATTGGAGTTAATCCCATCAAAGCTCTACATAAGGTACTTTTCCCACACCCTGACTTGCCTACAACGCCAAGACTTTCTCCTGCATGTAGAGAGAGGTTTATTCCATCAACTGCTTTTATCCAATTTGAGGTCCAAGGGAACTTTCCTTGTTGATGCCAACACCGTAGATTTGTGATTGCCAGGACAATATCGTTTGTTTGTTCATAATTTGCTTGAATTTTTTCTTTCAGATGAGCTGCTTTAACTAATCTTTTGCCAATACCTGATTGAGGTGATTGCAGTAATTTATTGCTAGGACCTTCTTCAAGGATTTTCCCATTCCCAAGAATTGCCATTCGCTTGCACCAGCGTCCCGCTAGAGCAAGGTCATGACTGATGAGTAATAACGCAACATCTAGTTCTTCACAGAGATTAGTTAGCTGAGCCATGACTTTGTCAGCTACAGCGACATCAAGGCTTGTGGTGGGTTCATCGGCAATTATCAATTTTGGTTTGAGTGCAATTGCTAATGCAATTCCAAGTCTTTGTTGCATTCCACCGCTGAATTCATGTGGATAGGAAGTGAACCTTTCTTCTTGAATACCTACCTTTCGTAGAAGGTTTTTTGCTTGTTGATGTCTCCAAAGGCTTGTGCTTTTTGGCAGATGAGCTTGCAGAGTATCTACCAAATGATTCCCAATACTGAGTAAGGGGTTAAGACGGTTCATTGGATCTTGAAAAATTAACCCCACAGATTCAGCTCTCAGCTTTCTTAGTTGTTGCTGAGTTAATAGTCTGGGATCTTGACCTGCTAACAGTATTTCCCCATCTGCGATGCTTCCTGAAGGTAATAATTGGGTTGCTGCCTTTGCCACAGTGCTTTTCCCACATCCAGATGGGCCAATCAGGGCAAGGCTTTCACCTTTCGCAAGAGAAAGGTCCAGACCATCCAGAATCCAATGCGGATGGCCTGGATAGCGGATCCGTAACTGTTTCAGCTTTAGAACCTGCCCTGCAAAAGTGGGCATAGGAGTAGCACGTCGTATAAGGCCTGAATACCATGGATTTATCCGCAGGGACGGATGGTTAACGTCAGTTCCGAGATTGATTCACATAAGACCGCTGATGAATGTGGTTTGGATGCTTGTGGCGCCCCTACGCTGAGAACAAAGCCTATTGGTGAGATCGAAGATTATGGAATTGATTTGCCGGATTGGGTGAAAGAGTGTTTAGAGGATGTGCCGCCAGGGATTGGACAGTCTTGTCCCAGAGATTCAGAAGCTTTGTTAGGAGCTGCATTTGACCTGGCTTTTCAATTACACGAAGGTCAGTTTCGTGCTAGTGGTGAGCCTTACATTGTTCATCCTGTTGCGGTTGCTGATTTACTAAGGGATATAGGTGCTAGTTCAAGCGTAATTGCAGCTGGATTTCTCCATGATGTTGTTGAAGATACAGATGTAACGCCAGATCAATTAGAAGGATATTTCGGACCAGAAGTTCGTGCATTGGTTGAAGGAGTGACCAAGTTGGGTGGAATTCATTTCACAAATCGGACGGAAGCTCAGGCTGAAAATCTTAGGAAAATGTTTTTAGCAATGGCTAGTGATATACGAGTTGTGTTGGTCAAGTTGGCAGATAGATTGCATAACATGCGCACTCTTGGTTCGCTTCAATCGGATAAACAACATCGCATAGCTCGTGAAACTCGTGAGATTTATGCACCATTGGCTAATCGTTTGGGAATTGGTCGGTTCAAGTGGGAATTAGAAGACTTGGCTTTTAAACTTCTCGAACCTGAGGCTTTTCGAGAGATTCAGCAACAGGTATCTACTAAAAGGAGTGAAAGAGAAGAAAGGTTATCTCTCACTGTTCAGTTACTTAAAGATCGGTTGGCATCAATGGGGCTTGAAACTTGTGAAGTAAGTGGTCGGCCTAAGCATCTTTATGGAATCTGGACAAAGATGCAACGCCAACAAAAAGCTTTTCATGAAATTTTTGATGTAGCAGCCTTAAGGATTATTACTCCGTCTGTGGAGACCTGCTATCGAGCTTTGGCTGTAGTACATGACACATTTCGACCTATACCGGGAAGATTTAAGGATTACATAGGCTTACCAAAACCGAATGGTTATCAGTCACTTCATACGGCTGTGATAGGTAGACATAGGCCTATCGAAGTTCAAATTCGTACCCCAGAAATGCATAGAGTTGCAGAATTTGGAATTGCTGCGCATTGGAAATATAAGGAAGGTGGCTCTCCTGCGGCAGGAGACGCGGAACGCTTTAATTGGCTTCGTCAATTAGTTGAATGGCAACAAGAGGGAGGTAATAGTGATCATAATGACTATCTTGCATCTATAAAAGAAGACCTGTTCGATGAAGAGGTGTTTGTTTTCACCCCTAAAGGTGATGTAGTTGGCTTGCGAAAGGGCTCTACTGCAGTTGATTTTGCATACCGCATACATTCAGAGGTTGGGAATCATTGCCATGGAACTCGTGTAAACGATCGTCTTTGCCCTTTATCTACTACTTTGAAGAATGGTGATTTTGTACAGGTTCTAACAAATAAGACTGCTCATCCCAGTCTTGACTGGCTTAATTTTGTCGCAACACCTACAGCTCGTAATCGTATTCGACAATGGTATAAACGTAGTCATAGAGAAGAAACTATTGAAAGAGGCAAAGAACTATTAGAAAGAGAATTAGGGCGTAATGGGTTTGATGCATTGCTAACTAGTGAAGCAATGACAAAAGTTGCTGAGCGGTGCAACCTACATACGACTGATGATTTACTTGCTTCTCTAGGATTTGGTGCATTGACTTTGCAGCAAGTTCTAAATCGTTTGCAAGAGGAAATTCGTCTACAAAATCTCGTTCCTGACGAGTCGAATAGTCAATCTGATACTTCAAAACACATTATCGTTCAGCAGGAATTAAATACTCATAAGAATCCCCTTTCGGAAGGTGTTCCAATATTAGGTGTGGAGGGATTGGATTATCGGTTAGGTGGTTGCTGCAGTCCTTTGCCTGGGGAAGCAATTGTAGGAACAGTTGCTTTAGGAAACCATGGCATCACAATTCACCGGCAGGATTGTTCCAATGTTGAAAGTATCCCTACTGAAAGGAGACTCCCTGTCCATTGGAATCAGAAGACCTTGCTTGATGGGCACAGATTTCCTGCACAGTTGCGGATAGAAGTGATTGATCGAGTGGGCATTCTTAAGGACATTTTGATGAGACTTTCTGATAGTGGGATCAATGTTAGTGATGCACGAGTAAAGACTGGCTATGACAAACCTGCATGTATTGACTTACGAATTGAATTAAAAAGTTCTTTGCAATTGAGAGTAACCATGGATCAGATCCGCTCCATGGCTGATGTTCTTGATATTGCTCGTACAGGAATGAAGTAGCACGAACTTCATTGTTTTAAACTGGTTACTTCTAGTTCAGCTTAATTTTTCTTTTGAGACATCATCGTAAAGTTATAGAGATGACTAGGGAGATGTTCAATGACTAAATAATCAATAATGGATTGCCTTCAAACTCTATTATCTTTTCGTCTTAGCCTTTCTTTAAGTAATCCGTAAAAAACAACTCCTGTCAAAGATCCTGCTATTGCTCCTACTATCGCTGAACCTAATAAGATTCTTAGAATGAAGGCCAATCCTTGGCTCCATATTTGTTGAGAATTTAGCTCGATTATTTTGGGAATAATTGCTTGCTTGCCAATTATGGTTGAACCAACCTGATAATTAAACCAATAGAGAGGTAGGTAGGTCAGAGGATTGCTGACCCATGTTCCTATTGCAGCTAGTAATGGATTACCGCGCAAAAGTCCTGCAAGACTTATGCCCAGTAGAGTTTGCAATCCAAAGAAAGGAAAACAGCCGCTAAATACTCCTATGGCTAATCCTTTTGCTCGATGGATCGCAGAACCTTTTGGCTGCCAGAGCCATTTCATCCCTCGCGAGAGTCTATATCTTATTTGGCGCAGGAACGTTTTCTTAAGCAAGCTGGTATACCATCACTGATGTTGTAAGAGATCCTAGAAACGATTGAGGGGTTTTCCAATGACATTTTCTGCCCTCGTCGAAGAAACTATTGCTGCTGTTGTTACGGCAGTGGCTCCTGGGCAGGGAGGTGTGGCTATCGTTAGGATTTCTGGTTCTTTAGCAGAGAAAGTTGTAAGGAAGGTCGTTTCAGTTCCTGGAAAGCAGGTTTGGGCAAGTCATCATGTTCTGTATGGATATGTTGTTGATGAAACCTCTGAAGAACGAATAGATGAGGTCTTATTAGTTTTAATGAAATCCCCAAGAAGTTTTACAGGCGAAGATGTTGTCGAGATTCATTGCCATGGTGGATTGATTCTTGTCCAACGTGTCTTAGATCTTGTGCTTGCTCAGCCTGGTGTTCGGAGGGCTTTGCCAGGAGAATTTAGTCAAAGAGCCGTTTTAAATGGAAGAATAGATTTAACAAGAGCGGAGGCTGTTAACGATTTAATTTCTGCTCGGAGTAAAAGAGCTGCACAACTTGCTATGGCAGGTTTGGATGGTGGAATAGAAGAGCGTATTTCTCTCTTAAGACAACGATTATTGGACCAATTAAGTGAACTAGACGCAAGAGTTGATTTTGAGGATGAGCTCCCTTATTTGAACACTTCTGATGTATTGAATGAATTAGAATCAGTGCGATCTTCTTTATTAAAGTTAGTAGAAGATTATAGAAGAAGTCTTATTTATAGGAATGGTTTGTGTGTAGCACTGATTGGCCGACCAAATGTTGGTAAGAGTTCGTTGCTAAACCTACTTAGTGGTCGCCAAAGAGCAATTGTTACTGATTTGCCTGGGACTACAAGAGATATTTTAGAGAGTGCAATCATTTTAGGAGATGTGCCAATTACTCTGATAGATACTGCAGGCATACATGCCACAGAAAATTCAATAGAAAGAATTGGAATTGATCGTAGTTTTGAAGTTTTAAAAGGGGCTGATGTTGTTTTATTAGTTTTTGATTTAGAGAATGGCTGGACCAAAGCAGATGCTGAGCTTTTAAATCAAATCCCTTCTGAAATCCCTAGGCTTTTAATTGGTAATAAAGCTGATCTTCAGAAAACCTCTATGAAAAAAGCAATTACTTCTAAAGATCAAGAAGTTTCTCATCCAGATGTTTGTATAAGTGCTCTGACGGGGGAAGGAGAACAAAATTTGATTAAGGCCGTAATAAAAGCCGTTGATGCTACCGAAGGAGAAGGTTGTGTGGTGGCATTAAATGAGAGGCAAGTTGATTTGGCATTAGTTGCTGTAAAAGCGTTAGAGCGAGTCAGTGAAGTTGGAGAACAAAAGTTACCTTGGGATTTTTGGACAATTGATTTGCGTCATGCGATCCGTAGTTTGGGAGAGATTACGGGTGAAGACGTTACGGAAGCTGTTCTAGATCGGATTTTTTCACGTTTTTGCATTGGTAAATAAAAATCCGTTATTGCTTGAAAGCTATAAATCTGAATAGGCTCTATTCAGATAATTGTTCCATAAGCGTTTTGGATTTACTCTCTCCTGCGCTAAACCGCCTTTTAGATTCATTCCTAGATGAGGATTTAGGGCGTGGTGATCTGACAAGTATTGCTTTGCAGGATTGCTCTGGTCACGCATATTTGCTTTCGAAGCAGGCAGGAATTTTTTGTGGAGGACAGTTAATACAGAGATTGTTTCGCCGCCTTGATGAGCGGGTAAAGATCAATTGCTTAGTTGCCGAAGGGGACAGGATTATCCCTGGGCAACGACTTATCGAGCTTGATGGTCCTGCCACTAGCCTTGTCGCCGGTGAGAGAACTGCACTAAATCTTTCTATGAGGTTGTCGGGAATTGCTACTGCTACGGCTGCTTTGGTTGCTGAGTTGCAAGGAACTTCAGTAAAACTGGCAGATACGAGAAAGACCACCCCGGGCTTACGTATCTTTGAAAAATATGCTGTGAGATGTGGAGGTGGGATTAATCATCGTCTTGGTTTGGATGATGCTGCAATGTTGAAGGAAAACCATATTGAGTGGGCTGGAGGAATTACAGCTGCCGTTAGAGCAATTAAGCAAAGTGCACCTTGGCCATCTCGTGTAATTGTTGAAGCAGAGACTTTTGATCAAGCTGAGGAGGCAATCAAAGCTGGTGCAGATGGTTTGTTGCTTGATGAGTTTGCTCCTGATAAGTTAAAGAAAATAGTGCCAACTTTGCGCGAGTTAGCATCATTGACGAGTGCAAGAAAAGGGTTAGGAACAATAATTTTAGAAGCTTCAGGAGTTGATCCAAAGGAAATAAAGCTTGTTGCATTAACTGGTGTTGATTTTATTTCAACAAGTTCTCCAGTCACTAGAAGTTCTTGGCTTGATTTCAGTATGCGTTTTACAAGGCTAGACTCATGATGATCGAGCCTAATCTTGTATAAATTAAAGAACACTTAGCTATTTTTCCTTATTACTTGACATGCTTAGCCTTACACGACTCATAGAAAAGAAGTTGCAAGAAGCCTTGGAAAAGGTGGTTAAAGGTCAATCTGATCAATCTTTTGTATCTGAGATCAACTGCAATCCCCAACTTTCTCCAGCTAGTAAGCCTGAATATGGTGATTTCCAGGCTAATTGTGCTCTTTCTTTGGCTAAGCCTTTTAAGCAATCACCACGTCAAATTGCGATAAACATTGTTGATCAATTACATAAAGATGACACCTTTTTAAAGTTATGTAAGCCAGCGCAAATTGCAGGGCCGGGTTTTATCAATCTCACGTTAAGGGAATCATGTTTGATTAAGGAGTTAAATGATCGATTTATAGATGCACGCTTAGGAGTTCCTGTGACTGAGAAGACTTGCTTAGCAGATAGCCCGTGTCAGGTAGTAATTGATTTTTCTAGTCCAAATATTGCCAAGGAAATGCATGTCGGACATTTGCGCTCCACCATTATTGGTGATTCATTAGCAAGGGTTTTGGAATTCAGAGGTTATCCAGTACTGAGATTGAATCATGTAGGAGATTGGGGAACACAATTTGGAATGTTGATTACTCATCTTAAGGATGTAGCACCACTGGCTCTGCAACAGCAAGATGCTTTAGAGCTTGGCGATTTAGTTGCTTTTTATCGTGAGGCTAAGAAGCGCTTCGATACTGATCAACTTTTTCAGCAGGCGTCAAGAGAGGAGGTGGTGAAGCTTCAGCGTGGTGAAGAGCCATCCAAGAGAGCATGGACTATGCTTTGTGAGCAGTCTCGCAAGGAATTTCAAAAAATATATGACAGGCTTGATATTCGTCTAATTGAAAGAGGGGAATCATTTTATAACTCCTACCTTCAAGAAGTTGTTCATGATCTTGATTCCTATGGACTTCTAGTGATTGATGATGGAGCTAGATGTGTATTTTTGAAAGGGCATAAAAATGGCGAGGAGCATACTGCTCCTCCTGTGATTGTTCAAAAGCGTGATGGGGGATTTAATTATTCAACTACTGATCTTGCTGCAGTTCGCTATCGACTAGCACCTATTCCTCAAGGTGACGGAGCTCACAGAGTTATATATGTTACTGATGCTGGTCAGACTAGTCATTTTGCTGGTGTCTTTGAAGTTGCAAAGCTTGCGAATTGGGTTCCTGAGGGCGCACGCTTGGAACATGTACCTTTTGGATTAGTGCAAGGTGAAGATGGTAAAAAATTAAAAACTCGTTCAGGCGAGACAGTGCGACTATGTGACTTGCTTGATGAAGCGGTCGAACGTGCTGAATCTGATCTTCGAAAGCGCTTAATAGACGAGGGTCGCAATGAAGATGAAAATTTCATTCAACATGTGGCTACTACAGTTGGAATTGCAGCTGTTAAATATGCTGACCTAAGTCAGAATCGAAATACCAATTATCAGTTTAGTTTCGATCGCATGCTTGCCTTACAGGGAAATACTGCACCTTACCTTTTGTATGCTTTGGTAAGAATCTCAGGCATTTACCGTAAGGGTGGAGAACATGATCTTTCTTCTGAGGGACTTCACTTCACTGAACCTCAAGAATGGGCTTTGATTAGAGAGTTGTTGAAGTTTGATGAAGTGATTGTTCTGGTGGAGGAAGAGTTGCTTCCTAATCGACTATGCAATTACCTCTTTGAGTTAAGTCAGATATTTAATCGGTTTTATGATCAAGTCCCTGTTCTAAAGGCTCCAAAAAAAAGTCGCATGTCTCGTTTAGCTTTATGTCGTTTAACTGCTGAGACACTCAGAATAGGCATGGGCTTGCTTGGTATCTCAACCTTGGAGAGGATGTGATGAATAAAGATACACCTTCTTTCCCCTTATTTTTTCCACGCGCTCGTCCTGAGATCGAGGAGTTAGAGCCATATCAAGCTCCATTGGAAGGACGTCGTAAATTTTTAAGATTGGATTTTAATGAGAACACACTTGGTCCAAGTCCATTGGTAGTTGATGCATTAAAAAAAATTAAAGCAAATGAAATTTCAATTTATCCAGAATATGACGGACTTAGAGAAGTCGTAGTCGCTAATTTGATGAAAAAAGGTTTGAAATTGCCCATCAAACCAGAACAAATTGGAATCTTCAATGGAGTTGATGCAGCAATTAACGCTGTATTTCATTCTTATGGCGAAAGAGGAGATAAATTGCTTACAACAACGCCTACTTTTGGTTATTACAGTCCTTGTGCTCATATGAGGGGAATGGAGATTCACTCAGTTCCATACGAGCATGAGAAATTTCGATTTCCATATGAGACTATTCAACAATATCTTCTTGAGATGAGACCACGGATTCTATTGATATGCAATCCTAATAATCCTACTGGAACGAGACTATCTCCTGAAAAGATCATTGAACTAGCTACTAATGCCCCTGAGACGCTGGTAGTTGTTGATGAGCTATATGAAGCATTTACTGGCGATAGTGTGTTGCCTTTGATTGACTTTAGTTCTATTAGTAATGTTCTAATTTTACGCTCTTTGGCGAAAACATCTGGTTTAGCAGGATTACGAATAGGCTTCGCTATAGGTGTTAATGAAGTGGTAAATAGAGTGAGTCGTGTAACTGGCCCATATGATGTCAATAGTTTTGCAGTTACTGCAGCTTTTGCCGCTTTATCTGACCAAGCATATGTTGATGCTTATGTAGGTAAGGTTTTAGACGCTCGTAAATGGATTCATAATCAACTTATTGCGAGTGGGTTGAGATTTCATTTGGATGGAGGTAATTACTTTTTGTTATGGCCGGAGAAGTCTGCAGGAGATGTCGCAAGTTCTTTAAAACAGCTTGGGGTACTTGTTAGGGAAATGAAGGTGAATTCACCTCTTGAGGGATCCTTGCGGGTCAGTATTGGAACAAGGACTCAGATGAGGAAGTTCTGGGACGCATTTTTAAAAATCTAGTTTATTTAACTTCTAGAGAAGAACAATTTTCAGGTGTCGAGTGGGGATGACTTTATTGAAGTAGATGAATGAGTGTTTGGTCGTTTGCTTTTGTATGAAGATTGATTGTATTCCCGGTTTTCTTTGCTTGTATTCCATCCATTGCCTTTAAAAACGAGTCTATCCCCTTTTGATCACAATTTTTTGGTGCTTTATCACGTGTGTATTGAACTGGAATTACATTTTTCGGGTTTAGTTCTTTGACTATGGCGGCTGCTTCCATTCCGTTGTAGACCTTGGCTCCTCCTCCTACACCAATAATTAGTATGTCGGGACGCCCGAGCATTACTTTTGTTTCTCCAGAGAGAGGAGCAGCACTCCCTCCAAGGTGAGCAATGCTGAGTCCCCCTTGCTGCCATCTCCATAGAGTTGCTTGACCGAATCTGCGACCATTGAGTCGATCATGTGGAGAGCTGAATCCTTCTATTTGTAGGCCCTCTAGACGATAAGAGCCTGGTTCGACAAGAAACTTTCCTTTAGCAACCTGCGCACCTTCATCTGCCAATCTTGAGCTTGCCAGAATTAAATCAACACTGATTTTTGGTTCTTCTAACCCTTCTGCGCAGCCAACAGCTTTGAAGGGATTAGTTAATACAGATTTACCGCTTCCTTTAATTAAGAGTGCACTATGCCCATAGCTAGTGATAGTTACTCCTTCTGCTATGACAGAGTGCGTTGTTGCAAATATCAGCCCAATTGCTGAGAGGCTATAACAGAGCCAAGAAGTTGACAATTTGGCAAGGATTTTCATTTAGAGGTGAGTCCCTTCTTGAGAAAGTTAGCAGCGTATTCAGGTTTCTTTGGTTATTCGCAAGAAGTTACTGAGTAGTTGGTGCCCAGCATCAGTGAGCACACTTTCAGGATGAAATTGAACTCCATGTAAATGGCCATATTGTCGGTGACGAAGTCCCATGATTGTTCCGTCCTGTAACCAAGCTGTGATCTCAAGGCATTCAGGGAGGCTAGTTCGGTCCACGATGAGGCTGTGATATCTAGTTGCGGTAAGAGGTTTAGGTAAACCTGTAAAAATTCCTTTTCCTTGATGCAGTACAGCAGAAGTTTTGCCATGCATAAGTTCGTTTGCCTGCTTTATTTGTGCTCCGTAAACCTGAGCCAACGCTTGATGTCCAAGACAAACCCCCAGAGTTGGGATGGATGGGGATACTTTAGAGAGTATCTCCAGACATATCCCAGATTGGTTGGGATCTCCAGGGCCCGGTGAAAGGACTATTGCGTCAGGCGTAAGGTCTTGGATCTCTTGGAGTGTTATCTCATCATTACGCTTTACTCTCACATCTTTTGCGATTGAATAGTCACAAGACAGTTCACCAAGGTATTGCACAAGGTTGAAGGTAAAACTGTCATAGTTATCAATTATGAGAAGCATGGGGAATGGAGTGGGAGTTAAAGGCCAAGTTGAATTAAGAAAGGCGGAATAACAAGTAGTAGAGCTATTAATAAAGAACTTATCGAGGCAACTAATACTGCAGCTGCAGCACAGTCTTTTGCCACTTTTGCTAGCGGATGAAATCTACGTCCTATTGAGAGATCCACTACTGCTTCTATAGCAGTATTAAGTAGTTCAAGTATGAGAACTGATGCCACTGTGAGAACAAGTACGGCTAATGCTGTAAGTGTTAGTTGGAGCCATATTGCTAACCCAAAGACAATTATTCCAATAACAACGTGGATCCGAAAATTTCTCTGACTATTGAAGCTATAGGCAATTCCCTGCGCGGCATAACGGAAACTGGCTGGCAGGTCTCCTGCGATTTTCCAAGAACCTCTTCGAGCAGCCTTTTGTACCTGTGGAGACAGGCTTGAGGCCTCTTCGGATATCAAATCAGGAGTTTTTGGCAGCATTATTTATCTCCTTTGGCTTCGTGTTGGTCATGAACCTTACTCGTGATTTCTAGAAGTTGTTCTTGACAATTCAACATCTCATTTAGTTTCTTCTCGTTTGGATGTTCCCAACCCAAAAGATGGAGCAGTCCATGGCTTGCTAGCCAGTAAAGCTCTCTTTCTAGTGCATGTTTATTTTCGGAGGCTTGCAAAATTGCTGTTGGAATAGAAATGATGATATCTCCCAGCTCAACGCATTGGTCAGTTGGAAGGATAATTCCATGGTCTAGTGCAGGGAAAGACAATACATCTGTTTTTTCGTTTTTATTTCTCCATTTAGAATTCATTGCTTTAATTGTTGCATCGTCTGTCAACTCCAATCCAAGGCTAAACGAAGTATTTAATCGGACGATTTTGGGACAAGTCAGATTTGAACTTCTACGGATAAAGTTAATCCAGGAATTAAGGTATCTAGACCATATCTCTTGGTTAGTGACCCTTAGATTGATATTACTTTTTAGAGGAGCTAATTGTTCTAAAAAAATGTTCTTTGACGGGACTTTGAGCGTAAGATCTAAATTAGTTTTTTGAATCTTTTCTTCCATTTTAATTTAGTTAAGAAGGAAGATTTGGCCTTCCAAACCAGGCAATTATTAGTATAAAGATAATAAAACCTCCTGCCGTTAAGCCGAAGTGAAAAAGGCTTTGCTGGCCTTTCTTGACCATGTTTCTCATTGCAAGCTTTACAAAGCTTGGGGGCGGTGTGCTCTTTGGGGAAGGTTCTTTTGAGTTTGAATTCATGGTATTTCTTAGATTTAGCGATCTGGGTTGCTGCTTTGCGCCTCTACACCTTGGCGTAAAAGGCCTTGAATGAAATTATCTAAATCACCATCCATAACTCCTTGCACATCAGTCGTTTCTTCTTCTGTCCGTAGGTCTTTTACCATTTGATAAGGATGAAAAACATAGTTTCTTATTTGGTTACCCCATGCTGCTTCCACAATGTCCCCGCGAATATCAGCAATTTGGGCTGCTCGCTGCTCTTCTGCTATGACAAGAAGCTTTGCTTTTAGAAGTGCCATTGCCTTTTCTTTGTTTTGTAGTTGGGATCTTTCTTGTGTACATCGAACAGCGAGTCCAGTCGGTACATGAAGAATACGAACCGCAGTTTCAACTTTGTTTACATTCTGACCACCAGCACCTCCTGAACGGCTTGTAGTTATTTCAAGATCTTTTTCAGGAA
>QCGE01000021.1 GCA_003278195.1 Prochlorococcus sp. AG-363-P08
GTATCAATGGTTTTGGTCGAATAGGTCGTCTTGTTTTTCGTGCTTTATGGGGCCGACCAAATATTGAGTTAGTTCACATTAATGATCCTGCTGGAGATTCAGAAGTTGCGGCTCATTTGCTTGAGTTTGACTCCGTTCATGGTCGTTGGGACCAGCACATTGATTCCGACTTAAAAGGGATCAAGATTGATGGTCAATTTCTTAGCTATTCGCAAGAGAGTGCTCCCACTAATGTTCCATGGGAGCAAGCGGGTGTTGACTTTGTTCTGGAATGCAGTGGAAAGATAAAAACACCAGAACTATTAAACCCTTACTTTGATCAGTGTGGCATTAAAAGAGTTGTTGTTGCTTGTCCCGTGACAGGTGAAGTGGCAGGGAGAGAAGCTCTAAATATCGTCTATGGAATCAACCATAATCTTTACGACCCTAAGATTCATCGACTAGTCACAGCTGCATCGTGTACAACCAATTGCTTGGCACCAGTTGTCAAAGTTGTCAATGAAAGTTTTGGCATTATCCATGGAGCCATTACCACACTCCATGACATCACCAATACACAAGTGCCAATTGACTCATTTAAAAGTGATCTAAGACGAGCCCGTAGCAGCATTCAAAGTCTTATTCCTACTACTACCGGTTCGGCGAAGGCAATAGGCATGATTTTCCCAGAGCTTCAAGGCAAATTAAACGGACATGCTGTACGTGTTCCACTGTTGAATGCATCCCTGACTGATGCCGTTTTCGAACTTGAGAGAAAGGTCTCAGTTCAACAGGTTAATGACGCTTTTCAACGTGCAGCCGAAGGAGACTTAAAAGGAATTCTTGGTTATGAAGAAAGACCCTTAGTCTCTATTGACTACGTCAATGATTCACGCAGTTCAATTATTGATGCTTTGTCCACAATGGTTATAGATGAGAATCAATTAAAAGTTTTTGCCTGGTATGACAATGAATGGGGTTACAGCTGTCGTATGGCAGACCTGACTTCATATGTCGTGAATCTAGATAGCCAAGGTTAAAGGATAACCAAATGAAATTGTCGTCTCTGCAGCAATACGGGATCGTCACAGCCAACTATTGGGCGTTCACTCTTACTGATGGCGCTCTGCGTATGTTGGTGGTCTTTCATTTCCATCAGCTTGGATATACAGCTTTAGAAATTGCTTTTCTTTTTCTCTTTTATGAGTTCTTTGGCATCATTACTAATTTGTATGGCGGCTGGATCGGTGCTCGCTATGGCTTACGACTAACCCTATGGGCAGGAACTCTTCTGCAGATAGGTGCTCTACTGATGTTGGTTCCTGTTGCTGCTAGTTGGCCAAAGTTGTTAAGCGTTAGTTATGTCATGGTTGCGCAAGCAATCAGTGGCATCGCCAAAGACCTCAACAAAATGAGTGCAAAGAGTGCAATCAAAACAGTTGTTCCTGAAACGCCGGAAGAAGAACAGAAAGGTAAAAAGCAATTATTTAAATGGGTTGCGGTTCTAACAGGTTCCAAAAATGCTCTCAAGGGTGTGGGATTTTTTCTGGGTGGAGTTTTGCTGATTAGTTTTGGTTTCAATAAGGCCGTTGAGCTAATGGCATTTGGCCTGGCTCTGTCTTTTGTTTTGACTCTCGTCTTGCCTGGTGATATGGGGCGTATGAAGGAGAAGCCAATGTTTAAAGATCTGTTTTCAAAATCCAAAGGGATCAACGCACTTTCTATGGCACGTTTTTTTCTCTTTGGAGCTAGAGATGTGTGGTTTGTCGTTGCCTTACCTGTTTTTCTAGAGACATCTCTTCATTGGAACTTTTCAGAGATTGGAGCTTTTCTCGGACTATGGGTGATTGGTTACGGTTTTGTGCAGGCTTTAGCGCCCATTCTAAGGAATATATGGGGAAAGAAATCCAGCCCAGGAATTTCCACCGTCAAGTTTTGGAGTGCTGTTCTGACTGCGATTCCTGGACTCATCGCTATTGCATTGTGGAGGCAGAGTGATCCAGGCATTGCTATTACCGCGGGCTTAATTGCTTTTGGAGTGGTTTTTGCAATGAACTCATCTATCCATTCCTACATGGTATTGGCTTATACGGATGCAGACAGCGTGAGTCTGAATGTTGGTTTCTATTACATGGCGAATGCAGCTGGCAGGCTTCTTGGAACATTGCTTTCAGGAGCTTTATTTGTTCTTGGAGAAAATGCATCTCTCGGGATGCAACTTTGTTTATGGTGCTCCAGTTTACTCGTGCTCTTCTCATGGCTAAGCAGCTTACGTCTACCAGCATTAATTAACTCTGTATCGCTTAAAGGAAGTTCGATATAAGTCCATAATCAAATGATTTTAAATCTTTATATAGCCAATAAAAAGAGGGGTTAAATACCCCTCTTAAAAATTTTGGAGTTGATGAAAGCTCCTATTAAATTGATCCTAAAACTCAGTTTCCAATTCTATTTACGGCAGCGCGTGCCTTATTAAGGATGTCACCCTTCAGAGGAACAAATCCAAGTGTAGGAGCTTTGTTTTGAGCTTTATCGCTAAGTAGATAGTTTAAGGTCTCTTGGATGGCTTTTGTTTTAGAGCCATTGCCTGTTTCATAAGCTAGCACCCAAGTCAGAGTAGCAATTGGATAGGCACCTTTTGCAGTTGGATTTGGATTTTTACCTGCAAGATTTCGATCCAATCTGATTCCGTTTAGAGCCGCAGCTCCTGCTTTGGTGCTTGGCTTCAAGAATTCACCTGAAAGGTTTTGTAGAGCTGCGGCTCTTACGGCCCCTTTTATGTAGGACTGGTTGACGTAACCGATGGCCCCAGGTGTTTTTCTTATTACACCTGCGACCCCTGCGTTGCCTTTGCCTCCTACACCTGCTGGCCACCTCACTGATTTACCAGTACCTAGAGACCATTCACTGGAGTCATTTGAGAAAGCCTGCATTGAATTGGTAAAAGCTTTGGTCGTTCCTGAGCCATCAGAACGATGGACCCAAGTGAGTTTTCCAGTAGGACATCCGAGTTCACTCCAGTCTTTGATGTTGCCCATTGCGACTCTGACCGCTTGGATTTGGGTCAACTTAAGATCACAATCTGGCTTGTTGTAGCCAAAGGCGATGGTGCCTCCCACCATAGGAATTTGCACGAAGCCACGAGTGACCTTGGCGATGTCTTTGGCTTTCATCGGATCATCCGAAGCTCCAAAGTCAACGGTTTGATCAATGAATGCTTTACGCCCAGATCCAGACCCAACGGCTTGATAATTAACCTTTGGCCCACCAGATTTAGCCAGATCAGAGAACCATCGGGTGTAGATCTTTGCCGGGAAAGATGCTCCAGCTCCGCTGAGCTTGGCGCTTGAGCTGGAATCAGTTGTTCCACAGGCAACAATGCCAGCTCCAAGGGTGGCAATAGAAACCAGTGGAATCACCTTCTTTGAGAAGGTCATGAGAGGCGCACGAATATGGCTATCAGATACTAATCAAAATATGTTGATGAGATCAATCTTTGTTGATACATCAAGAAGATTTGATGTATTGTCTTGCTATTGCCCCAGGGCATCAGTGAGCTTTCTTTGTCTGTCTGGAGGATTCATTTGACTTTGACTTTGCTTGAAAGCCCAAGTCTCATCGACTCTTACGAAGGTGCCCTTGAGTTTTTGGAAACTACTTATGCAAAAAGAAATCTTGTGCACATCTCAGCAAAAAGTTTTTTTCCATTGCTGAAAAATCAGATATGGCTCTTAGTTCGAGGCGCTGCTGTTTTATCTGCAGAGAACAAAGATGGCGCCGAATCTGTGCTTGGTTTTGTAGGGCCTGGACAATCTTTTGGTGAACCTTTGTCTAGAATTGATGGATGCAATGCCTTGGCTCTTTGTGATTGTGATGTCCTTTGTTTAAGCATGGATGAAGCTTATGCCCCGGGATCTATCTCGCAGTTAATATTTCAATCAATTATTGCTCGCAATAATTATGTGGAATCATTCTTAGTTGTTTTAGGTATAAAGAATACAAAAGAGAAATTGAAAGCATTTCTTGAAATGCTTGCTCTTGACTTTGGACATGTAGTCGAAGGTGGCATCGTCATTAGCTTTAAGATAAATCATCAACAAATAGCAGATGCATTAGGAGTTACTCGTATTACTATTACAAGAATGCTGAATCATTTAAAGGATGATGGCTGGCTAAAAAAATCTAAGCATGGCCACATCTTGATCTCGAATCAACCAGTTATTCGGTGATTCTATCGTAATGAATAATGAAAAATTCAAATACCTAGAAGAGCAAGATGTCCAAGCTCTTATACAAGAAATAGATAAAGTAGTCTTGCAATATTGTGATGAAAAGACTATCTCTGGTGAAACAGCTTGGGCTTTAATACAAGGATTAAGTGATGTACGTCTTGAGCAATTTCGAGATTCAATTGATTGATAAATATAGACAATTAGATTCTGAAAGAACAGTGCAGAGACATCTCTTTTATGTTGATGATTGAATGCTAACGGGAAATACCATTTCTATCGCTGTTCAAAACACTTGTTCTATTGTTAATTCCTTGGGTGGTTGATGCAATAAGGGTACAGGTACCCAACTTGTAAATAGGTGGGATTCGTTAACCAGCCGTTGACTTATAATACTAACTATAACCTCTAATCAACTTTAAATGGAGTGAGCAATGAACATCAAGAAAGGGTTCCATGCTTATAAACAATACTGGGAAGATCAAGCAAGTTTCATGGATAAATCCCCATGGAATCTGAAGAAGATCTTAAAACTAACTATCTCAAATGATGTTGATGGAAATTTGGAAGAACTTGAATTTTCCAATCACTCCATTTCAAGAGAAGAGGGGCAATTAACCTTACGGGTAAAGGTTCCTTACAACTACTTTGAACTTGATAGTTTTGAATTAAAGGCTATTGAACTCCTTGGCATCGATAAAGATTGGTTATTAGATATGAACTTAGAAGACTCTAATTGCACTCATCAGTTGACAAAGTAATAAGACCTTCCCAGTGCTATTTGCAGCAGAATTGTCTTAAGACATCAAGCTTTGATTTGGAATGTAAGCATTGGGTTTTGTATTGCTCTTTGCTTGGCTGGCTATTTGATGAATTAAGTGCTCGAAAAGTTCGAACAAGGTTCGAACAGGTTTTAGGGATTCCTTCTAATCCATTGGTATCATTAGTTTATAACTGTTCATTAGCCAGTAGTTAATTTCAGTCATATCAAGAGATCTCCAGGAATTGCGGTGTGTGAATAATGTGTGAATGGAAGCTGCTCAGTACGGTTCATGTTCTTGCTCTCATTTTCCCTCAGGTGATTCTCTTCTGGAAGCCTCTGAAGGGTGCCATGGGGGAAGTAGCTCGATTGAATGATGGTGGAGGACAAATGCTGATTGCTGGTTGATAATACCTAGAGGCAGACTTTTAAGGATTGGAATTCAAGAAGTACAGGAAGTTATTAATGCCAGCAGTTGCTGTTGCATTGATTGTGAATGCGAATCTTCAGAATCAACCTGAAAAAGAGTTTGAACAATTTCATGACTCTAAATCTGATGCGAAGAGTGCTTGTGAGAGATGGAAATCAAATAAATATGAAGAAGTTAAAGTCAGTTTGGAATATTCAAGCATAAGTATTTGGTGTAAATATTCACTGGAGTCGAGAAAATATTATGCATATGCATTACTTGTTAAGCAAGAAAACTTTGGCAACTCAATGAAAAGATGCCAAAGAGCCAAGAAAAAGAGAGAAAATACCTTTCGAAAGTCCAATATTGATGGACGCGCAGTTTGTGGCATTTATGGCAAACAACCAAAAGTCTGGGAGGATAATTCACTTCCAGGAATTCTTAGAGATTTAACTGCAAAGAAAGGAAGGTATAGAAATACTGATCATATTTTGTATGTTGTTTATCAAAAGAACATTATGAACTTTAAGTATTGATTTCTTGGTTTTTAAATACCTTTTTCCCAGCTTTTTCATCCGCAATTTGTTTAATACCTAGGTTCAAAAGAGATAACGCAACAGTCCAAGCAATTAATCCACAAATCACGTACTTACCCATAAAAGGAATACTTGAACCTGAGTTCCAAATGGCATGGCAGAAGACAACGGTTCCAAAGGGTGCATAAAACTCTTTCTTCAGGAGGAGGCGGTAGTAGAACTCACCTCCTCTTTGCACTCGCCATAAAGCAGCACCAGCAATGGCAGTCCAAACGATATGAGCGAAGGGAGAAAGCACTCCTCTGAGCTGGGTAATTGAGACCAGCTCATCAATATCATTGATGCCAAATCTCAAGGCATAACCGGCTGATTCAAAGGCAGCAAAACCACAACCAACGGCAGCTCCAAGCAATAAGCCATTCAAGATGTATGGATACTTCTTGTTGTCTTTAACTAGAACGACTAGAGCGATCAACTTGGCGGGCTCTTCCAACAGACCAGCGATCCAGGCACCCTGTGGACCAAAGAATGCAGCGGCATTTTGAAAAAGAACCAGTGCAATAAATAACGACAGCAAGCCTCCAGTTAAAACAAGTCGCATGACTTGCCAGATAGGGACATTGCGTCTGATGTTCAGCTCAAAGAATAGAAAGAGAGTTGATATCGGGACGGCAAATGATCCAGTGAAAATGATCCCTGGCAGCAGATTGGCATTCTCAAACTGGTTGTAGACCGCGACGAAGCTATAGAAAAGGATGACTGAACCTGTCACCAGCCGGAAGAAGAGCCAAGGCTGCGGGTATTCAATTGAGACTTCATTAATCGATGGAGTAGTCGTTGATGTGCCAACGATCAAGCTTTGTTCAACTTCTTCTTTTGAATGGTCTTTATAAATTCCTCCAAAGAATCGCTTGAAGTCAAAATCACCTAAGCCTTCTGCACCACCAAGCCTGGCTATTTCATCAGCAATATTGAGAGAGTCTTTCCACGACTCCTTCTCTTTAGAATCCTTCTTTTCGGGCACTTGAGCTAAAGCTAAGAACTAGCTTTTGAACGATAATGTCTAGGTAAGAGATTTTCAGGAATTGGAATTTAAGAAGTACAGGAAGTTTTTAATTCCAGCAGTAGCTGTTGCTTTGATTGTGAATGCGAATATCAATAAAGGTTCTGGAGGTAGAAAGTCTTTCGCGACCAGGACTGAGGCAAACTTTGCTTGCGAGTCCTATGTTGCCAAGCTTCAAAACAAGCGGCATTCAGAAACTTCTTATATAGGCTTAGGACCCTTTTGCCTGGAATCCAGAGAATCCAGACACTTTTACTCAATTGAACCTAAAATATATATGGAGAATTTTGGCGATATGTACATAGATAAGAATGTAAAGAAGTGTCGAAGAAGGGAAGAAAAGTTATCAACTAAGTTTGAAAAAATGGGCAATGTATTTAGGAAACATACCCTTTGCAGAAGTTGGGATTGGTGGACTAATCGCGCTCCTATGATGCCATTGACTGCACGAATAAGAACTTCAGAAAATAAAGGGGTAGAGAAGGGCTATAGAGCAAATGATTTTGTGCTCTTATATAGAGTTGATTATGTAAACAATCGTTTTTATTATTGAGCAGCTAAGTATATACAAAAGAGTCAAAAAAGGCACAAATCTGGTGGTATAACTAGAGTTTTTGACGCATTTAGGGATGGCTAGCTTTTCATTAGCCAATAGTTAGGTTCCTGTTGTGCCATGGGATCTCAGCGATATTGTGATGTGTGGATGGCTTCATATTCTCACCCTCTTATTTCTATTCTATTTCAATCAAGCTTTTAGTTTAATTGTCTTAAGATGCTGGACTTTAGTTGCTTTAGTTTAAAAAAAATACTTTTCAGGAAGCATCTTAGTGGGAAATTTGTTGTTTTAGATTTATAGATAATAGATTTAATCGACAATGGTAAATTTTGCTCTGTAGAGTAGGAGCCAAGTCTATTTGTGTTGAGCATATATTCGAGTTTAGAAATTATGTCCTTACATTGAAATGTTGAATAGTGATTTTCTTTCTTGCTAATGATTAGCTCATTAAAGGTGTGGAACTTAAACCCTATAGATCGTGCGAAACCAAAGACCTCCAATAATTCGTTAGTGTATAACTCTATTCGATTTTCTGGATGTGCGTAAATTATTGCATCTTGTCTTTGTAAGTATTTCAACTTTAGGTAACTTTTCATATGCTTTACATAATTTGAAGTTGACCAATTGGCTGCAATTGACGTTCCAATAGAAAAGGGATAGATAGGGACTTGCAATAAGCTTATGGCAGGAATATTGAAAATTGGGAAATCATGTGCAAATGAAAAGTCAGATGTATAAGTAAAACCAAGCTCACTAAGAATTCTGTAATTATTCAAGGTATATCTACCAGAAGGTCCCGAATAACCTTTTATTCGATAACCTAATGTATCCTCTAAAAGATCTTTTCCTAAAAGAACATCTCTTTTGAATTTATTGGAATTAGGTTGAAATAAATGATTAAAGCAATGTAATTGAATATCTTGTTTGCAAGAAGCTGCATACTTATAAAAAGATAAGTTATCAATAGCTGGCTTGACATCAACGAACCAAGTAAAGGGAAAGCCAGCTTTCTCACTTAGACGTAAGCTACTTTGAACTGCTGATAATTTAAAGCCATCACTATCAACTCGAAAAGCTAGTTTTGGGATCCGAGTTGATGCTATTATAGAGTCAGATGAAGAGAAATAATCAAAGATATTCAATATCTGTTTTGAGTAAAAAGACAATAGATCTAGATTTGAAACCAGTTCGTAGGCAGAAGGTAGAGTTGCAGAAAACGTATTAAAACTTCGTAGTGAAGATGTGTTATTGAGAGTTCGAGGAATTAATTGAAACCGTTTAGTATAATTAGCTGACTCAACTTGATAATCTATCTCGAGAGTCTGATCTAGAGTGGTGTCATTAGTAACAACTAATCCTAAGCTACTTAACAAAGCCTTTGTATAAGGATGTCTTGAGAAATTTAAATTAAACGATTTTATTAAGGCCATGTCGTTTTTGGTTGAATTGTTTAAGATCTTGCTTGGTGATGGTTTTTTTTACATGTTGTTTAATTGAGGGATCCCAATTTAAAATCTTTCGTTCCCCTAGTACAGACTTTATAATCATTAATGGAATAGCATTATTTTGGATCATCACGGGAGTATATTTAGATTCCACAAGAGGAAACTCTTCTTGATAAATGATTTCACCAGAATCGAGCTTGGGTGCAAGTCTAAGAAGTGTTAGTCGAAAGAAATCTAGATCATATATAGTTTCCCAAAAAGAAGGTAAGCACACACCTTTGACAAACCTTGGGTCACAGGAGTGCACGACGAAGGTATTATGAGGAAGAATTGAGCAGGTCTCTTTGCTAAGAATTCTACATCCTATAACAAAACAAAAATCGATATCTTGTATATAAGGTAATAAGCAGGAAGGTGTGTGATCCTCGAGCGAGACAATATTGACATTATGAAAAGTTAGACATTGATTATATGAAGGACTAAATGATAAGTATGAAATAAATTTATCAATGCATAGACTGATAAGTTTTTTGGAATAAAAAGATATCCCTCGCTTTTTTAACTTAGAAAAAAGAAACGAGAATTTGTGTAGAAAGTTCTGTTTTTGCTGAGCATAAGATTTGGCTTTAGCTATTGTGATAGAAGAATCAGGGAAATAGAGGTTTAGATCTCTAGCAACATTTGTTAGTAGTTCCCCAGTCCCTTCTGTAAGCACAAGGAAATTCATGATTCTAATATAGTAATTTATGAGGCCGAACAAAACACAGTATATTAAGCTGATTGTGGAGGCTTCTCTGATGCATCCATTATCACTCAAATAACTCAGTCTTTATCTCAACAATTTCATAGTAAGGACGGTCTTCGTAGTCAGCATCTGAGCAGCACATATCTCCGTAGATCTCTTCAAGTAAGTCGTAGGCATCGTCGTAGTTATCAAAGCCTTGAGAGGTGATGTCGTCCTCTTCTCCATCGTGTCTGGTGATGCGATATGTCATTCCTTCGTTCTCTTAGGTTTCCCAGTCGACACCATCGTCATCTTCATCGTATTCATAATTCAGTAGAGAGTTCTCCTCCTTTTCTTTTTTCTCTTCTGTATTGGTAAGAGGCTTTTCTTCTTCCATTTTCACCATTTCTCTAGTTTGAATAAAGTTTGAATAGAAATTCTTGATTCGCTGAGATCGGTTGCTATCACATAAAGGGAACTTTTCATTAGCCAGTAGCTAGGTTCCTGTTCTGCCATGGGATCTCAGCGAAAATAGGTGGTTTGCATAGAGTTTGGATAGACCTTCGATCTCGAGGTTTTGGTTATTTCCATTGTCTCGCCTTTGCTGTTGTAAGGGTTAAGCATTGCATGATTAATGAGGTGAGAAGATCCAGTGCAAAATCAGAGTGGCGATAACTCCCAATCCAAAACCAAAGACACAGCTCAAGTTGAGCATTTGATAGTTACTAAGCCTGAAACGCTTTTGGAATGCCTGAACGGCTTTCTTGTCTAGCTCGATCAAGCCCATTTATCTGATGCCCATAAATTTGTTGCAGTAGCGCCGAGGGCTTTTAACTCCAAGAATACGGGCATATTTTCTTATGTCCTTTTGGGGAGCACTAAGTTCAATATTGCCAGAGAATTTGGCGCAGTGTCCTCTTATTTGAGCTTCTTGAGCAGTTACTTGAGCTCTTTGGGCAGTGCTATCAGCAAGACGATGGAGTTGCCAAGTAGAAATTGAGAGAGCGCTCGCTGCAACAATTGAAGCAACTTTGTTGATTGTGAGATCTTTCATTTGTTGCTATTAGCGTGATTAGAGATTGGATTAAATTAATGGAATTTATTGCTATAAATAACTCGTGACTCTTAAATATTTTCAAGGCAAAAAACTATCTATATTTTCTACACTCTGGCTTGTTCTTTTGTGTTGAAGACTCACATCTTTTCTTCTTAGTATCTTTTATAGGTTGGCTTTTGATTGTGTTAATGATTTTTGTTACCCATTCTTCTGGATTAGGCTCTGGAGTATAACCAGGAACATTCGTCAAGAAGCAGAAATTGCTAGCAAGTATATGAGCGAATTCACTTGGCTTTATTTTTTGCCAAGGTTGTTTGTAATAGCCACCCCAAGCTCCACCTTGGACTTCAATCCTAGAATGAAAATCTTCGCAGCTAACACGAATTTTTCCTGTCCATCTACTCCCTTCTGCAGCATGCTCACCCTCGGTTGATGTTCGCTCAACATAAAATCGAATATGCTTTCCATCCATGTCTACATCTTCTGTATCAATTGACCAATTCTCATTAGCTTGAGCCCATTTTTGTTCAGATGTAGGTATACCAGCTAGGGCAGTAGTTGTTGAAAGTAGAAGAGCAATTGGCAGGCTCAAAAATATTTGTCTAGGCATTTGAATTAACAACTAAGGCTTAAATGAGACCTTAAATCTTACTGGAAATGTACTAATTGCTTTATTTCTATGTGTTTTTTGATACCTATCCGACATGAGAAAGTCTATTTGAGAGGTCGAACATGGTTTGTACAGGATCTAGGGATTCCTTCTAATCCATTGGTATCAATAGTCTTTTTCTGTTCATTAGCCAGTGAAGAGCAAAAGAGGTGTTTTTACTCTTGGGGTGTTGCTGTTAGTTGGCTAGAAATGAACTAGGAGTCTAAGCTCGTTGCTGTAAAAAATAAGAGCTGGACTCAAAGGGGGACATCGAAATACGTCCCCCTTCTTCATGTCTAAAAATGTCCTTACGTCACCCTCTATTTCACCGAACAATTTTGGCTCTTCTTTTAGATATCCAAGAGTCAGGATATGAACCCCCAACACTTGAAAATCGAAAAGCTTTCCAGGATGAATTAATCCAAGAGCTTGAAGAAGGGATTTTGCCGATCATTGAAAAAAGCTGCTACCAAAATCCCTCAGTGACAAGAAATGATCCAGAATCAAACCTTCCGAAGTGTTGAATGGGCTGCTTTTTTGACCCTTTAGAAATGAATGAAATGTGTGAATGGATTTTGCAAATTCCTTGTAATCGCTTTCCCTCACTCAAATGCACTTGTTCATTAGCCAGTAGTTAATTTCAGTCATATCAAGAGATCTCCAGGAATTGTGGTGTGTGAATACTGTGTGAATGAAATCGTTGGTGCCTTTTGCTTTGCAAGGCTTCTATCCATTTCTAGTTGCTTTTAGAAGACCTTCAACAGGACCCCCTATAAGAATCCTGTAATTGTCACTATGGTGAGCAAGAAGATCCAAGGGGATTCTCCTATGGCAAAGCTTGCTTTGGTGAAGAAAGGGAAAATCATCTTTGGCGTTTGTAAAGGCTTAGAGGCATCGGGCAGAGGATCCGCATTGATTTGGAGATTGATATTTGTAATCACAGCTTGTTTCCTTTGGTTCCCTCTTTTTGTCTATTTAGGAATGGGAATGTTCTTACCCGTTGCAGAAAATAAAAATTGATAGCTATTAGTGAATAGATAATTGTGTGAATGGATTTTGTAAATTCCTTGGAATCGCTTTCAGGTCCTCAAATGCACTTGTTCATTAGCCAGTAGTTAATTTCAATCATATCAATCGATTTGGGCGAATTACGTGGTATGAACAGAAGCTGCTCAACCAGTTTCTTAATTACTTCTATTATCTCTTATATGGAAACACCTAAGTGGAAGCCTTCAGAAGAAGAACGTGAAGTTATGGAAGCAGTTTGGATGCAAGTTAAGGGTGCTTGCGAGAAACTAAAGGAAGAGACCAATGCTCAAGACGAGCACATCCGAAAAATGCTCAAAGAAATGGCGGACCGTTATTACTCATGACACGTTTACTACTTGCGTTCCTTATTGCTTATCAAAAAGGTATCGATTCAGGAAACTTCTATGAGGAACCGATAGGGGATGCAAGGTCAATGTTGATGGTCCAAAGAGAAACGCTTCAAATTTGAACCTATGGGGCGTGGACTCGATTAAAACTTGGTTTAGGCAGGGATGGTGTCAATCAGAAACTCTTGTTTTGAGCCAACCTTATGGAGTTGAGGAAGCGAAGCTTCGATGCGAAGCAGGAATTGCGGAAATTCCTGCAGAAAGATCTACGGAAAGAATTGAAAGGGATTTACGGTAAATAAGGAAGGTTTTTAGGCGAGTCCCATCACTTTGATTTGATTTCCACCGTCGCTTAATTTCATCCACTTCTTTTCTTCATCATCAGTAAGGGTCTCTACCCTTCTTGCATACACGGCATCTGCATTTAAGTCTTCGATCATTTCATAACCAAAGAAGTCCAATAACTCTTCCTGACTGTTAAAGCATCGATCACTCCACTCATAATTTTTATTCCCCTTCGCATTTTCATACTCATAGCACTCATAGAAATAATCAGTCCTATAGCGCTCTACTAACACAAATTCCTTTTGCTCTATCTCTGGGAGTTTGTCGTACACGCTCCAACCAATTATCAAGACTGGCATTACTTGTTCAGTTTAGAGCGAAGGATTAACTGACGCTTGAGTTTCACATTCTCTTCTTTTAGTTCTTCCATCTCCTTCTGAGACTTGTCGATCAAATCCAGAGTCCACTTCCAGTTTTTCTCTTTGCAGTGTGCTCTTGCTGCGTCCCAATCCATAGTCAAAACCTCATTATCAATTGAGTCCTCTTGTCTTTTGTAGCAGGGTCTCATTTACTCCTGATCATTAATTAAATAAAGCACTTCTAGATCTTGCCTGGAGTCGGCAACCTTCCTCCTTAAAAAGGTCAAGGCATCTCCATCCATTTGCGATTCAGCGAACATCGCTTCTGACTGGTAGATGGCATGCTCCAAGTTCTTGATTTTGAGTTGTCTAATCTCTTTATCTTTCTTGCTTTGCTCAAAGGTGTAGGCATCAATCATCTGCTGTTTCGGTCATTGGTGAAGACCCTTTTAATCATGATATTCATCACCACAAAGAAAATCATCAATCCAATGGTGGGAGCAAATATGAACAGCGCATCGGAATAGTTCATCGCTTTATATCTGGCAGGTCTGGTGGTTGGTTTCTCTTTAGTCGTTTGTATTCAGCATGAAGAGCGCCTAGTCGCCATGCCTCTTTCATGGTTGTTGCTCCTTCGTCCAGCAATTTGAGGTCATCAATAGAGACAGTCCCTTTGAGTTGTTTGAACTCTTCCCTCCACTCTGCTCCATCTGATTCTTTCCAATCAACAGTCATACCCTTGCACCCTCACGCATCCGATAAAAGGTTTCAGCACAGCGAATAAGAACAGTCTTGTATTCAGGGAAATATTCCTGCATTAATTCATCAACCATCGGTGTTGGGAATGCACCAGGAATATGGAAGACAACTTCTTTCTCTTTTTCGCGAAGGAAGTGAGGTGGAAGGTCTTTCATGCTGCCGCTATTTCTTCTATTTTTACCATTTCTCTAGTTTGGATAAAGTTTGGATAGAAATTTCTGATTCGCTGAGATCGCTTGATACTACTCAAAAGGAACTTTTCATTAGCCAGTAGTTAATTTCAGTCATGGCAGCGGTTCTTGAGGCATGTTTGGAAAATTTGACTATTTAGATTCCTCTTTGATCCATTCTCTATACCACTGACGATCATCAAGCCATCGGATTACTGGCCAATTAATGAGTGTGGAGCCAATTAGGACTCCGAAACCTGAAAACTTTTCATAGCAAGTAGCAAAGAGAAGTGTTGGTACAACGGACATTATTGCCGCAATCAGTAAAGCTCTTCTAGGGGACATTTTTGTACGCATTTCTTGTCTTGGTTGAAAAGTTTGAACAGAGTTTGAACAGGATTTTGGGATTCCTTCTAATTTCTTTAGCAAAGTTTATCTCAGTTAAAATTATCTTATATTTTTCTATGAATCAAGCATTGAATTTTGCTTATTTAGGCTCTTGAACTTGTATCTGCTGGACCTAAATCTGCTATTTTCTCATACAGTTAAAACAATTACTTGACATGAAAATCAAAAGAAATCCTAGACAACAAAGCATTTGACGATGGCCAAACTCAGTCCTACCAAGCCTGATAAAGATCAACCCTGGAGAGTATGGGCATTTGTGGTTGGCTTGAATCTAGTGGCATGGATTGGTTGGTATTTCATGCATGATGCACCTTCTAAATGGTGAAAATTAGATACCTTGGCTTTTAAGGAATCAAGCTTTGAATTGGAATGTAGGCTTTGGTTTATATGTTGCTCTCGGCTGGATCGTTTGTGCTTTTTGTCAGCAGATGCTTAAAGGTTGTTTTTTTAAGGCAATGTGTTCTCTGATAGGAGAGTCTTCGATTCCTATGAAATTTCCTCATGACTGCATTCGGCTCTTCAACCCCTTTTATCCTTATTGCTCGTATAAAAGTTAAGCCAGGAAAAGTTCAGGAATATTTGGAACTTGCTATTAAAACTGATTCGGCGGTAGAGGCTTCTGAACCAGGCATGTTGCATCACACCTTTGATCAAGACCCCGAGAATCCTCTTTGCTTTACATGGTCAGAGGTCTACAAAAACGATGATGCTTTTCTTGCACACTTAGCTAATCCATCAGTTGGAGACAAATGCAAAGCTGCTATGGAAGCAACAGGCCTTCCCCTGAAAATCTTCGAGAGTAAGTGTGGATATAGCAGGGTATAAGGATTCGCAAACATATTCGAATATGTTTTAGTGATTCTTTCTAATCCATTGGTATCAATAGTTTTTAACTGTTCATTATTGAATGGCTAGGTTTCTTTTCAGCCATGGGATCTCAGCGAAAATGGGTGATTTGATTAAGGTTTGAAGAAACACTTGTTATTTATTTCTGAAGGCTGCAGGAACAAATTCCTATCTACATATTGAGATCTTTTTGAATTGGCTCTGTCGGGATTGCCCAAACTTCGTCATTAACATTTTCTCCTAACCATTCCTTGTATTCATGAAAAATGCAACGTCGATCAGAAGGCTCTTCTAATGCTTCCATTCTTGATACAGCATTCTTTACAGCTATCTTCAAGATCTCTTTTAGTTCTGAATCAGCATCCATGAATGAATAAACTTATCTTCTATTAAATACATAGTTAGGGATTTCAATTTTGGAATGGGGACAAATACTCTTTATGTGCAAATAAATACTCTTTAGCTTGCCGTCCATATGGGAAGAGGGTTTTTAGATTGATCACAAAAGTTATGTGGAATCAGAATTCCTCTAGTTTTGATAGAAGTTCTAGATTCGCTGAGAAAGATTGATGTTAGTCAAAGGGAACTTTTCATGTGATGCCTAACTTCATTGCTGCTTTAACTCTTTTTACTATTGCGTCATCAATATCGTTATCGGTTTGAAGAGCTAACCACTCCAAAGCGGAAATGATCCAAGCCTTCATTTGTTTCTTGAACAGCTTTTTCAGGGTCAAGAACAACATGGGCTTGAATAATAAAAAAAGGAATCCGGTAATACCAGTCATTTTTTCAATCTCATTCACTAAAAAGCTAGCTGTTTTCTTCCTTAAGGATCTATTAGTTCTAAGTCTTTAGTAATGCAAATTTGGATAAACCCTTAATGTCAGGTTTATTTGTGGTTCCATTCTTCTCAACTGAACAACACTAAGCAACTTTTTCTTCTTCTTCAGTAATCACTTCAACAAGTTCTGGACTGAATGCAGAAAGTGCAGTGTCCTCATCTTCCATAACTGGGGCTTCAAAAGAATGTGTTTCAATTAGTTGAAATACATTTGATTCCTGTTCATCTAATCCATTTGCCTCCTCAGTATTTGTTTGACTGGGATCAGAAGAGAAGGAATACTGTGCCAAAATTCCTATTAGGCTCTTTAGAGATACGTAAAACATCTTGCAAATATCAAACAAGTTCTTGAGTTCTTCTTTGATGAACTTCTGGGAATCGTCTTTGACTAGGTAAGTTGTGATCGTCCATCCAGTTATGCTAAAAAGAAATAGAGAGAAAGATACAATGATAACAGTCGCCATTATGAGGTAGATATGGTCTTTTATATATATCTAGTCTTTTTAGATATTGCAAGGAGAACGACGACCCCTAGATAGCCTTTATCATCATTTCCTTACTTAATCAGAAAACATTGCATCTACTGACAGCTCTCTTCTTGTCTCTGGCGAAGGATATTGCTGGTAATACAAGACCATTCCAGCGGTTAGAGCTACTGCAATCAGTACCCAAGCAATTAACGATTTCTTTTTGCCAGGAGCCTTTGATTTCATTGCCCTTGGCTTGGTTTGCATCTCAGGAAAATAGTTGGTCACTTTGATTAGATCCCATATTTCATC
>QCGE01000022.1 GCA_003278195.1 Prochlorococcus sp. AG-363-P08
TAAGAAGACCTTTAAACAAACCGCCATCATTTTTGACCTTTTGCAAGGCACCCCAAGCCCCCAATGCACGATCTATACCTATCCATTTAGGAATATTGCGAATGGGTATGTCATTTAAAAGAATTTGCTTATCAACATTCAATAAAGCTTCTTTCGGTATTTCCCCTACTGCAGCCCAACACAAAGATTGGGTCTGAACTTCCTGAAGTTTTCGTAAATCAGGTTGAGTATGAGAAAAAATCCATTTTCCACTTTTCCACTCAGCCCAATGCCAACGTGTATTTCCAATCAAAAGGCAGGAGCTTGCGCTATCCACCTTCAAATGCCTTCGCCCAACGTACCAGGGAGATGAATCCCACATTCCTGCTTAAGCCCTCCAAAGCGTGTTTCTCTACCCTGCGCTCCATCCCCTTCAGGGGAACTTGAATGCCAATCTCCCACGGTTGTATAACCCTTTTCAAACAAAGGATGCTGAGGGAGTTGATTTTTCTGCATATAGTAAAAAACGTCTTTTGGAGTCCATTCCAACAAAGGTCTTAAAGAAAGCCTTCCTCTAATGACATCAAGACATGTCATTTGTTTTCTGTGCTCTGTTTGACCTCCTCTTACTCCACTTGCCCAACAATGTGCATTTAACTCTTGGAATGAGTTTTCTAATGGCTGAACCTTTCGGATGAAGTGATACTTTTCTAAGTCATTTACATTCCCTGTCTCCCACAAACGGCCATATAAAGCCTCCATGCGAGCTGGTGAAAACTCGCTCTGAACTGGCTTGATATTCAAGGAAAGTTCTTTCATTAATCTTTCAGCATAGGAATAGGTTTCCTTAGGCAAATATCCGGTATCTACCCAAACAACAGGTACTTCAGATCCTCCTTGAAGCGAATGCAACATATGAAGTAATACCGAGGATTGGATTCCAAAGCTGGTAGTAAGGGCAAAGGTATTGCCGAATTTTGCAAATGCCCAGGACAATCTTTCCTTAGGACTCATTGGCTTGAGACAGGCTCTAGCCTCATCGATAGACATCTCAAGAAGAGTGTCTATTTCCTTGCTTATAAGTTCCTGAGCTTTCGCCGAGGAACTTTTCGATACATCATTCATGTAACCCATCCTGCTACGTCACGGTTCAACCAGGCTTGTTTAAAAGTCACGAAAGCTCTCCAGAGACACAAAGATGAGTCCAATTGATGAAAAATCTGGCTCACTTGTAATTATCGGAGGTGGTTTTGCAGGCTTAACAAGCGCACTAACTCTTAGACGTTTCAACCATAGTTCCCCAGTTTTACTTCTAGAGCCAAGAAAAAGATTTATTTTCTCTCCACTACTTTTCGAACTTTTAAGTAGGGAAGTAAAGCCATGGGAAGTCACTCCCACCTATAGCGCTTTAACGAGAAGCCATGGAATAGCCCTTATCAATGAGAAAGCTGAAAGCATTAATGTTCATTCCCAATTAATAGAAACAAGCCTAGGGAAAAAGATCAGCTATAAAAACCTCATCATTTCCACCGGACTAAAGTCCGCAACCTATGGGATTTCAGGAGTCAAAGAGCATGCATTTCAATTTAGAGACTCTGAAGATGTTGGCAGGCTAAGAAAACACATTTATGACCTCAATAATGAAAAAGATGAATCCAAAGCTCTTATAATTGTTGGCGGTGGACCCACAGGTGTAGAGCTTGCATGCAAAACAGCTGATCTAATTCAATATCCAATAAAAATCCATCTATTTGAATGTGGCGAAGTTATTTTACCTCGTTCAAAGATTTTCAATCAGAAACAGGCAAAAATTGCTCTCCAAAAAAGAGGAGTAATAGTTCATTTAAGAACCATGGTGATCTCAATCAGCCCAATGGAAATAGAAGTTGAGATAGATCAAGCAGGGAAAAAGAATAGATACTCGATCAATCACAATGGTGTTATATGGACAGCAGGATCTAAGTTGAATACCCCCAAGCTAAATGGTGACTTAGAACTAACCAAACAAGGAATTCTTGTAAATAGTTACTTAGAAGCAAAAGGAGTAAAAAGTATTTTTGCAATTGGGGATATTGCTTACAATCAACAAACTGATTGGCCATCATCAGCTCAATTAGCCATCCAACAAGGTGTAGCAGTAGCCAAAAACATTAGCGCATTAGGGAAAGGGAAAAAGGCTACTCCATTTCAATTCAACGATCGTGGGGAAATGTTGAGTCTTGGCATCGGTGAGGCAACAATAACTAGCCTAGGGATAACCCTTGCTGGACCATTGGCTTTTCATTTAAGGCGAATGGCATACCTAACAAAAATGCCTGAACTATCACTTGGGATACGTTCAGCAGTTGCCTGGGCTTTGGATCATTGAAACACTTTTAATTTCTCAACTACATCTGGAGAAAATATGCAGTATCAAGAAAGCTATCATTTAACTCACTGCTGGAACAAGCCAACAGAATTACGACCTGATCTTACAAAGATATAGAGCAAATGAATGAACTAACCGCTGCTCTTCAGAACCATGAGGCGGTAATCACACTAATCATTCTTGTAATAGCAGTAATGCTATTTATCAGTGGCGTATTAGCCCCTGAACTAACGGGATTGCTGAGTGTGGGCCTATTAATAGGCTCTGGTGTTTTAACTCCTCAAAAAGCTTTAGCTGGCTTTGGAAGCCCTGCACTAATAACGCTTATGGGATTATTTGCCGTCTCTGCAGCATTGTTTAAAAGTGGTGCTTTAGATCGACTCAGAGAACTAATAGCTTCAGAAAGAATTAGAAGCCCGCGCAGATTAATTGCTCTTTTGGCATTAGTAGTGGCTCCCATATCAGGTGTTGTTCCAAACACTCCTGTTGTGGCATCACTACTTCCAGTCATAGAAGCATGGTGCAACAAACGTGGGCTTTCTCCTTCAAGAGTTCTGCTGCCTTTATCATTCGCAACGGTACTAGGAGGAACACTCACTCTTTTAGGTAGTTCAGTCAATCTCCTTGTAAGCGATATCAGTGAACAACTTGGATATGGATCACTCAAATTATTTAGCTTTACCTCCATAGGCATTCCCATATGGCTCATTGGAACTGCTTATCTATTACTTGCACCTGAAGCCCTTTTACCAGATCGTGGAAAAGGAAATACTGAGCTTGGAATAAACAAAGACCAAACTGGTTATTTCACAGAAGTAACAATTCCAGCAAACTCTCATCTGGTCGGACAATCGCTACATAACAGTCGATTACAAAGAAGATTTGACGTAGATGTTCTTGAACTTCAACGAGGAAAAGAACGCTTTTTACCTCCACTTGCAGACCGAAAGATTGCGCCAGGTGACCGGCTTTTATTAAGAGTGACAAGAGCAGATTTATTAAGGCTGCAACAAGAGCACACTATCCAACTAGCAACCACACCAAATAAAATTCAGTCAAACAAAAAAGAATCTCTTCAAACAGGTGAAGGGCAAAAAACCGTTGAGGTTTTACTTCCTGCAGGCTCAACACTTGCAGGCGCAAGTCTTAGAGAATTACGCTTTCGTCAGCGTCACAACTCAACTGTTTTGGCACTTAGGCGAGGGCAACAAACAGTACAAGAAAGGTTGGGTCAAGCCGTTTTACGAGAAGGTGATGTTTTGCTCCTACAAGCCCCATTAGATGCAATTAGAGGCATGCAAGCAAACAACGACTTACTTGTACTAGATCAACTAGAAAACGACTTGCCTACTGTCCCCAAAAAACCAATTGCTATTGCTATTGCTATTGGAATGCTCATTTTGCCAACCATTACATCAATACCTCTTGTGGCTAGTGTTCTACTTGCTGCAGTATCAATGGTTGTAGGAGGTTGTATTAGAGCAAAGGAAGTGCAAAGATCCATTCGACTAGATGTAATTCTACTTTTGGGATCACTCTCAAGTTTTAGTGTTGCGATGCAAACAACTGGGCTAGCAGATGCCTTAGCAAAGAGTCTTGAATACTGGCTAACTGGTTGGCCAACTTATGGTGCATTGGTAATTATCTTCTTCTCAACAACAATTCTCACGCAATTCATTAGTAATGCCGCTTCGGTTGCACTGTTCGTGCCAGTAGCTATTCAATTAGCACCTGGATTAGAGCTACCTCCAACAGCTCTTTTACTCACTGTCTTATTCGGTGCAAGTCAATCTTTTTTAACCCCAATGGGGTATCAAACTAATTTAATGGTTTTCGGACCCGGGCGGTACCAGTTCTTAGACGTAACTAGATATGGAGCTGGCTTGACAGCAATCATGACATTAATCGTCCCAGTATTAATTCTGTTGCAATACAGAGGCTTCTAAACTAAATCAAACAACAGTGACATCCATCCCTAGAGCTATATATCGAACACAAAGCTGGCGCCGTCGCCTAACGGTTCCTCAATTTACCGTATTAACTGGATTATTAGTAATCTTTTTAGGCACTTTAATCATCTCAAATCCACTATGTTCAAGTTCTAAAGTTGGTTTCTGGGAAGCATTATTTACTGCGACATCTGCAGTGACAGTAACCGGACTAACTGTTATTGATATTGGTAAAGATCTTACCATTGCAGGACAAGTAGCTCTTGCAAGCATGATTTTAATTGGTGGGCTTGGCTTAATGGCAATAACAACTTTCTTGCAAGGTTTTGTAGTCAGAGGAACAGAACTTAAATGCAGGTTAGATCGTGGAAAAACCTTAGACGAATTTGGAGTTGGAGGAGTAGGCAGCACATTTAAAGGAATAGCCTTAACTGCAATGACATTGATATTTTCTGGTGCCTTTGCTTTATATATCTTTGGCTTTAATGATATACAAAGTAATGGGAATCGTATGTGGGCTTCTATATTCCATAGCATCTCAGCATATAACAATGCTGGGTTCGGAATTTGGTCAGACAGCCTAGAAAGTTATGGATCAAACTCTGCTGTTAATTTTATAGTTATAATTTTAATCTTGCTGGGTGGATTTGGCTGGAGAGTAACAAGTGATCTTTGGAGTAACAGGAAACAACTACGAAGAAAAAACCTGAATCTTCATACAAGATTAGTCCTTCGTACATCTTTAATACTCATATTTACAGGGGCATTTGGTTTGATAATTACCGAATCTTTGAGTCAAGGAAACTTTTTCAATACACTGAGTTGGCCTCAAAAACTTATGACAGCATTATTTGAGTCAATCAGTGCAAGAACAGCCGGTTTCACCACAATGCCCCTTTCAATAGAAACTATTTCTGATTCGGGGCTTTTATTACTAATGGCACTAATGTTTATTGGAGCAAGCCCTGGAGGAACAGGCGGAGGTATTAAAACCACCACACTTGTAGCACTTATGGCTGCAACTCGTTCAACGTTACGGGGACAGCGCGATGTGATCATCAGAAATCGACAAATATCAGACAAAATTGTTCTGAAAGCTGTTGGAATCACATTAGGTTCTCTAATGTTTGTATTAATGATGACCTTATTACTTGGAATAGCTAACAATCTTGAAGGTGAACCTACTTTTTCCTTTCTTGAAATGCTTTTTACTTGTGTTTCAGCTTTCGCAACTGTTGGATTCGATCTAGGAGTAACTAAGCATCTTGGTCATTTTGGACAATTAGTTTTAATTATAGGAATGTTTGTTGGACGTTTAGGGATTCTGCTGCTGCTTAGTGCACTCTGGGAAGCTATTAATAGAGATCGGATACAAAGGCAAAACCGAATTGGGTTTCCACGTGCAGACCTTTATGTCTGAACTTTTCACACTGGAGGATAGTTATGAGTGAATGGTGGCAATGGTCTCCTCAACAGGAGGCCGATGATCTCGGTTTCGCAATAGTGGGAATTGGGAGGTTCGGAACCGCAGTTTGCAAAGAGCTCATAAAAAATGGAGCAGATGTACTTGCTGTTGACAATTCCGAAAAAGCCATTGAGGAGCTACGCCAACAAGAACCTTCCATTGAAGCCAGAGTTGTGGATTGCACAGATGAAGACTCCATGCGAGAAGCAGGTGTTCTAGAGATGGGAACAGTTGTTGTTGGAATTAGTGAGCCTATAGAAGCAAGTATCACAACTACTCTTCTAGCAAAAGACAGCGAAGGCAGTCGTGTAAAAAAAGTAATCGCTAGGGCAACAAGTGAACTCCATGAAAAAATGCTTAAGAGGGTAGGTGCTGATCGAGTGGTGTTTCCTTCAAGAATGCAAGGAGAACGTTTAGGCCTGGAATTAGTACGCCCTAACCTCATAGAGCGTCTTGAACTTGACGATCAAACCTGCATAGATGAAATTAAAGTTCCAGATCTTTTTGTTGGACGTACTCTTCGGGATTTAAATCTAAGAAAAAACTATTTAGTGAATGTTTTAGCTGCAGGGCCAGTAAAGAGATTAAATGTGAATCCCCCCGCAACATATATTCTAGAAAGAGAGCATGTGCTAGTAGTCATGGGGCTAAAAGGTGATGTTCAAAATCTTCCAAAGACTTAAAGAAAAATGTTAGTGCTTGGCCTGATGAGTGGGACAAGTGGTGATGGTGTAGATGCAGTGCTTGCAAATTTCTGGGGTTTACCAAATAAGCCATATTGGAAAATTCTCAATCGTGCCTCTATCAAATATTCCCATAATCTGCAGAAAACCATTATCCAAACTCAAGAAGGTTTATCGCATGACAGTCAACACTGGCTAGAACTTAGCGAATTAATAACCGAAGCTCATGTCGCCGCTGCCAACGCATGTGATCCAGAGGGCTTTGCACAACTCATAGGTTGTCATGGTCAAACTGTATGGCACCAACCACCAAATCCAAATAAACAAGGGAAAAGCCTTCAAATAATTCAAGCGCCTTTGCTTTCAAGACTTGTTAAGAGACCTGTTATTTATGACTTTAGGGCTGCAGACATCGCTCTAGGAGGCCAAGGAGCGCCTTTAGTCCCAAAGACTGACGAAGCACTGTTGGGGCGTGGAATAGGGTGGCGATCTGTACTCAATCTAGGTGGAATTGCAAATATCACTCTCATTCCTCCAAAAAACGGCCCGGATAGTTTTTCACCAATCCTTGGCTGGGATTGTGGCCCAGCAAATAGCCTGATTGACCTAGCGGTAAGAAAACTAACTAAGGACAAACTAACCTTTGATTGCGATGGCGAAATCGCAAAACAAGGCAAACCTGATGAAGACATAATCAAAGAATGGTTAAAGGAATCTTTCTTCACTCTCAGTCCTCCTAAATCAATAGGCCGTGAAAAATTTGGACTAAAAGACTTAGACCGACGCATTGATGAGATGAGAGAACTTTCCTTTGAGAGTCAAATAGCAACATTGACTGCATTCTCAGCAGCAGTAGTAGCAAACGATCTTGAAAGAATCTGTGAAAAAAAAATAGCTCGCCCAACAGAACTACTTGTTGCTGGTGGTGGAGAGAAAAACAAGCAACTCATGAAGGAACTAAAAAAAAGGTGCTTAGGGACACGAGTAATAAGCAGCAAAGAGAAAGGGGTTCCTTCACTTTCAAGAGAAGCGTTAGCCTTTGCACTATTAGCTTGGTGGCATATTCGTAAATATCCAGGCAACAGTCCGGCAATTACAGGTGCTAGGGATCATGCAGTTCTAGGCGTAAAAGTTCAACCATCCAATTAAAGACTCAAGATTGTCTTGCAAAGCGAATTCTTCTAGGAGCTCCTCTTAACCTTCGAGTTTGCTGCGCCTCTAATGCAGACCGAAAACCATCGGTAGTACCACGAGTTGATGATGAAGGGTGCATATTGGTTAATCCATTCTTCTGCTCATAAATCTGAACACCGTTTTGAATAATCACCTTTGCCATGTTGCTAACAGTGCGCGACTCTTGCTCCGCCAAAGCAGTCAGTCGATCGCAAAGCTCTTCTGGCAATACAACCTGAATCCTTGGCGATTTTGGCTTACCACTAGCTGATGTTTGACGAGTAGGCACTACCCAGAAAAGGTAACTGTTAATAATTAGTGTACACACATATGCAAGGATAGTATCCATGACTATGCTCGTATCAAAGCCAAGCTGGAGCATTTCAAATGCCAAGGGGTTTCAAAAGCCTTTGCTTGTAGTCAGAGCCGACTCAACCCACCCAAGTTCCCAAGCAACCATTCAGGAGTAGCGATGTCCAAACCAAGCCTGCCTTCAACACCGAGTCCTAGTTCTTCCAAAACTATTGAGGAACGAATTCACACATCACATCCACGTCGTAGAAGATCTCGCAAAACATCAGATTCAAGCGACGTACTTGTTTCAGCTGTCATCAGCTCATACCTACTAACTCATTTACATCATGTTCTGCAACGTGCAGAGTTTGGAGCTGCTAAGGATGGCAGGAAAGCCCAAGCAAAGAACTTTGCTCAATTACGCAAAGTTCTTTGTATGGACGCAAGAAGCATGGAAGATGCCTCAGCAAGAGGGACAAGGAATGCTGACTACGAGCAACGAATAACTCCACAAATCAGGTCAGATGCGGCATAGCTGAATATTGTTCCTAAAGAGAATTACTTCACCCCAAATGGGTTCAAATGCTGCCGAGCTCTATAAGCGCATCCAACAAAATCCAGAACACACGCAAACCCTTTTCCGACAAGCACTTCAAGATCCACAGGGAGCACTACAAGCAATATGTGATCTTGGAGCAAGTATTGGCCTGCCAGTAACTATTGAAGAAGTCAAATCCCATCTAGCAAGTATTGACGATGGGGAGACCAAGCAATGGCTTATCAAGGCTCGAGGCGGTCTATAGATTGCTCTATCTGCGTACCAGAAGTCTCCTCTAGTGGGACTTGCTCCTTGAAACCCCTTCTCTCATAACCGCCCCCACCAGCCAAGCTCCAAAAAAATATATAGCTGGGTATAGCCAAACCTGCGGCCAAAACCAGAGCAGCAATTTGTTCCAGCTTCATCATGGCCAGATTTCTTGATAGTTAGCTCCAGTCTGGCCTGTGAGAAGGCAAGATAATTTACTAAAGCTTGCACGCCAATCGTGTTGAGACTTGAGCATATCTCAAAGATCTATCCAAACAGCGAAGTCCTCAAAGACATCAGCTGGGAAATTAAGCAAGGAGACCGCATTGGACTTGTTGGGGTAAATGGTGCTGGTAAATCAACCCAACTAAAAATCATTGCTGGTCTTGAAGAGGCTAGTTCTGGTCAAGTCATCCGCCAAGGCAATCCGCATATAGCTTATTTACAGCAAGAGTTTGATGTAGATACAAAACGGACAGTAAGAGAAGAACTTTTTGAAGCTTTTAAAGATGCCGCAAAAGCACTTTCTCAGCAACGTTTAGTTGAAAATGAAATGAATTCCAAGAGAGCAAAGGACGACCCGAATTATTTAAACAAATTAATAAAAGAACTTGGAAACCTTCAAGCTCATTTTGAAGGACTTAATGGGTATGAACTAGAAGCTAAAATCGAAAAGCTTTTGCCAACTATCGGCTTTACTGCAAACGATGCTGATGAACTAGTAGGAAACTATTCTGGTGGATGGCAAATGAGAATAGCTCTGGGAAAAATTCTGCTGCAAGAGCCAGATCTTTTATTACTTGACGAACCTACTAACCACTTAGACTTAGCAACCATTGAATGGCTGGAAAAATATTTACTTAAGCAAACCTCTGCAATGGTGATCATTAGCCATGATAGAACATTTTTAGACCGCATTTGCACACAAATTGTCAGTACTGAAAGAGGTATTTCACAAACTTATCTTGGCAACTATACAAAACATCTTGCTCAGAAAGAACTAGACCAATTAGCAAAGAAATCTGCTTTCGAGCGTCAGCAAAAAGAACTGGCCTCACAACAGCTTTACATAGATCGATTTAGAGCAAGTGCTACTAGAAGTACACAAGCAAAGAGCCGGGAAAAGTTAATAGATAAAATAGAAAAAGTGGAAGCCCCGATCGAGGGAAATTCATCGCCAAAATTCGAATTTCCTAAAGCTCCAAGGTCAGGAAAAGAAGTCGTTAACATAAAAAACTTGACTCATTTCTATGGCGATAAAATTCTCTTTCTAGATGCAAATCTTGAGATAGGCCAGGGAGAAAGAGTTGCTTTTATTGGTGCAAATGGAGCAGGTAAATCAACTCTTTTAAGGCTGATCATGGGGATTGAATCTCCAAATGAAGGTATTGCTAAGATCGGTAGGCATAATGTCATTCCAGGATATTTTGAACAAAACCAAGCGGAAGCACTTGACTTAGAGAAAACAGTAATCAATACAATATATGATGCTGTACCTGACTGGACCCAAACTCAAGTCAGGACTTTCTTAGGAAGCTTTTCTTTAAGCCAAGACGCTGTTTTCAAAGAAGTTGGCCTTCTAAGTGGTGGAGAAAAAGCACGAGTTGCACTTGCACTGATGCTTATAAGGCCATGCAATCTCTTGGTTCTTGATGAACCAACAAATCACCTTGATATCCCTGCAAAAGAAACACTTGAGGCAGCATTAAGAGAATATCAAGGTAGTGCATTAATAGTTTCACACGACCGATATTTTATTTCCCGTGTCGCAAACCGCATTGTGGAAATATGTGACGGTGAATTAATTTTTTATAGAGGTGACTATTCTTATTTTACCAAGAAAAAAGAAGAGCAAAAAATTGCCAAGCAAGAAGAATTAGAAATAGCTAAAAAAGAAGCAAAACGGCTCGCCAAGCGTGATAAAAATAAAAAACGAAACTCAAAGAAATAAAATTCTTAGTATTACAATTATTTCTCTTTTAAAAGCTATTAGAAATTAGCTTTCAAAGCCCTCTCATTGAGGAAGCCTCTACGGGGTTAATCAATAACTCAAACCTTCTTAGACCACGTTTAACCCCAAAACTCAAAGGACTCCCTACACCATGCTGATTAATCGCTGTAACCACATCAGCAGGGCTTGCCATTGACTGCCTAGCGACAGAAATAATCACATCTCCAACCCTTACACCGCCCAAATCCGCAGGACCTCTTGGCACCACATAACTAACTGTTGCCCCTGGGAGAGTTCCGCCTCCAGGCCTTTGTGAAGGGACAGGAGATAGACCTATGCCAACCATTGGATGACTAGCTTTCCCTCGCTCAACCAATTGTTTGGCAATTGTTCTTGCTCTATTAATTGGGATCGCGAAACCTAGTCCTGCTCCAGGCCCAGACCTTACTAAGGTATTAATCCCAATAACTTCACCTTCTGAATTCAACAAAGGCCCGCCTGAATTACCTGGATTTATTGCAGCATCAGTCTGGATCAAATCAAGACGCTTTCCAGTGATACCAAGTTGAGAGACATTCCTATTTAAATTACTCACAATTCCCAGAGTGACTGTGTTTTCCAGGCCAAAGGGATTCCCTACAGCTATTGCCCAATCCCCCACGCGAAGTTTGTCTGAATCACCCAAAGGAGCTGTTGGCCATGGGCCAAGACCATCAAGGCGAATCACAGCTAGATCTGTAAGTGAATCCTGTCCTACAACTCGTCCTTGAACCCTTCTGCCATTGGACAAGCCGACTGTTAACCGATCAGTTTTTTCAACTACATGAGCATTTGTTAAGACAAGTCCCTCCGAAGCAAATATCACTCCACTTCCTTGGCCTCTTTCAATTCTTCGTCGTGGGACAGGCCTAACTTGTAAACCAAAAAACCTCCGAAAATAAGGATCTAAAACCAGTCCAGGCGGTAAACCAGATGTGCTGCTAGTTGTTCGTACTGTTCTTTGTGTCTCCAGAGTGACAACTGCCGGACCACTTCGAGCAACTGCCTCTGTAACAAAAGAATTCTTAGCTAGCGAAGTATTGAATTGCTCTGCTGCCACCTTTCGAGGTGGAAGAAACTCCAAAAAAGGTGTCGCCAGCAAAACAAACCCTATGAAAAAACATCCTCGATAGCGCTTAAGAGGGCTTTTCCAAAAAAAATTAGCGTTATTGCTAAGACGCATTGCCAGATAAAAGCATTTTTAAAGCCTAAACAGGCTTTGCCATATTGATCAAAGTTAAATGCCTTAGCAAGAGCCTTTAAAGACAAAGAAGCCTTTAAGGCTTTATAAATAGACTAGCTTCTAGTAAAAATCCCCATCCAGGGGAGCAAATAAACTATGAGTGAATTAAAACTTGTAACAAAGCAAACCTTCCTCCTTTAAGGAGCAAGGCTTCCTAAGCTGAGGAAATAATCATTTAAAAGGTACTTTTAAAACCCATGCAAACCCTTTTTCAATGAATAATAAGGGAAGCTACAAAAACAACAAAAGGAACAACCTTTGTCAATTGCTTAAGTGACCCCATGAGCGAATCCATCTTCCCGATTTTTTATGGCGCTGTAGTGCTAATCCTGTTATGGCAGGCATTTCGGGTGATGCGGAGAGTCAATAATTCAAGGTCAATGACGAGTGAAAATAATCCGTTCAGCAAGAGGAATTTAAATGAAGATAGAACTGGTCGATTAACTATCCATCCTGAACTTCTAGACCAAGAAGGTCGAATTACCAATGAAGAACTTCTCACTGTGAGATTTACAGGCGATAATGAACCTCCCTCTTCAACTGAAGCTTCGGCTGAATAAGTTAGAGGAAAGGAAGTGCCCAAAGAGGCATTTCAAAAGGACCTAAGGGGGGGAGGCCCTAGTGGATCAAAAAACACGCATTGTTGCAGCAGTTGTCAAATCAGTGAAACTTCCGCCACGTTTCCGACTGCGACTTTTAAAAGAAGACCCTGTAAGGCTGGAATTAAGCCTCACTCCTGCTTATGGAAAAAAACCTATCCAGGTAGGACTTGTTGAATCCTTGGACTTAGTAGCAAGAAGGGACAGGGAAGGCAGAATCCCAAGAGACCTTCAAGGAACTTGGGATTGGACAGTCCGACATGGAGAAGTAAGTACAGGGGGGTGGAACCCTTTACTAAAAGAAGCTCTGCAAACAATGTTTGAGACTGGTCTTCCAGCAATCATCTACGAAGAACTAACTGGGGAGGACTATCGTCCCGTTGATGGCACTCGACATGTTCGTTAAGAGGGACTTAGCATGAATACTGCATAAAGAAAAACCTTGTTTTAAAGACAAGGTGTTAATTCGCAAATATATAGGGGTAATTCAAATAAAATTACCTACAACTAATCACTCCTTCTCGATCACAGAGCTCTACATGACAGATCCATCAGAACCACGCTTCGGATTCGTTAGTTTTGCCGAGACCTGGAATGGTCGACTGGCCATGATGGGAATCCTCATAGGTCTAAGCACAGAATTGCTTACAGGGCAAGGGATTCTTGGCCAAATAGGCCTTGGCTAAATACAGGCTCCATATCCTGAGAAACGCCCAAGAATCTTTTTATTAGCTTGTTAAGCTATTTATTTCCAATTTCTTGAACTTTTGACCAACATTAAGTATTGAATCGAGTAACACCTTGGCTCCCCTATTCGTGAACAACAAAAGAGATGGAGCAAGAATGCTTAGTTTTGGCTTGGCAGTTTTTGCAATTTTTGCCACACAAATGAAACACCCCATTGGGCAATTATTCAGTGCTTTAAGTGGCATGCTTTGCCTTTACTGGGGAATAGCATATAGAAAAATTGGCAGTTGAAAGTCTCCCTACTTATTCGATCCGTGAGCTTAATCAAGCCATTGGGAATCTTCTAGAAAGAGGATTTGCTCCAAGATTTTTACTAGAAGCATCAGTCTTAAAGCCACAAATTAAAAAAGGACATCTATGGTTAACACTGACAGACGGTGATGCATCAATATCAGCTGTAATCTGGGCATCAAAACTCAAACAAATAACTTATATGCCTAAAGATGATGATGGAGTACTTGTTATAGGAAAACTAAACTTCTGGGCGACAAGAGCCCTCCTAAATGTTCAGGTTTTAGATATCAGACCAAAGCTTTCAACAGTCCTAAGACAATTTGAAATCGTTCGTTCTTTGCTTTTAAAAGAAGGGTTAATTAATGAATCGAGGCGAAAAAGTTTGCCAACTCATCCAAAAGCAATCGCAATTCTTACCAGTGTCCCGAGCTCAGCATTAGCAGATATGCTTCGAACAGCAAAAGAGCGCTGGCCTTTAACCAAATTATTTATTCTTCCTATACCTGTCCAAGGTGATGTTGCTCAACAAATTGAAAGCTCAATAATCTATTTAGCCAAAAATCATCCAAAACTTAGAATTGATACCGTAATCCTTGCACGAGGAGGAGGGTCTAGAGAGGACCTAATGGTTTTTGACGATGAAAAAGTCTGCCGAGCAATTGCTAGTTTCCCAATTCCTTTAATTACTGGAATTGGGCACGAAGATGACCTAACGGTCGCAGACTTAGTAAGTGATTTCCGTGCAGCCACCCCAACCGCAGCTGTTATTGCTGCTTTACCAAACCGAGAAGCTTCAAAAATAGCCCTTAAGCAACTAAATGTGAGGCTAATCGAAAACTGCTACTGGATTCTCAAGAAAGAACGTCATCGTCTCAATGAGCTAAAAAGCGGATTTAGTAATAACTCTCCAATAGAAATAATTAAAAAATACCGGAATCATTTAAAAGAAAAGATGATTATTCTAGAAGCTTACTCTCCAGAAACTTGGCTAAGAAGAGGGTTCTCCATAGTCAAAAATAAGCTAAAAAAACCAATAAAAAGTGTTGATGATGTTTCCTTGAAAGAATATTTAGAAATTGAAGTAAGTGATGGAGCAATACATGTAATCACAAAAGAAATTAATCGGAAGGAGGAATCTCTATGAAAGGCATAAACGAAACAAATGAAAAGCAAACAAAAAACAAACAAAAAACAAGCAATCGAGAAAATAACATGAAAAATTCGAACTCAAGCTCAATAGAATCACTAACCTATGAGGAATGCTTGCAGAAAGTAGATCTTCTTTTGACAAAGCTTCAAAATGACAATATACCAATAGAGGAAGTACAAGGTTATTACAAAGAAGGGAAAGATTATCTTGATCACTGTGAGAAATTACTAAATAGTATCGAGCAAGAAATTGTTCAATTAGATATTGAAGCTATTGGAAATGATTAAATATAAAAACAACAAATTCAATTAGTCTACATTTTCTGCCTTGACATCTATGGTTGCCGAGCTTGCAGGGACAGAAGGTTTATCATTTGATCCGGAATTATTAGCCTTAGTATTACTAAAGCTTGTAGAGCCACACATTGGGCATTGAATAACATTGCCAAATGAACGTGTACCACAACCATCACATATGACCATTTTAGATTGAAGTATTTTCCAGCCAATCCAACCTAAGCCTGTAAGGAGAATAGGGATTAAAAAGCTTGCCAACATCAACCCACCTGCCAAGTCAAGCAATATCCTTCCAGCAGAAGTTGGCAAGAGTAAAAGAAGAATCAGAGCTATCCAAATTAGAGAAAAGTTTCTTTGCATCTCAATATTGCAAAATAATGGCCCAGGAAAGCATCCTATGAAAACATTGACGCTTGGTAAAAGCTAATCCTAGTAAATAAGCATAATAGGGCAAAACATCTATACCTCTCCAATAGATTAGGCAATTATTAATTTGTTCTCTATCTATTCT
>QCGE01000023.1 GCA_003278195.1 Prochlorococcus sp. AG-363-P08
CTTCATTTTCTTCTTGAGGAATTTTCTACATGAGTATTGGTAAATTATTCCTAGCCTCCATATCAAGTGGAATTGTTACTCAAGAAGAACTCAGGTGGGTGGCTATTAATCAATTGAATTTCTCAAGGTCCGAGAAGATTACTGCATTAAAGCTAGGTAATCTAGTTGACAAGGGAGAGATTCAACTTGGCTGCAGGCTTTGAGGCATCTATATGCACATTTTTAACTGGATTCCCTCTGATTTATCATGACAACATCAAGTCTTATTTCTTATAAGATTCCAATCAGGAAGCGTCGCTTATTCCTGATTGGGTTATTCATCAGTAGTGCATTGCTTTCCTCTATGTTGGTATTGGAGTTCCATTATCAATATCTACAGAATATAAACGTGCGTATCTTCTTCCAAGCAAAAGGTATTTTCCTTTTTTGAAGATGTCCAAATTTGTTCAAGTTGACTCTAATCAACTGCTGCAATAAAGATGAATTTTTTTCTTAGTTAAAACCCCTTGTTAATTTTTCATCAAGATTCAAAATGCCTAAACATTTATTTTCTTCTGTGTAACTGGATTAGCAGCTGGGTCAATGGGGTTATTATGAACTTCTACTCAATTATTTCTATAGCCACATTTGTGGCGATAGTCTATATCGCCGCATTTCTCCTGAGAGACATTTCGAAAGGCCAGTCAATCAAATAAGACGCATCCTTTAAGAATTAATTACAATTAACCTCTGATTTCCTTGTTACTATGTACTTAGACGAACTTCAAACATCTGTAGATATTTTTTCAATAGTGAAAGCAATACTCTGGTGCTTTTATCCAATGGCAGTTCTTGTTACACTCGATTTTATTATACGCACTTTTGATGATGACGACGATCAAGATGGAGGCAAGATGATTCCAGTGATGCAAGGTGCTGAATAAGAAACCTTGCATGCAAAGCCTTATGAATAATCAAAGCGTACATTAAAAGAGAATAAAGTGAAACCATTTGTTTTTTTGAAAGCCAAAAAACCAAATGGCTCTTCCAACCGTGCTCACTCTTTGCCAGTAACCTTATGACTTCTAACTATAAAGTTGCCAAAGATGACTGGCAGTATCTCTTACCTTTCATAGCTTGCTCAATGTTTTTTGTAGCAACTGATCTTTTTAGATTAATAGACAAGTCAAGATTTTCATATTGGTCTGGAGGTTTACTAGAGCAGCCATATAGAATCATTACGACACACTTTATTCATGGTGATGCAAACCATTTATTGGCAAATACTTTCGGAATTGTTGTTGCCAGATATTGTCTGAAAGGCTTAAAGCTAAAAAGCAACTATTTCTTTCTAGTACTTATTGGCTTATTAATGCCCCTACAAACAATAATCTTTTGGTTCATTGATATTTTCGTTTTTAAAAACTCAATGTCCTTAGCCGTTGGGTTTAGTGGGATTCTCTATGGAGTCAATGCATTTATTCTCCTCGCTTCACTTTATGGGAAGCAACATTTTATCGGACTAACAATTGATCTCAGAAAAGACAAAGAGACACTTCAAATAATGAAAATTCTAACGGGCCTAGGCATTGCTTGGTCTCTTCTACCTAACATCAGCCTAGTTGGACATTTAGCAGGCTTTATCGCAGGGGCACTGTTATTTCTCCTTTAGGGCAAAGAGAAAAAAGCAACTTGATGTTTCTGCCGAACTGATAGGCATAGTTGCAGTGCACTATTGAAGAGCTAAAAACCAAATTGGGACAGTAAATAAGGAAATTAAAGTACTCCAAGCAACTAAAGAAGCAGCAAGTTCTTCTTCTTTTCCACTTGCTTCAGCTAGAAGCAGTATTGAAATCGCAGTAGGTGTTGCCGCTTGCAATACAAGCGCATTACACATCAAACTGGACAGGTGAAGAACCTTTGAAAGAAACAACATTAAGGCGGGTAGACCAATTAGCTTTATAAGCAAGCTTGGCTGAATTAAATGACGTAAGTTTCTGTTGGCGGGTTTTTGTGAATGAACAAGAGACCCCAACCGTATCCCAACAATAATTAGCGCTAAGACAATAACAATTCTGGATGGGATCCAAAGAACTGAAGTGATTTGATTACTCCAAGGTGTCAACTGAATAAATACCGTACCAACTAATCCCTTACTCGCAGGGCTACTCATAAGAGCACTTAAAAGCTTTTCCCAACTAAATTTTCCAGAGAATTCAAATGAAGAGTTTGATAAAAGTGTAGGACCTAAGCTCCAAACAAGTAACGTGGCGCCAAGGTCATAACCAATGCTAAAACTTAGGGACTGGCTTGGGAGAAGAGCCAATGAAACAGGTATACCGAAATAGCCAGAGTTTCCAAAAACGCTACCCAATAGCAAGCATCGACCACCAAAATGTCTTCGAAGGTCTGGGAAAGTCCTAATGGCTGCAATAAGCAATCCAATAGCAAGCAATGACATTGCTAGGGCCTGAAACAGGAGCCAATCCAGTCCATTCTTCAACAAAAGGCCCATCAAACTAACTGGCACTCCAAAGTTAATAAGTGGCGGGACTATTTGAGATGAAATCCCTGGCTTAAAGCGCCCAATCACATAGCCAACTGCAAGCAAGGGCAATAATTCAGAAAAGAGTCTTAGAAGCTGCATTTAATGCGCCCGGAGTAAAACTTATGGATCTTGATCTAAGAGCTAGCGTGTAAACCAAATTTTCAAGAAGCTGCTAAACGAGAAAGATAAGCCTCTCTAGTACCCGCATTAATCCATCCTGTAGCAATCGTTTTAGTCCCTCTCATATTCACGCGACCACGGTGAATATGAGAGGGACCTGCAGGAAAAATAACTAGTTTTCCTCTCTCTGCAGATTCATAATGCCCCTGCCAATAAAACTCAGTACCAGCTAAATCAATATCATTGCAGTAAAGAATCCAAGCAAGAACTCTATGAACAGGCTCTGTCGCCTCATCGCTGATAGTCCAATCACAATGCCAGCGCTTGAACCCTTCACCGGGGCCATAACGCTGGATATTAAAAATCGGGATCACAAAAAGAGACTGTTCTGGAGAACACTCCCTAAATAAAGGCCGATCTTGAAGATATTTATTGAGAGCAGCAGTAACACCTCGAACAATTACATCTGAAAGAGCAAATGCCTCTGGATCTGAACGATCAATTGACACAAGGCTTATATCGGTAGAGACCTTGGCTGGTTCGGCCTTCGTTGAGGATGCATCATTGCCAAATGAAACTCCACTCCGTTGAAGATCTTTTCGGAGATCGAAGAATGACACAACTCCATCAGCAACAGCTTCGAAACTAGGGTTGCGATAAGAAGCAATCAAGTTCAAAGGACCACCTTCTCATAAGGGTTGATATCAACTTATATACCTTTTCAACAAAATGTCTGTATAGCTCCAGCTCATCAATCCCAAAGATTCCAGGAACTGGAAGACCCATTTGTTTCTAAGTGACTAGATAAATGCGTAATGAAGTTCACTACTACCGAATGAACGATTTTATTGAGTGATTGCAATGATTTCCAAGGAATCACCCCCCTTGTCCACACTTTATATAAACTGGAAAGCAATTAAAATAAATCTCACACCTAGGAATAAAAAAGTATCACCAAGCCTTTTTGCGAGTAATGAGATTCCCTTTCCTCTCTAGACAGATCCAGCCCAACTGCTAAGCCTTCTTTTATTGCATCCGCATAAATATTTTCAGAAAGACAAGATCCTTTCTCTTTACACAATGCAGCGATTCCAATTGGAGTTGCATGCCATTTAAATCTGGATGTGTCTCCGATTGCTGGATCTTGCAATGAATCCTCTAGCAACTCCTGAGTAGACATGAGTCAAAAGGTTAAAAGGAAAAGGTATTAACACAATTACAGATCCCAACATGAATTGAGGGTAATTCTTTGTTTTGAAAACATGCAGCGTTAAATTCAGAAAGTTTTTTAAAGCTGAATTCCAGAAATTCACAGCCTATCCAATCCCCTAATTTCCCTGAAATCCAAGACGATGAAAAAATAAACAACTGGCCAAAAAAAGAATCGATAAAAAATCACTAAATTCATATACATAGGCCATAAGAGACCTTTTTTTTTGCGATTTAAGCCAGACAGCCGCTAAGCCGATAAAAAAGCCTAGGAAGCTGAAGAAAAACTACACTCATTTTCTTGCTAACCCTTCTAGGGAGTATTGCAATCCTTACTGAATGCTGATTACTACGTTCCTTTCCCTAGGACCATCTAGCTCAACGAGAATTACATCTTGATTTTGACCTAATTGCAGCTTGCCATCTTTAAAAGGCACACTTACATCATTTCCGAGCAACAAGGCTTGCATGTGAGAATGAGCGTTCTTTGGTTCATCTTCAGGGATGTTATCTCTCAGATGTAGATCATCATGCTTATATCCCTGCAATGGGGGAGCTAACTCCTTTAACCATTTTTCTAGATCCAAGATCAACCGCTCCTCCATCTCATTTACTATTAATGCAATAGTGGTGTGCATGCCAGACGCACATACAACACCTTCTAACTGAGTTCCGCACTCAATAATGCTCTCAATTTCATTAGTAATTGCGTGACAGGAGAATGATGAGCTGGTCTGAACTGAAATCGTTTCTGTAAACATAACAACTTCTTTTTATTATGAAGAGAGTTTGCTAAGAACTCAGATTAACTTTGATGAGTCAAGATTTAATATCCTATTATTATTAATTCAACAAAAAAAGCAAACATCCGTTGTGTCATCAATGAGGAAGCCTAAAGCCATTAGAAATTGCCAGTTTTTCAGGCTTTCTTCAAAACTCATATTAACGAAGAGATCCCACGGCACCAACTCTCTTAAATCAATGCAATGGGTAGCTGCTATCGTCATCTGATGAGATAGCAACGAAGACATTGACTTTTAGAACACTTAATCAAGTATCTTGAGCTTTGCGAATGACCAGAATCAACTTAATAAAGCCAAGTGAATTATCTGATCAACACCTAGTTGCGGAATATAGAGAAATTTTCATGGTTGGCTCAGCTCTGCAACGTTCCATAAATTCAAAAAGTTGGAACATAACAAAAGAAAACTTACCCAAAGAATTCACCTTAAATATTGGACACGTCAAATTCTTTTACAACAAAGGTAAATACCTACATAAAAGATATTTAGATCTAATAGAAGAAATGCAAGGTCGAGGCATGAGTCCTAATCCAAAAAGACAATTCAAAAAAGATCAATGGCCTAATGAGTTATATCAAGACTGGGAGCCCAAAGAGAAAGATTTTCAACTTATAAGAAAAAGAATCGAAGAAAAAATCAAACAAAAGCCAGCTTGGTATCGTTGGAGCAACAAAACAGTTAACAAAGCAAAGCAATAAGGCTAGATATGACAATGACTACATCTCCAACCACAAAAACTTTTGCTGAGTTTTTACAACGAGCTGACTATTCGCTCATGGATTCACTTCAAGCTGATCCTCAGGCGACTGGCGATGGCAACGATCATCAGCCTCGCCAAGTTTTCTCCGGTCATTATGTACCGGTAACCCCTACTGCCATCCCTGCACCGGAATACATCGCCCACAGCAAAACTTTGTTTAACGAACTAGGGCTGAGTCATGAGCTAGCCCTCGACGAACAATTCCGCCGTCTGTTTTCTGGTGACATCACCGTGGCACAGGAACCAATGCGTTCGTTTGGTTGGGCTACCGGCTATGCCCTATCGATCTACGGCACTGAATACACACAACAATGTCCTTTTGGGACTGGTAACGGCTATGGCGATGGCCGGGCAATTTCCATTTTCGAAGGTCTCTTTAACGGGAGCCGCTGGGAGATGCAATTGAAAGGTGGAGGCCCGACACCCTACTGCCGTGGCGCCGATGGACGTGCTGTGCTCCGTTCCAGCGTGCGCGAGTTTCTAGCGCAGGAATATATGGAGGCACTGGGAGTTCCTACCTCACGTTCTCTGACGCTGTATGTGTCCCAATCAGAAACAGTGCGGAGGCCCTGGTATGAACAAGACTCCAGGTCTATCGATCCCGACATCATGGTCGACAGTCCTACGGCCATCACAACTCGCGTCGCGCCATCCTTTCTTCGTGTTGGCCAACTAGAGCTATTTGCCCGTCGCTCACGTAGCAATGGAAATAAAGATGCACTGAATGAGCTGCAAATGATCGTGAAGCACCTGATCAACCGGAACTACCAGAAGGTAATCAATCCGGACCTTACCTTTACCGATCAAGTTATCGAGCTAGCCCATTTGTTTCGTGGACGACTCACATCCCTGATAGCCAACTGGATGCGTGTTGGCTACTGCCAAGGTAATTTCAACAGTGACAACTGTGCTGCGGGTGGCTTCACTCTCGACTACGGTCCCTTCGGATTCTGCGAACAATTCGACCCAAGATTTCAGTCTTGGACAGGAGGAGGCGATCACTTCTCATTCTTCAACCAACCAGTTGCTGCCGAAGCCAATTATCAGATGTTCTGGGCCGCCATCCGACCTCTCCTCAGCGACAACACTGAGGCACTTGCAAAGCTAGATCAGATTAGAGACGGCTTTGCCGAAGCTATGAGTCAAAAAATCGAGGCCATGTGGGCAAAGAAACTCGGCCTAAACAGCTATGACGCACCTCTGGTAAATGAGCTACTGCAACTCATGGTGCTATCCAAGGTGGATTACACAATGTTTTTCCGAAAGTTATCTCACATTCCAAACCAACTCACAGCGTTGAAAAAGAGCTTCTACCTGCCCACTTCAGAGCAAGTAGATGCCCAGTGGGATAGCTGGCTGCAACGATGGAAGAATCGCATCACGAGCTATGGCGACCTCAATGTGACATCAGCAGCGATGAAACGTGTCAATCCCAAGTACACCTGGCGCGAGTGGCTCATAGCACCCGCTTATAAGAATGCTGAGCGAGGTGATTACAGCCTGATCAAAGAGCTACAGACTGTATTAAGCAATCCCTACGATGAGCAATCATCAGAAATAGAAACTAAGTACGACTGCCTAAAGCCTAAGAAGTTCTTCAACGCCGGAGGAATATCTCACTACAGCTGTTCATCCTGAAAGATAAAAAGCAAGGTCTAAAAGAGCTGAATGAATGAGTCCATCAAAAAAGCCTTGTAAAGATCTATTCCCCAAACTTCCTAATCCAAGGGAGAATATGATGACCTCTGCGACTCTGAAATCGAGGGCCTCGTCATACTTTATTCAAGCTATAAAAACGATAAAAAAAGAAAAAGACAATAAAGCTACTAAGGGGAAAGAGATTATCGATAAGGATGTGGACTCATTACAAAGTTATGAATTTTAAGAAGATAACGATGGAGGCGACTGGGAGACTTAACTAAGACTAAGAATTGAAATTCACATCACCAATGATGGAATACTTTTATTTCTTGATGTGCTATTGGCATCTCTTTCTCTCGAGACTTCCTTAAACTCGTATTTTATTCAATCAAGAAGAAGTTCTTAAAAGGCAATTATTATTTCGGGATATCAACACCTTGTATAGGGGCAAGAAAATTCACTATTGCAGGAATCAAAAAAAGAACTGTTATTAATCTGACTGCATGCAAAGCCGCCACAGCGGCACCAACACCAAACTCGGCCCCTACAAGACTCATGCCTATAGTCCCTCCAGGTGCTGATCCTAATAGAGCTACGATTTTTTCTACTCCAAAGAATTTATTGATCAATAATCCAACAAGAATTCCTGTTACTAAAAGACTGAAGGTGATAACTAATGCGGGCTGCCAAAGGGATTGCAATTCCTCAATTGTCTCTCGATTAATTCCAGTCCCAATTACTGTTCCTATCCCAATTCCAAGTACTGTTTTTGTACCCAGAGGCCAAGCCGCAACATCAAGTTGACCACTAATGCTTAAGAAACCTGCGCCTAACATGGCCCCTAAAAGGGGAGCTGCAGGAATGCCACTTAGCAGCATTAAAGAACCCAAGGCTGCTCCGCCAAGTAGGTATATCAGCAGAGTCACAAAAGAAGGCATTGAAATCGTTTTGGCTATATATCCAAGTTTCTCTCTTAAAGGGTTAATTGATCAAGGTCTCTAATTGAGTAATCTTGGCGAGAAGCCACTTTAAATAAGTTAAGAAGAAGAACCACCTGAAGCGCTTGTTGAGAGTCAACTCAGTAAAGTTGCAAAAGCCATTTCAGAAAAATAATCTGATTCTTAATTGAACCCATGCCATTAGATGAAATGACTAACACTCCAGATAAAAGAAACTTTGATTGGGTAAAAATCTTCAATGGGGTAGCTTTACTCTTATGCGCTGTTTGTCTTGCCTTTATTGCTCTTAGTTTGCGCCCTGTAGCGCAATGGGCGAATAATCAGAATATCTGCGTTGAACAAGAAATTTCTAAATCGCAAGCTCCTATTTCATGGGGTGTAAGGAAATGCAATGGACGTTCAAAGGTATATCAAGTGAAATGAACGAGTGAAAATGAATAAAACTCCTGAGACCAAAGAACTATCCAAACTTGGTTCAGACCCACTTTTCGCTAAGATGCCATGTTAGAAAAGAAAAAAAGCTCCTGGCCAATAGAAATCAAGCCGGATGTCCAAATGTCAAGAATGCTTTTATATCAACTTGCCTAGCTCTTTTGCTGCTGATTTTTCATTACTTCTAAGGCTAATTATGCATCGATTACTACTGACTCTCCTTATTGCAACAACATTTTTTCTTGCTCCGACTCCCAAATTCGTATCTGCCGCAGATTTATCACCTGCCGTATCAGATTTAAGCATGAGATTTTCCAAGAAGTTCTGTACATCTATTGAGAAGGGAATGACTCCTGAAAAGGCCGGACAAAGTGCTGCTGCTCAACTCTCACAAGGCTTATTCTTCTCACCTGTCATGAATGAAATCATGTCTGCTCCAAAAGAAGATTTAACTGCGGCACTATCAAATAATATTTTTGATGCATGTGGGAATGATCTGGGAGGTACTAAAGAAGAGCTTAATATTTATCTAATTGAATTTGCGAAAAAAATTCCAAGCAAATCTAAGGGTTTGAATGTACCGCAAATTCGACAGAAGGAGCCTTTAAAATACGGCTAAGAGCCAAACCTCATCGTGATGCGCCGCTTTTTCTCCAGCACCCGAAACAAATGGTTAACAGGTATCACAGTAGTTGCTTTTGCAGCAGGTATCTCCGGAAGGGATGTCACCCCTTACCCAAGAGAATGCCTACCTGAGGGCCCTGTTGATGTGACTCAATTAGTTAGACCTAAAGTTAACTAGATCAACTCACCAAAGAAAGCCAAAAACATTTCTTATTGCAAATAAGAAAAAACGAAACCCCTATTGATCCCAGTCGATTAGAAGGAATACTTGAATCCTGCTCAAGCTTTTAAAACGCCATTAATTGAGCATTATGCAGACGCTTAGCCTTCTCCTTTCTTGAAGCAGAATTGGCATTTAAAACTGACTGGTCGTCATACTTACTTCCGTGTGAAGTTGCAATCAACTGAGCCTTGTGAATGCGATCAGCTCTTTTGATGTGTGAGCGAATTAATGGGAGAGTGTTCATGACGTTCCTCCGGAATGGCAACCCCGTTCCCTGCTGCCAAAACATGCATCCCGGACAAGGGACGAACGTACTGAAACGGTAGCAACGGATACCAAAACTTACCTTGGTAAAAATACCTAATGAGAATCAGCTAACGAATCATCCTTCCTAGATCATTCCGCCAGAGAATAACGCCATAGGAAATCCTGAATTCAAGCTTTCTACAAACTTAAGCAGTTTGCTGAGAATCATCCCAATGCTTAAGACTAGTTTCCTAGCAATTAAATCATGATCTTTTTATTGCTACTAGAAAGATGACCTGATTTGAATCTTCTAATTTTTCCATCATCCCAAAGCCAGAAAACAGGGTCAGCTTCTTTTGCTATACGCAAATCAGCTCTATCTCGCAAACTGACAGGAATAAATTCCTTATTTGGATCAAAGTCTCTATCTCTTACTGCTTGATTCAAAACCATACTGCCCTCTGAACCTGAAACAGATTGGTGATAAGTCCCAATCGGTATTTCAAGAGCACCCATTTTTTGATTGAGGTAAATCACGTGGTGAGGCTCATCCCATTCTGGGTTGAGCAAGGTATAAATACGGCTTCCTTCTAAAACCAAGTTATGGTCAATTTGATGGTGATGAACGTAATATTGCTCAAATTCGTCGTCGTCAGGAGGAGAGGTTGCAATGCCATGATGAATTACCACATCAGATCCATTCGAGCCCTTTACTCCTGAATCAAAGAACGTTACTTGAGGAGTTTCACGGAAGACATTAGTAGGGAGAAAATTTAGAGATGTCTTGTTCCCTTTTTTTGATTGATTCCAGTTAACTTTGATTTTTAGTGAGTCATTTAAATTTCTCATAACAGGACAGTCTTTCGTAGCCTTTTGAAGGACCTTTAATTGATCAATCCCTAAATCAGGTGGCATGTAAATTTGAAGTAATAAAGATTCAATCATGCGAGGATCCTGAGTTGTCATCTTCTTATCAATTTCAACTGTTATCTCATCTAATTTCCAACCTTCTTCTTTTGCCGTGATTCCCATCACAGTAAGAAAGCAAGTCCCTACCGCTGTAGCCAATAAATCAGTAGGAGCAAAGTTTTCTCCTTTACCTGCATGGTCAAGAGGAGCATCCGTTCTAAGTTTTTTCCCAGAATTCACATGCTTAGCTTCCGTATGCAAATCACCTAAATAACGACATAAAATCTTGTCTACACTTCGTAGATCTTGCAGGTAGATTTCGTGGGATTAAGCTTACATTCTTGTTCCCAAAAGTCACCTTGTTTTTCATCAGGCAACTTGTAAGAAAAATCGTGGATATGGTCAATATCTCTAAATGAATTTGCAATTACAGTGAAAGAAGTTCTTAATTTCATAACCCTCCTATTCGGCTGATTTATTTATAACACATTTACATCAATGCTTGTATAGGGCTTTTACGCAAGTATTTAGACTTAATGGTTCTCACTAACTAAAGTGTTGTTAACCGAATCAGGTGATATTTACCGAATAAATTTATTCGGTTTATGGCATGCGTAGTTTTAAAAGCTTCAAGCAAAGTAAAAGTGTTCCCACACATGAAATCATGTACGCATCCTTATTTGACAATTTCTTTGCAGACTCTTTGTTTGCTCCCATGAGGACTATTTACGTTGTCTCCGACAGCCAATTGGAAGAGCTCAAACGCAAACAAAGACAAGAGGAGCTCGACAATCTTAAAGTCTCCCGTAAAAGGCTGGAGGAAACCTATCAATCTCGCCTCAAGATTATCGATGAGCGAGAGAATGAGCTTCAAGAAGAACTCAAAGCATTGGGTCCGGCACAAAACGAAACGGGGAAATGTGCCATCTAGGCTTAATGCTTGCCAGAAACTGAATAATGAAAATCACTGGGGTCATTTAGAGGAGCCATTAATGGCTCCTCTTTTTGCAATTTCTGGCAGGAAGGCTTTTAACAAGAAAAAGCAAGTCAACTAATCAAGGATAGGAATAGTTCAGGCTCTGATCTTTAGGGTGTTTCAACCTTTATTCAAACCACCAATTTTCGCCACAGTTGACTGATATGACTAAAGTCAACTAGTAGTGATGAGCACTTCAAAGCTTGATTAATAAAGCCAGCTGATCAAGCAATAATTGGTCCGGAAACTGGATCTGTAACCCCTAGGTCTGGAGACAACTCCTCCATAAAACCTCTTACATCATCAAGATGTGCGAGCATCCTTGGTCTTGCAGCCGCTATAGCCTCCTCACTCTCCCAGAGCCCGACAAAGCAATAATCATTCTCTCCTGTTTTTGCAAGATATTGAGTCCTAAGGCCTTCGCTGTTGAACTCAGCCAACTTCTCAAAATATTGCTCTACGCAGTCTGGTTTGAGCTTGAAGCGAACTACATTCATATAGCTTGGTGTAGACATTCCTGAAAATCAATTGACCAAATTAGACCTTTTTTAATTAGACAACACTGGATTGATCAGGATCTCCTGACGTGCATTCGATGGAGTGAGAAGATCTAAAGAGCGCCTAGCATGTTCTTAATTGGATCTATTAAATATGTGTGCAGGATTGCATCTGCATTAGGAGAAGTCATCACCCAATAAATAAAAGCTCCTGCAGATAAAAGAGTAAATAATTTTGGCAAAAAATTTTCTGGATAATTTGGATCTGAGTTCAGGGATTTTTTCTCATTCATTTATTTACCCATTGCTCTCCTTAGTTTTGATGCTTCATCCATCCCTTCCATGATGGTGAAGGTTGTATTTTCTGTAGCAGCTTTACGGATTTTACTTAGCTCTTGATACTCCACTGATTCATAAGCCTCAACCGCTGCACGCATGGAAGGGAACTCACAAATAACAGCCAAGTTTGCACCTTCTGTTTGTTCTTTCCCTTGTGGTTCACTGTCTTTTGCGAAGACTGCACCCCCAACTTCTTTTAGCCATATCCCCACCTTTTCTACGTATTCAGCAAAGAGGTCGTGATTAATAATTGTGGAAGTTGAGATCCAATAACCTTTTGCACCTTTTTTGTCCATAAGAACAGTGAGTCGAAAACAGTAGGGGAATGCCACTACATCGACTTCAAAGAATTTCTCTAACTCTAATGAATATCAACGAAATAGTTCGAACTCTCGACTATTGCTCCCCAAGCATCTGCTCATCACAAAGCCTAGGCTAAGTGTTTATCGAGTAACTAGTTATGGGTGATTCTTTGCAGAAAGCCTTTTTTGGCGTAATCGCACTTGGAGTGGCCTGCATAGCCATTGAGTTAGTACCTGTTTCTAGAAAAGCAACTTATTGGAATCGTTGTCTTGATAGCACCGTTAGATGGATCAATCAAAAGCCAGGCTTAAATACATGGAGTCAAGAAGCTAAAGACTCTCTTGCAGTAGGTGTATGCAATGGAGCTGTGTATGAGCCGAAGCTAAAAACTCAATAAAGACAACTCCCTCTCGACTTAGAAGGTCAAAGAAGGCTTACATGCCATCATTTAGACTTCGTTCTTAGCCAAGAGGCTAAATCCATTCAAACTTGATTCAAACCCTAAGAACTCAAGCCTCCAAACCTGCTATACAACGTCTATTCACAATATAAATAGTGAATACTACATATATTGCTCATTGCTTAATTCCAACTAAGCATCAAAATAAACCTAATTGCTCATATGAAAATGGATCGAGCACGAATGGTTTCGCCCAAAGAGGTGCAGCAAGCAAAAATAGTAATGCGAGAATGGGGAATTGAAAGGTGTTATAAGACCTTAGAAGGATTTGAAATCTGTACACCAGCCCCCTTTGATCTTTCATTCAAATTACATATGATTCCTCAGGCTAAATAATCAGACTGATATCTCTTATTGACTAAAGAAATGGGCTAGAAGAATCTAGTGAAATCATCTAAAAAAGGAATTAAGTACCTCCTACTTCTGATAAAAACCAATCAAATCAAATATTCTACGTAAAAGAAACAACCGCCTCTCAAGCGTTTTATTCCCATATTGTTGTTGTTGTTTTTGCAAAGTCACCTGAGCATCTTCACCTAAAGCTGACGTGATAAATTTAACATCTTCATTAATCCACTGAGCAACCATCTCATCATCTATTTCAATATGAAATTGAAGTCCATAAGCAAAAGGTCCTATTTTAAAAAGTTGTTCTTTACAGGCATTACTACTAGCTATTAATTCAGCTGAAGGAGGCAGCAAAATCCTATCTCCATGCCAATGCAGAACATTCAAAGAACCTCCTCTAAAAGAACTCCCTAATTCTTTTTTCCATTTCCCGTTAAAAAAAATGTTTCCCCACCCAACTTCTGGTAAAGGATTAGAAGAAGACTCGCCCATGAGAACTTCGACATCTCCACCTGCAGCATGAGCTAAAAGTTGAGCTCCTAAGCATATTCCTATAACCCTGATGTTCTTAGTCAAAGCAGAATGTATTAAATCGAGCTCTGCATCCATCCATGGAAACTTTGAATTATTTATATCCCGAACTCCCATAGGCCCACCTAAAACCAAAAGCAAGTCACCATTAAGCAATTCAGGCAGTGAGGAACCTTGATCTAAACGAAAAATGCATAGATTCATTCCTCGCTCTTCAGCAATCCTTGCGAACAATCCTGGGCCTTCCCGCTCCAAATGTTGGAGAACTACCAAGCGAGCCATTTAAACACTTTGAATTGATTTAGTAGTAGCAAGCAAAGATTTGTCTTTTAGGCAAAAATAGCTGTTCTACCTCGATAAACTATAACTTCACGCTTTAGATGTAACCGCACCGCTGTGGCTAAAGCTAAACGCTCTGTATCTCTTCCTTTTCGAATTAAATCTTCAATCTCATCACGATGACTTACATGAGCAATAGTCTGTTCAATTATTGGCCCATCATCTAATTCTTCTGTCACATAATGAGCAGTTGCACCTATCAACTTAACACCTCTTTCCCATGCCTGATGATAAGGATGTGAGCCCTTGAAAGCCGGCAGAAATGAATGATGAATATTAATAATTGGTGGAGACTTATC
>QCGE01000024.1 GCA_003278195.1 Prochlorococcus sp. AG-363-P08
CACTCTTCTCATGCCTAACGATGCCAAGAGTTTTCAGATTCAATAAAAGTGCATGGATCTCTCTATGAAGGAGTCAAATACACAAACCTAAGAACGGTACAAGAAAAGAATTAATTCAGAGTTGCGAAAGTAATTGTTTTATTAATCAAGGTTGTATTCCACTTAATTTCATTTTTCATATCACTAATAGATATAGAGGAACAATCAAAGATGTTAAACAAGAAGCTTAATATATAAATTCAAACAAAATTGATAAATCTGAGATATCATTACCAAGCTTCTAATACGGCGAAAAGGCTGCTCCAAAAATAATATGCTAGGAGTATTTGCTGCTATAGGCGCTTCGCTTTCGTGGACATTCGCATGCTTCATCTGGCGAAGGCAAAAAGATTTTTTGAATGCAATAGAAATTAATCTTTTTAAGACATTGATTGCGGTTCTAATCTTCTCACCATTTCTGGTAAAAATTAACTGGAGAAATAACATTTATGAAATAGGAATTCTTATAATCAGTGGTTTCTTAGGCATAGCTGTTGGCGACTCTCTTTATCTTAATTCATTAAATCGAATTGGGACTCGTAAAACCCTTTCCATAGAAGCCTTATCGCCCATCTTTGCAAATAGTTTAGGGACTATTATGTTAGGAGAAATGCTACCAATAAATTCTTGGATTGGAGCTATAGTTGTAACATTATCATTAGCAGGGATTACTAAGGAAAAATCATTATCTAATGAAACCTATGCAGCCAATAAAAGCGAATATAACAAAGGAATTCTATTCGCATTTTTATCAGTAATATGTGGAGTCCTGGCAGCAATAATGTCTAGATATGTTCTAATAAATAGTGACTTTTCGCCAATACAAACTACAGAAATTAGACTTTTTGGGGCTTTATTATGCTTAATAGCATGTAATCGACCAAGCTTTACTAAAAAAATAAGGAATCTGAGCCTACAGAATAAGTCAAACCTTTTCTTGGCTACTATTTTAGGTACGAACTTAGGAATTCTACTGCAACAATTTGTATTTAAGTCACTTCCCATTGGTATAGGTTGGACGATTCTTAGCACATCACCAATATTTGCTCTCTTTCTAGCAAAAAACGAGGGGGAAAAAGTAACCTTAGTAAGTATACTTCTTAGCTTAACTACATTAACAGGGGTTGGAATTGTTCTACTCTAGAAAATAATTTTGATTTACGTCAAATTCTAGTTATTCAGAGTAAAAACCATGCAATCCTTCTGTTTAGTTTAAAGGGAAAAGCATGGGTATAGAGTCATTGAATATAGGGTCCGATCACTGAATATCAACTTACAAGGATCCGTAAAAGCTCTTTAGCCAGATAGCTCTCAAAACTATCTGGCAGTTCCCAAAGATTCGTTTCTTGTATTTGGCCATTACAAATTTCTTGCTGGCATCTAAAAATAAAGATAAAAATGGTTGGCATTTATCTTTAGCTCGAAAGGTCAGACAGGAATGAATCAAATCAACTGCCCCGAATGTGGGAAAGAGTTCAAGGTGGACGAGTCTGGATACGCGAATCTCCTGAAGCAGGTCAGAGATGAGGAATTTGACTTAGAGCTTCAGAAAAGGCTTGGTTTGGCTGAGCAGGACAAAATGCAATGCATTGAACTTGCCAAAAAAGACGTCAAAATCGAGATGGAAGAGAAAGCAAAAAATACAGCCCAGAAGATTCAGGACTTGCAAGCAAAGCTTGATATGGCTGAAGTTGATAAGGTTCTAGCAATAAAAAATGCTAAAAGTATTGTCGAAAAAGAGCGAGATGCGCTCTCATACCAATTGGAAAAGATGCAAGAAAATAGAGAGGTCTCCCAACAACTTGCTATTACTAAGGCTTTAACTGAATTCAGAAGCGAAGAGCAAAAATTAAAGAGTAACCTTGAAAAAGCAGCACTAGAAAAAGAACTTTCTGAGAAATCATTGAAGGAAAAGTACGAGATCCAAATTAAAGATCGTGATAACGCAATTGAAAGGTTGCGGGACATGAAGCTTAGGTTGTCAACAAAGATGGTTGGAGAGTCACTTGAACAGCACTGCGAAAATGAATTCAATAGAATTAGAGCTACAGCCTTTCCTAAAGCCTACTTCGAGAAAGACAATGATATAAGATCTGGTAGCAAAGGGGATTACATTTTTCGTGAAAGTACCAAAGAAGGGACAGAGATTGTCTCAATTATGTTTGAGATGAAAAATGAATCTGATAGAACTTCAACAAAGAAAAAAAACGAAGATTTTCTCAAAGAGCTTGACAGGGATAGAGAGGAGAAAGGATGTGAATATGCTATATTAGTATCACTTTTAGAGCCTGAGAGTGACTTATATAATTCAGGGATTGTAGATATTTCGCACCGATTTCCAAAGATGTATGTAGTTCGTCCACAATGTTTTTTACCAATCATCACGCTTCTTAGAAATGCTGCATATAAATCACTTGAATATAAAAATGAGCTTGCACTTATCAGATCTCAAAACATTGATATTACGGACTTCGAAGAGAGTTTAGAATTATTTAAAGGTGCGTTTGAAAAAAATTATTGTCTTGCATCAAGGCGGTTTGAAACTGCCATCTTGGAGATAGATAAATCCATTGATCACCTACAAAAGACAAAAGAAGCTCTACTTGGTGCAGATAGGAATCTTAGGCTCGCAAATGACAAAGCGCAGGAAGTCACTGTTAAAAAGTTGACAAGAAATAATCCTACTATGGCAAGTAAATTTGAAGAGCTTAAAAGCCAGAAGGCCGCATAAATTTCTTGAAAACAAGAATATTTCCACAGGTCCCTAAAGCTTCTTAATAGGAATCAGAAAGTTTCTAAAAATACCTTGATTTAGTTTTTAAGGGTAAATTTTTCATGACTTTGGTACTGTTGCCCTCTGCATATAAGTACTGAAGAAGGCATTAAACCACTGATTTTTCTGAGCGCACTTTCCCCATGTAAGTCAAAGTATTTGTCTCTCTTCTTGTTGGTCAAATCCATTTCCATGACTTGAGTCGTACTAGAACTTCGTCGAAGCCACTTGAAGATTTTAGTAGCTGTTACTACAAAACTTAGAATAAGGTGCCAGTGTCTTTGTCATGAAGACCTAGCGCGAAAAATAATTGGCGCTTCTCTAGGCAGTTAGGCAATCAACGGTTCCTGCTGATAGATTGATGATTAACCGCAAATATCCTGATGCTGAAAAAATCATTTCAGGTCGCATCATGTGTGGCTATGTCATTAGTGTTAATCATTTCGCTTTTGTTTACAGGAGTATCAGCAGCTAAAGCAATATCGACAGGAGAAGGTGAAAGTGTCAATGATCCTTTTGGGATCTCTATTGAGCCATCTATTGAAGCCGAAGAAAATGAAAAAGTAGTAATGGATGAAATGAGCATGGAGGATATTTTTGGTAGCGAACAAGTATTTCCATTTGAAGCTGGATTTGGAGGTAAATCAGATGACAATTAATACAATATTTTGAACCACTTCAATTATTTATTCAATAGGTGTGTGTCTAAAGTGAATTAACTAAAGGAACTATAAGAGGTTAATGAATTAATTGTAATCACTAAGAAAATAGTAGGAGAATGCTTGACTTACAAAATCTATGTTGTCAGGGTAAAAACTGGGTGTAAAAAAGGTATTTTGGGACCTATTACGATCGTCTCAGGAAAAGGGCTTCTCATTCCTGCCATACTGAGTATATTATTAATCAGAGTGAATCTGTATTCCTAAATGGCCATCGAAACGACAGTCTTTGACTTTAAGATCAGCAAATCCTTTGCCGAATGGTCTGCTGTATTTGATGGCGAGGAAAACAAGCAAATGTTGAAGGCTGGAGGGATAAGTGCACTGTACAGAGGTTTAAACACTAATGATTCATCAAGAGCTATAGTGATTTTCCAAGCAGAAGAGGGTGTAGCAATGAAAATGTGGAATGATCCAAACGCAAAAGAAATGATAGAGTCTAGTGGACATATTTATAATGAGACAATAATCACACAATGGAATGCCTAGGCAAAATCATTTATTCATAGCTCTATGGAACATCTATTAAGCCTACTAAAAGATATCTATGATTATTTAAATGAGCGTAAGAAGCATTGGATACCACCACTTGTAATAACTCTGGTTTTAATAATTTCACTACTTATATTTAGGGAGTTAACAGTAGTAGCGCCATTCGTTTACACATTTTAAAATGTCCTCAGCAAAATTAAGGTCTGGTTTAGAATCGATAGTCAAAACAGTTTCAATATCGATTCTTGCCATATTATCTATAGAATATTCCTTCAGGGCATTAATTTATATTAGAGATTCAATTTCTACTTATGATAAGAAAAAGTATGAATATTTATCGATAGCATTTGATAATAAATATAGCAAGGCTCAACTAAAAGAAATGAAGAGAGACGTTGGCGACAAGTTGCGTTACAGACCATGGATTCAAATAGGCAATTATGATCATAGAAGTAAATATTCAACAGTTATAGATGGAAGAAGAAAAACAAAATCAACATCTTTAGAGAGGTGTGGCAAGAAAAAAGGGATATGGTTCTTTGGTGGCTCCACTACTTATGGTGTGGGAGTTCCGTGGGATTCAACTATTGCCTCTAACGTAGTAAAAGTCGCAGATAAAAGGGAAATATGTATAGAAGCAAAAAACTTTGGAGTACCATATCATTATTTTCTGCAGGAAGTTTTATACCTTTCTTCAGAACTTGCAAAAGACTCTCTTCCCAAGCCTGACATTGTAATTTTTACAGATGGAATAAATGATTTCCTGCAAGCAGGATCTGGGAATAGAAATGAGCCTTTCTTTACTCCAGTACTAACCTCTCTAATAGGGAAAACAGCAGATCCAAATATCAGCAAAGCACAAGGCAGATCAATTATACCGATATCATTCGACTTGAAATTCATCGATTATTTAAGACGAAACATGAGATTGTTCAGTACTTCTAAAGATTTAAACTATTATTCAAATTATCAACTACCAAAAAATACTGATCAGAAAACTGCAGCAAAAATAATTGCCAATAATATCCTAATAACAAGGAAATATCTATCTAAGTTATGCAAATCTTATGGGATTGAATGCTACCAATTCATCCAACCAGTATCAGTGCTTAACTATAAGTCTTTGTATGGGGAGTCTTTTACTAAATGGAATTTGATGAAAGGAACTGCTGAAAGGATTAAATATGGATACAATACCCTCCTAAATGAAACCAACAGCCAAAGCTTAGATAAGCTAACAGTTATAGATATTAGTAAGATTTTTTCCAATTATGAAGGGGGAATACCCTATGTCGATAGAGCACACTACTCGCCACGTGCTTCAAAGGTTATCGCTGAATCAATTATTGAAAAAATCTTCAAGTAAATTTATTTATTGAATTTAAAAACATGATTAACGAGCTAATTGAATGTAAGGTGCTTGGGAAGGTAAGAGTAAAGTCATCAGATATATCCTACTTATTTAAAAATCACAAAGAAAAAATCAAAAAAGCATTCAAGCTAACCGACGCGAACCTAAAAAAACAACTTAAATTTAAAACTATGAGAGGAGGAGTCCTTATAGAAATCCTAAAGGATCAAAGGGTACTTGCAATTTTCACTCTGAGTAATGTAGAAGAGGATTATTTAGAGTTAGGTGATTTATTGAAACTAGACATACAACTTCCTAGAGATACACTAGCAAATGCTTTGAGATTAAGTTGCAGTCAAATAAAAACTAAATTCAAAAAGAAATGTATTTTTGCATACCCAAACTCTAATGCCTTAAAGCTTGAACTGAAAGCAGGTTTTCAGGTATACAAAAGGTATGTCAGGACTATTAATCTCATAATATTTGGAAAGCAAGTTCTTCTTCCAATAAAAATCTACAATGGTGCAATTAATTTTGAACCTAAGTACCTTAGGTATATTATCCCAAAAAGGATAAATGTGACTATTAAGCCAACCAGATTACGCCTATTTAGACTTAAGGTATATAAAAGGTGTATAAAAAATGAATGTACTAATGATTGGAAGAATTTTGGTTTTTTATACCAGTTTCTAGTATCTAATACTGTAGGAGATCCCTTCATTACTTTTGGTGGCAAAATATTTCCTAAAGAGAAGATTTGTTTTGAGAATTCTGACAATTCTGCTTAGGGTATAAGTAATACTAAAATAAAATCAAACTAGTGCCTGCGATTTCAAATCATTAAAGCTTTTTCATTCGATGAGAGAGTTTAATATCTGAAATTATTACTCTCTTTGGCACCATATGGCTAGGAAGTCGATGCTTTAGAAAATTTAAGAAGTCAAGTTTAATAAAATCTTCTTTGCGAAATGGTTCTACCTTAAGCTCAACATGTTGTCCTGTTATTGGGTTCTCAATTGCTAATACCTTTACGTATTTCACTCCTTGGTAATTAAGAGCAACAGATTCTATTTCATCAGGCATAAATTTGAGTCCACCAACATTTATCAAATCTCCAGTGCGACCAACAATTTTAATATATCCATTTTGATTTACATCCACTATATCATTTGTACTATACCAATTAGATTCGTCAAAAGGATCTTCTGCATTTAAATAACCAATCATTCTTGTTTTTGATCTTATGAATAACTTTTGATTTATTACTTTTGTCTCTACACCTTCTCCCCCAATTTTCATATATAAAGAGTTTCTGAACTCAGATTTGATTCTAAGGATACCAAGCTCAGACATACCATAAGTTTGCCTGAAATCCACCTCTGGTAATAAGTCACAAAGTCTATTTAAGGTTGTCTGGTCTAGCTTTTCAGTCCCATACGATATTATTTTTATCGATTTAGGAAAGTCTTTCTCTAAATCAGGGTAAAAGCATAACATTCTTAAAAAAGTAGGTGTTGTTGGCAAGAGCTCTATATTTAATCTGCAACATTGCTTTAAAACTGATGAAACAGTTCTCTCTTTCAGAGTAACTACCACTCCTTTATTATATAAAATATGCAAAAAAGTATTAATTCCACCTATATGATCAAACAAAAGAAAATTTAATGCCCTTAATTGAGGTCTAGGTGTCTTATATCGTTCAATAAAAGTAGAGTAATCATGAAGAATAGCTTTGGGTGACCCGGTAGTCCCAGTTGTAAATAAAATCAATCCAGGACGTTTAGATGTTCTTAATCGAGAAAGATATAGATGATCCTGTTGTGTAGGCATTAAAACTTTCTCTAGCTTATTCCTTCTAAACATGTACTGTGACTTAGATGCTTGAAAGAAATTCTGATGATTATCAGAAGTGGCTTCAGTCAAAGGAACTACAATACATCCTAAGTCTAGTAATCTCAAAAATGTTGCTATAGTTTGGGGATCAAAGTCTCCTACAAGAGAAACCACATCTCCTGATTTTACTCTTTCAATTCCTTTGATCTCAATAGAAGATATTTCCTTGAAAAAATATTCTCTAGACTGAGATATTAAGCATGGATATTTAATATCCTGCCATATCTCCATTAAATCATTGAAGCCCATTAGAAACCACCCAAATGAAGAGTTTGTCCAGTTAACTCTCTTGCATTAGGACTAAGAAGTAACTTAATCATGCTAAAAACATCTTCAGGCTGCATTTCTCTATTGATTATTTGTGATTTAACAATAGATGTAATTGTTTCTTGAGGTATCGCCTTGATTAGGTCCGTCTTTATTGGGCCTGGTGCTATGCAATTTACTGTTATGTTAAAGGGTGACAACTCTTTTGCGAGAGTCCTTGAAAAAGCTTCTACCCCTGCTTTGCTAGCGATATAGACTGCTTCTCCCTTGAGAGCAGAAGAAACAGCAATAGTTGAGAAATTAATTATGCTTCCTCCTCCATTTTTAATTAAAAGAGGAGCAAATATCTGGTTTAGATAAATTGTACCAATTAAATTTGTTTGGATAATTTTCTCTACAACATCAGGTGGTGTAGTTAAAACTAGGTTCATAGAAGCGATTCCAGCACAATTTATAATTGCCTTAACTTTGCAACCTCTACTCTTAATAGATTTATATGCTAGCTCTAATGACTTGAAATCACTTAAATCACAAGAAATATGTTCTGACTCATCAAGATTTCTTCGTGAAAGGGTTATAACACTTTCTCCCTCTTTCCTTAAAAGAGAGACAATAACATGACCAATTCCTGACCTCCCACCAGTAACTATGATCATGGTTTTTTAGATTTAGCGTACTGGGCATTAAACTCATTTGCTAATGAATCTGCATCTTTAAAAATACTGTACAAGCTTGACATTGCCTTTTCAGACTTCCAATCAAACTCAAATCCAAGTTCATTCGCTATATCCTCTAACTCCAAACAAAGTTCAATTAAGATCATCGAGTCAACATTAGATACAGAACCCACTAAGGGCGTGGATTCTGTAAAATCTTCTTTAGAAGGAGCTGAGCCAGAAGCCAGTCTAGAAACTATATCTATAATTTTCTGGGATGAAATCATTTGAATATAGTAGATAAATACATTTTCGGTTGTTGATTGTGTAAATTTGATTTATTTTAATGAGTGTTGAGTTGGTTTTCAAGGAATGGGAAATTTCTGCTCAAACTCTATTAAAGATTTAGAAAGAAAAAAAGCCGAAGACAAAAAGTTCATCCCAAATAAAAATGACCAGGCAAAGAACAAGCTTGAGTCTCGACTCAAGCTTGAAACCTAAAGAAGACAATGGCTCCGCTTGGCAAGGGGAAGGGAATGGATTTAATAATTAATTCTATGTTGACTATTCCGTCTAAAGAGTTGAAATGGCGCTTCTCTAGGTCCTCCGGCCCAGGAGGGCAAGGAATCAATACAACTGATAGCCGTGTTGAGCTTATCTACGATATAAAGCGTTCCTCTTCAATTGGTCCTATTCACAAGCAAAGACTACTAAAACAACTCGAGAGTCGATGCATCAAGGGTTGTCTAGTCATCGTTGCTTCAGAGGAACGTTCCCAATATCAAAACCGTCAACTGGCATTAACCCGGTTGGCAGGTCTTTTAAGAAAGGGATTACGTAAGAGTCCACAGCCCAGAAAAGCAACTAAACCAACACGTGCAGCACAAATACGTCGCATCCAAACAAAAAAGCGTCGAGGTGCGTTAAAGAAAAAGCGTCAAAGCAATCCTTCTTCAGATGATTGAATTCATCGCCAGATTCTCAGAAATTTAAAAAGCCTAATTGTCCAAGAATCCCAACGCGTCTTGCCTGAACTATCTTGTTGATAACGAAGATTATTATCTCCTAGGTTCACTAAAGCCTCTTTATTCTTCCACCAAATCCAATCTCGAGTTGGGGGATTCTCCCTTAAATCTTCTCGAGTCAACCCTAACTCCATAACAGAGGAGATCTCTAGGAGCACATCAAGCATTCCCTCTGAATCCTTACACTGAGAAAGTTTCTGATTGTTTTGTTCGTCTCCATCTAGAGAATCAACAAGTAATTTGAGCTTTTCTTTGACTGTTGAATTTCTATAGTCCATATCAGGAGACTTGAATAAGTCCAGACTAGTAAAAGAATAAGCCTAGTCCTATCAAAAATTCACTTCTTATGCTCCCAGTAACTCTTTACAGAATCGATCATCTTTATAATTTCACTATTTGGGCAACCTGATCGAGCTTGAAATACTCTGCACTGTGAGTTGATATCGCGCCAGATTTCCCTGATTTCTAGAAACTCATCCTCAGATAATTGAAATTCACTCATACTCAAAAATTTTAATCATATTCTAACAAAGAAGATCCCTTACTCAAATAGTCTAGGTGATAGGAATAGAAAATAATTTAAATAAAAATTGTCAACTACAAATTGGCTCTTGTTTTATATATTTAGAAGCTTTAAAAGAAAAATAAAATGAGCCTTAGTATAGATAGGTTCTCTCTTGAAATTATTTACTCTAAATCCTTTGCCAAGTATCAGGTATTAAGTCTAAGGTTCTATTCTTCCCGGAAACGAACCATTTTTTTGGGGCAACTACTTTTTTCATACCTGCAGTAGACAACCAAGCAGCCCACCAACTAAATGTACTGTTTGAAATCACAAAATAACTACAAGCAGCCATCAGACTCATATCAGAACATGGTTGATCAACATTGTTGACGTCTACTATTATTGTTTCTATTGGCAGCTTAATATTTTCTCTAGCCCAAGCTGGATCATCCGAGAAGACAAAAGCTTTTGGAGAATGCAAACCTAGCGATAACATATCTACACCATTCTGGTAATAACTAATTGGGCATGTCCCATGTATTGCGTTAACAGTTCTATTATTTGCATAGTCTCCCCTGCGAATATGGATACAAATTGATTGACTTTTATTTATCTGATCTAAGATTTTTAAAGAAGGTTTGTTTAATTTATCTTTGATTTTAAATTCTTCAATCAAGATATGGTTTATTTCATTGAAATACCTAGGGCTTTGCCAATATCCATCTAAAACAATAGGTCTATTTATCTGATGTAACTTAGCATCAAACTGGAAGCTCTTTTCAAAAAATACTTCCCTGCCAAGGCCTAGCCCTGAAAACTTATCTGTCACCTTATAATAAATATTTCTAAATCTTTTTGGGAGTATCTTTGCTCTATATTTCTTCTGACCGATTATCCTAAAATCAGACAAAGAATATTGAAGATGTTTTTCATTCCTTCCAAGAAACCAACTTAAGTCAAGCACAAGCTTTGCATTTAAGCGATGTGATATATTTCTTGCTGCTGCATACTGAAACATTTGATTACCAAGCCCACCCTGGAGTCTTACACCTACATATCTATTCCCTTGAGATGTCAAAAAGTTAAGCATAAATTCTACAAATTAAGCTAGTAAGCTAAATTTAATACATTCTAGCATTTTGAATCTCTGCAGGCTAATAGCAGCTTCAAGTCATGTCTTTATCAACAAAAGTTTCTTACTTAAGAGAAAGGTTAGATTCTAAAAAAGTTACAAAATAACAAATTAAAAATGCAAAAGGCTTGCTTGCCCTGGGTCTCCTTACTAAAATATTTTATTCTTAACTGTTGAATCTTGAAAATCCAGGCTCGCTTCCTTATTGCCCTCAGCTTTTTTCTTTTAATCAGTTGCTCATCTAACACCAAAGGGCAAAAGACTCCTGCTCTCTTTGACACTAGAGAAGAAGCAGAAAAGGCAGCTGAGAAATTCGATTGCACTGGGGCCCACAAAATGGGAGCGAAATGGATGCCTTGCGATAAACATGGCAGCCATCATCACAGCCATTAAACGACTAATCAATGACTAATCAGAATGTCTCTAATCAGCCAAGATCAGACGGTACATCACATTGCGGAAGCAAGCCTAAAAAGATTGCCATAGGGATAGCTCCATTAGGGATCGTATCCATAGGAATTGTCCCAATGGGGATCGTCACAATTGGGATTGTTCCAATGGGAGTCGTATCTTTTGGGGTAGTGGCCATGGGAGTAGTTAATGCTTCAATTGTTGGCATGGGAATATTTTCAGCAGGAATAACAACTATGGGACTCAAGGTATGGAGCCCAGAAGGAGCAGCAATTCAACAAACTTTTAACAAGCCTTCCTCTCCAGAAAACATCTATGCGTTTCCAACTAGATCTAAAGCTGAAGCTGAAGCAAAAAAACTTGGATGCTTAGGTGTTCATAAGATGGGGAAGCTATGGATGCCATGCGCAACTCATGGGGCAACCCAATGATGCTTGCAAAAGCTATAAGAGCTGGAAAGAATGTAAGGATAAGGAGTACCACTTTCTGAATACGATGACCAAAGAAACAAAACAAGAAGGTTTTCTAAAAAAAGGTGGGAAATGGGGAGCAATCATTGGGGCCACTTGGATTGGTCTAAATATTGTTTTACCTTTAGCCCTATTGCGGATACCTGCTGTTCAAAAATATCTAATGGCATTTGAAGAAAAGCTCCCTTTTGATATTCCAGGAATTGGATAATTTACTTATTTAAGTAATAAAGAACTATTAATACATTAATCACTCCAAAACATCAATAATCCCCTCAGTTATATATCTTGCCATTGGCATTACATGTTTCTCAACCTCTCTTTTGGGGCTTTTCCACTTTGCAGATAGAGTAGTCGATAGTTGATTTTCCTTAGCATACGAAATCATTTTATTTGCGAGATGAGGGGGGAGTTCTCCCTTGTTTTCCTCAGCTAAAGCCTCCCAGTTTTCTTTAGTTAATTGTCCTATAAGCTGCAAGTCCGTTGTATTTGCGTATTTGAACAATTCTTGCACTCCTATGCAAAAGAAATTCTGACCTAACTCTTCTAAAAAACTTTTTGCATTCACTCCATTCTTATAATTAGATAAAATCATATCTAAATCCTCCTGTTTACCTTCACCTCCATCCTTTAATGAATTGAGGAGTTTATAGGATTTACTGAATTCGACTTGGTTTGCCACGGCAGTTGATTTTTTTCAATTATAATAATTGATTCATTAGGATAATTTTATTATTACATTTATTGCATGGTTAATTAATATTTACTACTTGAAGAGTGAATGAATTGTCCTAGTTTCTAATACTCGCAAATCTCTTTTTGAAGTTCCGCTGGATGTGAGTCTCTGCTCTTCCATTGCAAACGTATTGCGACGTAACTAATTCGCTAAGAATGCTGCACATGGAAGTTATCTGAACTAGAAAATCATTTAGAGACCAAGAAGATCGATGCTCAAGTCACTTCCCCTTTCACGCTTGTTTGCCTACGCATTTGTGCTTGGGACTAGCTTTGTAATGCTTGGATGTAGTACTCAAGGCATAAGCGATAGTGAGATCACCTCAAGGACTCAATCATCTAATGAGAAAGAAGTACAGTCCTTACCGCAGATCAAAGGTCCTACCAAGTCAGAAGCAACTACAGAAAAAGAACTTGCTTTAGATCCTACAGTTCAGCCATCTCCTATAGCAGTAGTTGAGCAAATCACAAGCTTTTTCTCTAAAGGAGTGAATCCAGTTAATCCAGTAAAAGACTTTGGTTTCGGCCGAGATTATTGCTGGGAACTCGTTTATGGACAAAAGTAAATAAATAAATGAA
>QCGE01000025.1 GCA_003278195.1 Prochlorococcus sp. AG-363-P08
CTAGGTTTTCAAGCCTTTAGTTATTTAAATGGAGGTCAAACTTAATTAAATGGTTCTTCCACTGATTGCGTCTACATTCATCACTGTTTTTTTAGCTGAGTTGGGAGATAAAACCCAATTAGCAACAGTAGCGCTAAGTGGTTCCTCTAATAAGCCATTAGCTGTTTTCCTTGGTTCTTCTGCAGCTTTAGTCTTTGCAAGCCTTTTGGGAGCATTAGCTGGTGGATCGGTAGCTCGCTATGTTCCAGAAATTATTTTAAAGTCAGTTGCCTCCTTAGGTTTTATAGCCATTGGTATAAGATTTTTATGGCCGGCATTTACTAGTGATGATCGTTCAAAAGACTAGAAAAACGTTCAACTGGCTAACTAATGTCTAGAGTAAAGAATGAATTATCCTCGAAAGAGTTGAATACCATCTGAAACAACTTCTTAATTCATAACAAATCATCAAAACCAAAACTCATGAAATTCACGGTTGAGAGCATTCTGGATCAATTACCCGAGGAAGGGGTTTTAGAAACTAAAAAACTTGAAAAAATACTGAAGTTGACCAAAAAGCAAGAGAGGGAACAACTAGATCTGGCACTTATAGCCCTTCAAAAAATTGGAATTATAAAATCTCTAGATAATAGTTCTATTGGTAGAATTGAAGATGAAACTCTTCTAGAATGTAGGTTAAGATGTAGCAGTAAAGGTTACTGCTTCGCTATTAGAGATGATGAGGGCGAAGACATATATATTAGAGACCACAACCTCAATAATGGATGGAATGGTGACAGGGTATTAGTACGTGTAAACAAGGAAGGTATCAGAAGAAAGTCTCCCGAGGGCGCTGTTCAGTGTATCCTGGAAAGAGCTAATGGCAGTCTGCTATGCTTAATCGAAAAACAAGATAGTAAATTAATTGCAAATCCACTAGATGAAAGAATTAATACATATATTCAACTAAAAGATACGGATATTTCACATCTAGAAAATACTGATAAAGATTGCATCTATGAAATTAAGATTGACACCTATCCCGTTGCCCAGTATATCCCAGAAGGACATATAGTTCGAGCATTGCCACTAAACGGTGGCTCAAATTCAGATGTAGATATTTTATTAACTAAAAACAATCTAAATGAAGAAGTAAATTCCCCTCGGTCAAGCTTAAAAGCACCCTCAAATAAAAAAAGATTAGACTTATCAAATCAAAAATCTATACTTCTAAATAGCTGGCAATCGAATGATGCTCCGCCGCTATTTGCAGTATTCGCAGAGCCTAAAGATGGGGGAATTAAATTATGGATTCACACCCCTGCAATTTCGGAAAGATTAACAATAGGAAATAGTCTAGATAACTGGATACGTGATAGAGGAGAGAGTCATTGCCTTGGGAACAACTGGAAGACCCTACTAAATAAAACACTAACGCAGGAATGTAAATTTGAGACGGGAATAGTCAACGATGCAATCTCTGTAGCGTTGGAAGTAAATGCAGAAGGAGAAGTCACAGATTGGGAATTTATACTTACTAAAATTAAACCAGCAGCTTCAATAGATTCAGAAATATTAAAGAGTATCGTATCTAGGAAACCTAAAGCAAGAACAATTCCAGCAGCCTTAAAGCCATACAAAGACCATATAGACCAAATTAAAACTATTATTTATGCAGCTGAATTAATTAGTAATTTTGAGAATAATTTAAATTCAGTCAAACTAGACATTCCTGTACCAAAAATTGAGTCATTAATGGATCTTCAATGGCAAGAGCCAGATAACAATAAACTTTCATGGCAACTGGAATTAGATAAGGAAGATCCCAACTCAATACTATGTATCTTCTCTATATGTGCCAATAGAGCTTGGGCACAACATATTAATGAATTAGGTATTTCTGGTTTAATAATTGATGCTCCAGGTCCTGATAATAATGCCCTAAATGAAGTTGCAAAATCTGCACTTGCTCTAGATATACAAATTAAGCTGAATGACGATGGTAATCTTACCTCTAAGAATCTTGTTAATTCATTTGAGAATAGTTTGTTCAAGAGAGTCCTCCAACAACAATTGACATATTGCTATTCAGAACCAAAAATAAAGAGATTTTTAACATCAGATAAACAATTGGGTTCAGATCAGAATGAGGATCTTAAAGAAAGCAAAGTAAATACTCAATCTCCCTGGGTTAATCCTAGCCTCCACTATTCAGATCTGATAAACCAATTTATTATTTCCCTCCTATTAACTGAGGGTAAAGCAAGTGCCACAACCAGAAGTAAAAATAAAGTTCTGCTTGGGAAGAAAGGAGCATCAAAGGATATTAATTGGGAAATATTTAATACATCGATAAATAAAAGTATAAATTCATTAGTTAATGATTCATTAATCAGTAAGATCAATAATAGAAGACGTAAAGCAAAGAATCTACGAAATGATATGATTTCATTGGCTCAAGCAAGAACAACCGAAAAGTTAGTTGGTCAAGAAGTAGAAGGTATTATAAGTGGAGTTCAAAGTTATGGATTCTTCGTAGAGTTACCAACTTCATTAGCAGAGGGCCTTGTACACGTCAGTTCATTAAATGATGATTGGTATGAATATAGATCTAGACAAAATAAATTAGTAGGTAGAAAAAATCGAAGAGCTTTTCACCTTGGAGAAAGCGTTCAAGTAAAAGTAATCAAGGTTGATTTTTTACGTAATCAAATCGATCTAGAAATAGCTAATGACAAAATTGATAATTTAGATAATGATAATCAGATCAAAGCTCGAATAGATAACAATATACCAGATGAAGAATAGTATGAGGCCATACGTCTTAGCTCTAAGTGGTGCTTCAGCCCAGCAAATAGGTATAAGGGCACTAAAGTATCTGTTGCTTAATGATAGAAAGGTTCACTTAGTACTTAGCAAGGGAGCATATGAAGTATGGCAGTCAGAAAACAACACAAAAATACCTGTAGATTCAGATAAACAGGAGGCTTATTGGCGTAATTTATTAAATATAGATAAGGGTATATTAACTTGTCATAAATGGAACAATCAATCAGCATGCATAGCTAGTGGAAGTTATAAAACAAAAGGAATGTTGATTGTACCTTGTAGTATGGGTTTAGTAGGACGTATTGCATCTGGGTCAGCACTCGACTTAATTGAACGAACTGCAGATGTTCATATAAAGGAAGGCAGAAAAATAGTAATATCTCCTAGGGAAATGCCATGGAGCCTAATTCACCTACGGAATTTAACATTATTAGCTGAAGCAGGAGTCAAAATTGCTCCTCCAATTCCAGCCTGGTACACTAAACCAGAATCGATTGACGATATAATTAATTTCATTGTTGCAAGATTATTTGATAGCTTTGACGAAGATTTTCTACCAGAAAAGCGTTGGAAAGGTACTTAATCATGAATTACATACAAAAAATATTAATAATACCATTATTGTCACCATTAATTATCCTATTATTAATATCAAGTCTTAATTATAATAAACCAATAAAAGTTAAACTTTTAACTTGGGAATCACCTGAAATACCATTAGGAGGATTAATGGCAATAGGAGCATTATCTGGTGGATGTATAGCCTTTTTGATAGGAGCCTTACCATCTAGTAATTCAAAACCCTTACGTAGAAAAGTTAAATATAATGGAACCAATACAAATGAGGTAATAAATGATAAAAACAATGAGAACTTTAATTACTTCCAAAACGATATACATACTGAATTAATACCTGACATAGATCCATCTGATTATCCCCAAAGAGATCTAAGAGATCCCCAACCTACTATCGCAACACCATTTCGTATAATAAAAAAAGGCAGGATGAACAATAAGTCCAAAGTAAAATCAGAAGAATATAAAAATAATATAAATGACTTAAGTGACTTAGAAGAAGATTATAACCCCAATAACTACATTGATTTTCAGGATAGGGATGACTTTAACTATCCAACTGAAGATTGGGGTCAATCCTTAGATGATACCTGGTAAAAATGGCAATCATTAAAGAAATTTTGGCAATCACAGGAAGAATGATTAAAGTTCTTACAGATCATAAGAATTCTGTGGAACCTTCTCAAAAGACTGAATCGACAGCAAATGGAAAAGACAAAAAGCTAATCGATCAAGAAAAAGATAAATCGCAAATAACTAAACCTCCAAAACCAGAAGATAAACCATTTAAAGAGTTTATAAATGAATACTTTATTCCTAAAGTTACCGAAGCGTTAACTAAGTTTGGAAGAAATCCAAAATCTATTGAGCTACTAAAAGGAAAGCGGCCAGTTGTCGGTGACGAATGTTGGATTGTGTATGGTCAAGTTGATAGTAACAAGCGATTCTGGCTTTGCTTTTCCAATGATAATATTTCTTCTAATAAAACAATATCTCTTGCCGAATCAGGAAAAGAGGCCAGTTTGATTGAATCATTCTTAATTGATGAGAGAAAAACTACATTAAATCTACTTACATCTCGTTTACTACAACGTTTAAATGGACAAAAATGGCTCGGGAAAAATTAAGAAGTTCTAGCAAAATGAATATATTTAATATGCCACTTTATTAATAATGCAAGCTAAAGGAATAATTTCTATTAAGTTACTAATGAATATAGTACAATAGTCGAAAGAACTCAACCAGTTATTAAGTCCTGACAGTGGTCATCGCACCTTTCTGAAATTATGACGTTAGAAACTAATTCAAAGCAAATTCTTGAGACTGTAATTAGTAAAGGATCCTCTGCTGGGGCTGATATAGTAGAGGTTTTTATAGAGAGTACAGATTCTGTATCACTTTTAGCCGAGAACGATATAGTAACAAGTGTTAGTCCATCATTTGGAGTAGGAGCTGGTATACGTGTTTTCAAAGGTGCAAAAGATGGTTTTGTAAGTACAAATGACCTCTCACCAACAGGTTTAGACGAAGCATTAATTAAGGCACTAGGAATGCTTGGTCTGAGTACAAACGAACAGAATACAGATAAATTTAATGGTCTCGAGCAATTACGAGACTACACATTAAACAAAAATAAGTGGATTGATTTAATACCTGATTTGGAGGAAACTAGGGAGATATTATTAACCGGTACTAAGTTTTTAGACGTATACGGAAAAAAAATAAGTGTTAGAAGGTCTAGTTATTCTAGGATTTTGCAAGAAGTAATTGTTGCGGCAAGTGACGGGACATACGCTAAGGATATCAGGTTAAATCAATCCTTTGGCTTAAATGTTTTAGCATCAGATGCTGATAAACGTGCAAGTATAGGAAGACGTTATGGCACATCCAGTAGTCCAACAACTTTAAAAGAATGGGATGCTGAATCTAGTGCTCAAGAAATCTGTGAAAGTGCAGGGAAGATGCTCTATGCAGATTATGTAGAAGCCGGTCAAATGCCAGTAATACTTGCAAATAAGTTTGGAGGGGTAATATTTCATGAGGCCTGCGGACATTTACTAGAAACAACCCAACTAGAAAGGGGAACTTCTCCATTTTCTGATCAAATTGACAAACAAATAGCAAATACAGCAGTCACTGCAATTGACGAAGGAGTTACAGAAGGTGCATTTGGTTCAATATCCATTGACGATGAGGGGATGGAGCCAGTGAAAACTAAATTAATTGAGAACGGTATATTAAAAAACTTTATTAGTGATAGAGCTGGAGAGATCAGAACTGGTCATAAGAGGACTGGGAGTGGGAGGCGACAAGGTCACAATTTCGCTGCTGCTAGTCGCATGAGAAACACTTACATAGCAGCCGGAGAATACTCACCAGAAGACTTAATTGAGTCAACAAATAATGGCCTATATTGTAAATCCATGGGAGGTGGCAGTGTTGGCCCAACCGGCCAGTTTAATTTTTCTGTTGAAGAAGGGTATTTAATCAAAAATGGAAAGTTAACAAATCCAGTTAAGGGCGCAACATTAATAGGTGAGGCTAAAGAGGTTTTGCCTCGAATTTCAATGTGCGCAAATGATCTTGACCTTGCTGCTGGTTTTTGTGGATCGATTAGCGGTAATATAAATGTTACTGTAGGACAACCTCATATAAAAGTAGAATCAATTACAATAGGAGGAAGATAAATGAATAATACAGATATGCCTTATGGAAATGATTCAACAAAAATGCAGGTCATGTATGACCAAATAAAATCTATAGCTAATAACGAGTCAATTTTAAAGTGGGACGTAGGAGCTTCCACTAGTATTGACACCTCAGTTCAGGTAGACAAAGGAGAAGCAAAACAATTAAAAGGCTCTCAAAGGCAGGCTCTTACAATTAGAGTTTGGAATAAAAAGGGACTTATTGGTATAACAAATACCTCTGACTTCACCAAAGATGGCCTAAAGAAGGCCCTTCTTGGGGCTCAAAAAGCTAGCGAATTTGGGAATAAGAACGAAACTCCTGAATTTTCACCATTATGCAAGGAAGAAATTGATGAGTTAAATAGACCTCTATCTATCAATGGGGATATTCAAGACCTCTTCAATTCTCTAAAAATAGCAGAGTCAGATTTGCTAGATAGGCATGAAGATATAAAAGCAATTCCATATAACGGAATAGCTGAATCACTTAGTGAGCGTTTTTATTTTAATTGTGAATCTGCATTTAGGTATACGAAAATAAGCCAATCATCTATTTACTTGTATGCAATGGCACAACAAGAAAATAGAAAACCACGAAGTGCTGGATCAGTTCGAATTTCAAATTGTTTTGACGATCTAGATATTAACGGATGTATTAATGAAGCAGCAGAAAAGACTATAGCCCACTTAAACTATCAAAATATATCGACAGATAAATATTTAGTTTGCTTTACTCCAGAGGCTTTTCTCGACTTAATAGGAGCATTCAGCACCATGTTTAATGCAAGATCTGTTTTAGATGGGGTCAGTATTAGTAAAAAGGAAAGTATAGGAAAACAAATAGCTGTCCCTTTCCTTTCAATTTTTGATAACGGCCTTCATCCCTCCAATATTGGAGCGTGTCCATTTGACGGAGAAGGAACACCAACAAAGAAAATCTGCCTTTTAAGAAACGGAATTTTAGAGAACTTCTTACATTCAGAAGCAACTGCTAGATCATTTGGTGTTCTTCCTACTGGTCATGCAGGCATTGGTGCAAAAGTTTCTGTTGGACCAGATTGGCTTGACGTTAGAGGGGACAATAATAGTCCCCAAAACAAAGAGTCATTATCCTACAAAGATTCAACCCGAGATTTTGTTCTTATTGAAGGCCTAAATGCACTTCATGCAGGAGTTAAGCCTAGTCAGGGTTCATTTTCGCTACCTTTTGATGGTTGGATAGTAAGAAATGGAGAAAAAATATCGATAGAAGCAGCAACGATAGCTGGAGATATAAATCAAGTATTAAATAGTATAATTAAAGTGGAGGCAGAACAAATCATAACTACACAAGGAATTAGCCCGCATATTTGGGTTGAAGATTTAAAAATCACAGGAGAAGCATGAATATTGTATTCTGGGGTACCCCAAAATATGCAGTAAAAACTCTTGAATTTCTTGTAAACTCAAAACATAATGTAGTTGCAGTAATTACTCAGCCAGATAAAAGGCGAGCAAGAGGTAGTCAAGTTCAATATTCGCCTGTTAAAACAAGAGCAATTGAACTAGGAATTGATGTATTCACAACTTCTTCTATCAAAAACGATATTAATGCAATTAATTTAATTGAGGGTCTCAATGCAGATATAAATATTGTCGTAGCATTCGGACAAATACTACCAAATAGGGTCCTCAATTATCCAAAATATGGTTCATGGAATGGCCACGCTTCGTTACTTCCTAAATGGAGAGGAGCAGCTCCAATTCAATGGACTTTGCTTAATGGAGATAAAAATACAGGTGTTTGCATAATGTCAATGGAAGAGGGACTAGATACTGGACCTATCCTAATCCAAAAAAGTATCCCCATAGAACCAAATACAAATGCACATCAATTAGGTTCTAAACTTAGTGTAATCACAGCTGAGCTAATGATTGAAGCGTTATATAAAATAGAAGATTGTTTCAAAGAGGGCACTAATTTAAAAACATCTCTTTCACTTAAAGAACAAAAAGCTAGCAAAGATTTAGTTTCATATGCAAGAATGATTAAGAAAGAAGATCTAAAAATAGACTGGAAGAAAAATTGTTTAGAGATACATAGAAAAGTGATGGCGCTATACCCAAATGCATATACCTTATTAAATGGTAAACGACTTAAAATCCACTCAACTAAATTATTAACTAATACAGAAAGAGAAAGTTTAGGCATAAATGAATTTATAAAGAATATAAAAAGAAATGATTTCATGACAGGTCATATTATTTACAATAGCATTAATAAGCTTCTTTTAGTAAAGGCTAGTGATGGAGTTATAGCTATAGAACAAGGACAATTAGAAGGGAAGAAGCCAAGCACGTCTGAGGTTCTTTCAAATCAACTAAAAATAGATGCAGTAAATATTAATAATAGACTGAGTTAACATCTCACATTATTCAACCTTCTTTGAAAATCCCCATAAAAATAGTAAAGCTACTATAGACATCATAATTGATTCTTGGATAAATAAATCTGGTATTAAAAGTAAAATAAGTAATTTCAAACCAACAAGACCAACAGCAATATAGCCCGCTAATTCTAATCGAGAATAAATTTCAAGCCATTTAATAAACAAACCTGATGTGAACCTCAACGCTATAACTCCAATAACAGCTCCAGTTGTTACCAAAATAAATTGGTCGCTAATAGCAACTGCTGCAGCTACACTATCTACTGAAAATGCTAAATCAGTAATAGCAAGAAGAAAGACCGTACTTAATAAACTTTTAGCAGAAGAGTTTTTTAGATTACTAATATTCGTTATGTTTTCAGTTCTAAATTTATCTCGGATTTTTGATAAAAACAATGATAACAGGTATATTCCAGCAAAAAACTGTATGAATTTATATTTTAGAATCCATTGAGCCATAAGAATAAGTAGAATTCTAAGAACTAAAGACATGCTAATACCAATATTTAAAGCTTTCCTTTGTTCCTCAGGCGTATCTAGAACTCTAGTTATTGCTGCGAGAGCAACAGCATTATCAGCAGAAAGAACTAGTTCTAGACTTATAATTATTGGTAATAAAGGTAAAAGTTCCCCCCAGCGATCTACACCATCTAGTAAAGGGGTTAGAGATTGTATTGATGCTGAATCCATTTATTGTGGTGATGCCAAATATATAGCCAAACCCAAGAGGTAGAAGATGGCACCATACCATTTAAGATTAGAAAATGAATTCTCGTAAGGAGCAATGCGTATCCAGTCAGAGCTTTGCCACATAGGTGAAGGAAAAATGGTTGTTAGAGTAATCGTCTGGGATAAGGACACATCCCTTGGAAGCGCCCTAGGTGAAGGACCGAATGCTGAAATAGCTGAAGATAGAGCAATAGAACGATTTCTAAAGCGAACAAACACAAAAAATAGTTTACAAAACACCTCAGGTAAAATCCTAAGGCAGCCAGATATAAAACCTAAACAAAATGATTTAGATGAAGATCCAAAATATTTTAAGACTAAGACTTTAGAACTTAAGCGAACCAATAATAGAACAGCTAACATTAATAATAGTCCTCTAATTACTAATGATGATTCACAAAACAAAAGTAAAACAGCAGCACCAGAAAACTGGAGCGAGGAGTTGGCTGTAATTGAAAACGAAATAGCAAGAATAGGATGGAGTAGAACAGACGAGGATTCATTCTTACTAAAACATTTTGAAGTAAGAAGTAGATCAAGAATCACCGATTACACTCAATTATTGGATTATCTCAATAAGTTAAGAGATATCAATCCTCAAAATGAATCCAAAGAACATGAAGAAATTAAAAGAAATATACTGTTAACGGAATCTGATAAATTGATTACTCAACTTAACTGGACAAAAGATAGGTCTAGAGTCTTTCTTAAAACATCCTTTCAAGTAATAAGTAGACAAAAGTTAAATTTAGGGCAACTACAGAGATTTAACAGTTTACTTAAAGAAGAGCTAACTAAAGCTACTGATAAAAGCCAACAAGAATTAAATTAATAAGAGATGATCAATGGTTTAGTCATAAATTATCACTGGAGTATAATTATAAGATCAATGAATAATTTAACAGAGAACTAATGGTATTAACCTCATTAGTAAATAAAATATCTGCGTCGAAGCTCATGAGTGAGATAAGTAACAGGTATGGAGGTGATGAGAGATTGCTAATGAGAGGTGGTTGTAGAAGCATAAGGGCAATATTAGCGACCGCAGCAGCTAATTATGAACAAAAATCTCTATTAGTTATTGTTCCGACAATGGAAGAAGCTAATAGGTGGCTAGACTTACTACAATTAATGGGTTGGGATACTGTAAGTTGTTACCCTACTAGTGAGGGCTCACCTTATGAAGAATTTGATACGACATCTGAGATAAGTTGGGGGCAACTACAAGTCTTAAATGATTTAATGGTTAATCTTAGTAATAATCATGCCATAGTTACAACTGAAAGAGCACTTCAACCTCATCTTCCACCTAAAGAGTCACTATTATCTCACTTAATACAAATTAAGAAAGGAGACGAAATTAATATTGAAAAACTATGTGCAAAATTAATTGAATGTGGATATGAACGTAATCAAACGACAGACCAAGAAGGTCTGTGGAGTAAAAGAGGAGATATTATTGATATATATCCGGTTAGTTCTGAAATTGCTGTTCGTTTAGAATTTTTTGGTGACTTGGTAGAAAATATACGAGAACTAGACCCTATAACACAACGTTCATTAGACAAAATTGACTCAATATCAATTACCCCAAAAGGTTTTTCACCAATAATCTATAATAAGCTTAGAGAATCCAAGATGGATCTAATAAAGAAATTGGCCACAAAAGAAGATCAAGAACTCTTGTCACAAGGCATTATACCTAGACGTATTAATCAATTTATTAGTCATGCATGGAATGAGCCATCAAATATATTGGACTATCTTGATAAGAATACATTTATAGTATTAGATGAACCAATTCAATGTAATGCGCACTGCAAGCAGTGGATAGATCATGTAAAAGATCACATGAATCAGCTAAATTCAGACATTGAAAAAAGGCTAAATTCCAAAAATTTCAATTACAAACCAAATCTTTTTAAACCTTTAGCCGACTCACTAAAAGAATTAAATTTATTCAAAGGTTTTGACTCCTCAGAATTGGAAATTGTGGACGCGAAACATAATAGCTTTAACATCTCAGGTCGTTCATTAAATATAATCCCTAATCAATTTGGAAAAATTGCAGAAGGGCTTCAGGAGTTACGGAAAAATAAAATGGATATATGGATTATTTCAGCGCAGCCGAGCCGAGCGGTAACTCTGCTTGAAGAGCACAAATGTCCATCCAAGTTTATACCTAATCAAAAAGATTATCCAGCTATCAATAGCCTAATAGAAGACCACGTTCCTATAGCATTAAAGAATAACGCTGTTAGTGAATTAGAAGGTTTTATTCTTCCAGCATGGGGAATTGCCTTAGTTACCGATAAAGAATTCTTCGGTCAACATACATTAGGAAGCCGAGGATATATAAGAAAAAGACGAAACTCAGTTAGTCATAAAGTTGATCCTACAAAAATGAATCCAGGTGACTATGTTGTTCATAGGAATCATGGTATTGGTAAATTTATAAAAATGCACAAAATGGTACTAAATGGTGAGACACGAGACTATTTAGTTATAA
>QCGE01000026.1 GCA_003278195.1 Prochlorococcus sp. AG-363-P08
GGCGGGCCCAAGTGACCTCTTCAACAAGTACTCCTGAAGACTTTGCCTCCCTAAGAAGCTGTAAAAACTTTGGCGCACTTCTTAACTCAGATGTACACCAAATCCTATGAATTGGCCGACCAGCCTCCAAAGCAGCCTGAGTCACATGTCTCCCCCATAAGAGATCATCTCTACTAGCCTCCCCAAACATCTCTATTTCTGGAGGTGTCTCAGAATTAGTTTTATCAGAAAGTCCTGCATTGGCATAACGCCCCCTTTCAGTCATCCTTCGACCTAAAGCTGAAGGCCTACTCCTCCTGTCATTTCTTGATTGATATCTATTTTGATCTTTATTGAAAGTTCTAGTTTTCCCAGTATCAGAATAACGATTCTTTTTTTCAGAAGATGAACTCCTAGAAAAACTTTCAATCTCCCCATCAATTGAATTTTTCTCCGCAGCATTTTCTGGACGTGTTCTATATGAGCCACGGTCATTAGGACGGCGGCCATAAGGGGAACCACCCCTAGGACTACGGCGACCATTTTCGTTGAAGCGCCCTCTTCCTCCAGCCCGCCCAGGTCCAGAAGAGCTTCCAGAACGTCTGTCAGATCGTGATCTCATTTCTTTAGGACCTATTACAAATCAGTTTCTGCCTCCTCAAGCCGATCCAAAAGCTGGGCAAGCCGCGCAGGATTGTTTAAAAAGAGCCATCCAACCATAGTCTCAAACCCCGTCGCCTTGCCATATATAGCCGCCTCCCCTTTTCTAGGGCCTTGCCCAGCCTTGTTACGACCTTTCCTGACCTGATCCATTTCAGAAGCAGTTAGGAAAGGCTCAAGTCGTTTAAGTGCTTCCACTTGAGCAGGGGCTTTAACGGCTGAAACAACAGACAAATGTAGATCCGCTGCTCGACCAGCTTTACGGCAACGTCTTAAACGCTGATGTAACTCCCAAACTGAATCTCCTAACCATGCCAACTGCAAAGGGCCAAGATCTACCGGGGAATCTATTGGCCGCTGAACTGGTAACCAATCGCTCAAGTTGCTATCTGACTAAAAGCAGTCTGCAAATCAGAAACCAAATGCAGAAACTCTTCCAATCGAACCAACTTCACGGTTTGAATAACCCTTGCATTACCAACAACCTGAAATGATCGTTTTCCGTCTTTGCAATTCTTGGCTATTTGAACAAGCGCCCCCAAACCTGAAGAATCAAGAAAATCAACCTTACTCAAATCAATCACGACTGGCGAAGAATTTGCACTAAGGACATCTTCAACATAAGTAATGAAATGCTTCTCCGAGTAAGCATCTAGCTGGCCTGTGAAAGAAAAAACAAGACAGCCTTGACGCCTTTCAAAGCCACCTCGCAATGAAACTGTTAGTCGTTGCAGTTCTGTTATGAGATCAAGCCCCCTGGCCGCATGGCAAGAAGTGTAGTTATTAAGAGCGCTAGAAGCCACGGTTCAGCGACGTTCTGCCATAAGTGCTACAAATCTTGCGAAATGATGATCCGCATCATGCGGGCCAGGACTTGCTTCTGGGTGATATTGCACTCCAAAAATCGGCCGTTCACGAAATGCAATCGCAGCAACAGTTCTGTCATTAAGGTTCAAGTGGGTAATCGAAGCTATGTCGTCAGACAAAGATTCTGGATCTAACGCAAAGCCATGATTTTGACTTGTTATTTCGACCCTGCCAGTAGTTCCGCAAGGGTGATTTAAGCCTCGATGCCCATAAGGCAGCTTATAAGTTCGTCCCCCCATCGCTAAACCTAAAATTTGATGTCCTAAGCAAATCCCAAAAAGAGGCAAATCGTTCTGATCTATCAATTTTCTTGCAAGAGAAATGCCTTCGGTAACAGCAGAAGGATCTCCAGGACCATTTGAAAGAAAGACACCTTCGGGTTTAAGGGTTAAAACATCATCCAAATCAGAATTAGCAGGTAAAACCGTAATCTCACAGCCATGAGCAACCAATCTTTCAAGAATTGATTTTTTAATTCCAAAATCAATCGCTACAACCTTGTAGGGATTATTTATCTTTTTCCCCTGTCTTTTGTCAAAATCAACTGAACACGAATCATTCCATAAATAGGAGTTTTTTGTTGTTACCTTAGAAGCAAGGTTTAAGCCTTCCATTAATGGGAATTTTTTTAATTCCTCATAAAGCTGCTTAGCAGAACGTTCTTCACTACTAATAACTCCATTCATTGCTCCCGACTCACGAATATGTCTTACAAGAGCTCTCGTATCGACCCCACAAATACCAACTACTTTATTCTCGCAAAGCCATTTATCTAATGGTTTTTCTGAACGCCAACTACTTGGATGAAATGCCACCCGACGAGCAATAACCCCTTTTAAAAAAGGATTTGATGCCTCCTTATCATGAGAATTCACTCCAGTATTTCCTAATTCTGGATATGTAAAGGTAACTAATTGACCCATATAACTTGGATCTGTAATCACCTCTTGATATCCAGTCATGCCTGTATTGAAAACAACTTCACCTAAAGCTGTGCCTGTATATCCAAAAGCTTCCCCTTCAAAAAGGGTGCCATCACTCAAAAGCAAAATAGCTGGTTTTTGTAATGACTTAATCATTAGAGGAAAAGAAATAAAACAATGGTCTCCTTCTAGACAGATTGCTCTTCTTGAAGCGCATTACGCAAAACCTCAAAACGCTCCCAAGCTAACCCTTTGGATAAAGAACTTTGAGCAATCTCCAAACCTTTAACAAAATCATTCTGAATGTCTGCTGCCCATAAAACCAGAGCGGTATTTAATGCAACAACATTTGTTTGAGAGTTTGTTCCACCTCCCTTAAGAACTGAAGTTAAGATCCTTTGATTGGTCTCCAAATCACCACCTTTCAATTCGTCTAATGAAGCCTTTTCTAAACCCAAAGATGTTGGTTCAAGCAAAAACTCTTTAACCTTTCCATCTTCTAACAGGCGCAAATCATTGGTTCCAGATAAAGAAGCCTCATCAATACCTCCCGCCCCATGAACAACCACCGCACGCTTAAGACCTAACTTTTGAAGAGCTTCTGCTACTGGATCCAACAAATCCTTCCTTGCAACCCCAAGGACCTGGGCAGTAGGCCTAAGCGGATTAACTAATGGGCCAAGAAGATTAAAGACCGTTCGGACTCCAAGGTTTTTTCTCAAAGGAGCAAGATTGACTAAAGCGGGATGCCAGGCTGGAGCAAAAAGAAAGGTGATACCAGTAACAGGTAAAACATCTACAACCTTTGAAAGAGGAGCCTGAAGTTTTAGGCCAAGTCCCTCAAGAACATCGGCAGAACCAACCTTGCCACTTGCACTGCGATTGCCATGCTTAGCAACATTTACTCCGCAAGCAGCTGCCGTAAAAGCAACAGCCGTGGAAATATTAAAAGTATCTGCTCCATCTCCGCCCGTTCCACAGGTATCCACTAAGGGGATTTGTGGAACATCGCATGGCAAAGGACATGCAGCCTGCAAAACCTGAGCCATTGACGCAAGCTCCTCACCAGTGACACCCTTAGAGCGAAGAGCTGCTAAGAATGCCCCGGTTTGAACTGGTGTTAAAACCTCTTGAAGCCATGCCTCCATCAAAGTGGATGCTTGGGACCCGGATAAATTTTTTCCTATAAGAAGATCTTCCAGAATTGATGGCCAAGAGACTTGAGAAGAAGACATAGCTCAGAAAAAAACCCGGGTGCATTGCACTCCGGGCTAGGTGATGGGGATAACTCCACTATCACCTAAAATCAGATCAATGGCGAGTATCAGCAACCATCAAATTGAATAAGTCTTAATTACCTAAATCATCAGATGTGTCAAAGCCAGACCCTACTGAATCTTCAGAAGATTGTCCTGGCCTGAAACCTTGAGCCCAGACTTGCCTGACTTTTTGATTTAAGGAGTCACGATTGAGTCCCCAAAGATTTAAGGTCTTGTTCATATCCAACTGAAGGTCGTCAGCTCCAGGGAAGCCCTCGTACCGAATCAGAAGCCTAGCCAAATCAACCAAATCCTCATCATTTGGAGAATGCTTAGACAACAAACGATCAATATGCTCTCGGTCAGTCCTATAGAGGGGATGACTTTGTTCAGAATTGGAATGAGACTCAGACATCTGACTAATCAATTTTTTACGTGCCCTCTTAAGGCCAGTTGATCAATTGAATCACCAATCTGACAAAAGAAAGATCGGATTTCGCTTAGATCTTATCTGGGAATACCTAAGGCCCCATAGGAAAAAAGTACTTCTTGGTGCATTAGCTCTTGTCGTGGTGAACATTCTTAGTGTCACCATCCCTATGGAGGTTCGTCGTGTAATAGAAAATCTTGAAGAGGGTTTTCAACTAAAAGATGTACTAAATCAAGCTTGGTGGATTATCATTCTTGCCAGCACAATGGCTGGGGTTCGATTACTTTCCAGGCAAATAGTTTTTGGAGTCGGTCGTCAAGTCGAAGTTGAAGTCCGCCAAAAACTATTTGACCAAATGCTAAAACAAGAACCAGGTTGGGTTCAAAGCCTTGGAAGTGGAGAAGTTATTAGCAGAGCAACTAGCGACGTTGAAAACATAAGACGTCTTTTAGGTTTTTCAATCCTTAGCCTTACCAATACTTTTCTCGCCTATAGTTTTACCCTTCCAGCAATGTTAGCGATTGACCCTTGGCTAACTGGGGCAGCAATCTCACTCTATCCAGTAATGCTAGGGACAGTAGGGCTTTTTGGAGGGAGAATGGTCAGACAAAGAAGAAGACAACAACAATCTTTATCAAGACTAAGTGAGCTAATTCAAGAAGATCTCTCTGGAATTAGTGCAATAAAGATCTATGGGCAAGAAAATTCAGAACAAAAAGCCTTTTCTAAAAGGAATACGGAATATAGAAACGCAGCTATTAATGTAGCTCGTACAGCAAGTACACTATTTCCTCTCTTACAGGGCATTTCCTCTATATCCTTATTACTTTTAATTGCACTTGGAAGTACTAAGCTTCAACAGGGTGGATTAAGCATAGGAGAACTAATTGCACTAATACTTTATGTAGAAAGGCTTGTTTTCCCTACAGCACTCCTTGGTTTCACATTAAACACATTTCAGGTAGGACAAGTAAGTCTTGAGAGGGTTGAGGAACTTCTCAAAAGAAATCCCGCTATCAAGAACGTTAAGCAACCAATATCTCTTACCAAACAAATAAAAGGATACGTTGAAGCAAGACAACTAACTATTAAATATCCTGATTCTGATAGAGAAGTTCTATCTAAAGTCAGCTTCTCGATTAAGCCAGGAGAACTTGTTGCAGTTGTAGGACCTGTTGGGTGCGGAAAAACAACACTTGCACGTACATTAGGAAGAACTTTAGAAGTTCCAGATAATCAACTTTTTCTAGATGGAAATGATATCAATCAACTTAAACTAAATGACCTACGTGAAAACGTAGCAATAGTTCCACAAGAAGGATATCTATTTACAAGTACTCTCGCTAACAATCTAAGATATGGGGATCCAAGCGCCTCTATAGAAAAAGTAGAAGAATCAGCAAAGCAGGCTTATCTAATTGACGACGTGAAAGGTTTTCCAGATGGATTCAATACTCTGGTTGGAGAAAGAGGAATCACTTTAAGTGGTGGCCAAAGACAGAGAACTGCTCTTGGGAGGGCATTATTAATTCCTTCTCCTGTAATTGTCCTCGATGACGCTTTGGCTAGCGTAGACAACAAAACAGCGGCAGGAATACTTGAATCAATAAGGACTCAAAGAAATCGAACAGTCATAATGATTAGCCACCAATTATCAGCCGCAGCAGCTTGTGACCGAATTCTTGTATTAGAGAATGGAAAACTTGTTGAAGAAGGTAACCATAATCAATTAATCATGAAGGATGGGGCATATAGTCGACTCTGGGAAAGAGAGAAGGCTGTAGAGCAACTTGATACTGTCATCTCAAGAAAGGTCGGTCTAGAGAATGATTCCCAAAAGGGTTAAGAAGTCAGAGAATCAACCAACTTTCAGATATCAGAAACAACAACCAAACCAGATCATGACTACCAGAACACCTTACGTACTCAGATGCACCCTCACCTTCGGGGATATATATGTTCAGGTTCTTGCTTGGATGGCAGTAATTTTTGTAAGCCTCGCTGCAGGCTTAGGCCTTATGGGCTCATCTCGACCACTATTTGCTCTTGTTGGAGTTGGACTGATTTTGGTACTTAGCCTTCCATTCCTACTCTTCGCCTTTGTGACTACACTTCTAAACCACATTAAACTCGAGCCAAAAGAAGCTGGCTAAGTACTTTTTCTAAAGAATTTAATGTTTTCATCTTGGCTACCTACAAACCGATCTAATAAAAAAGATGGAGAGTCTGACAAAGAGCAATTGCATCATGTACTAGGTTCCTCAATTAAATCTCCTTTAACAACTAATCAAGAAGAGTCATTCTTTGCTTGTGGATGTTTTTGGGGGGCCGAAAAGGGTTTCTGGAAACTTCCAGGGGTTATAACAACTGCAGTTGGATATAGTGGGGGACAAATTTCAAACCCTAATTACAGAGAAGTTTGCACAGGTAAAACAGGGCATACAGAAATTGTGAGGGTTGTATGGGAAGTGACTTCTATTAATTACAGTGATCTTTTGAAAATGTTCTGGGAATGCCATGACCCAACCCAAGGAAACCGCCAAGGCAATGATCATGGCAGCCAATACCGTTCTGCTATTTACACAACAAATCGAAAACAAACTGAACTAGCATTATCAAGCAAAGAAGCCTATCAAGAGGTCTTGAAGAAGAATGGATTTGGTTTAATCACAACAGAAATCAAATCCAATCAAACTTTCTATTATGCAGAAAACTATCATCAGCAATACCTTGCAAAACCAGGAAGCAGGCCCTATTGCTCAGCAATGCCAACCCAAGTAAATCTTTCTGATTTCCAAGGATCAAATTACAAGCTTCCCAAAAAAGTCTGGGAGGAGTTTGACTGGTCAATTTCACATTGTGTACTTCGTAGCGACAACAACCCTATAATCCTTTAGAAGGACCTACGCTCAGTAAAAGCTAGTTAAAAATGAATGAGCTTTCAGATAAAACAGTAATAATAGCAATAATTGCAACATTAATAATAGTATTTACCTTGGCTTTTTCCCTAAGGCCGAGTGATAGCGACCTGCATCCTTCTATTCAATGGCGCCAGAATGATCAACCCATAACAGATCAATTGGAAATCTAATTTTATTTTCTATAAACCAAAATAAAATGCTTGAAAAAGAAGCCATAAAGATTTGAATAACAATTCAAAATGCAGCGTAAATTAAGGCCAATTCCCAATTCTATAAAAAATCTCTATGGAGTAATCGCGGTCTTATTAGTAATCATTCCTGAATTAATCGCGAGATTTATTCTAATATTTAGTTCTCGTGATTCAAAATATCAATTCCATAAAGAAAACAGCATCTTGAAAACTAATCCAGGATTATTTATTGAGAAGATGAATATATATGAGCTTAGAATTCTTGCAAAAGAGTTGCAGATTTATGGGTACTCAAATGAGAACAGCCTTATCCTTAAAAGAAGAATTCTAAAAAAACTCTCACAACAAAGTCACCGTCTCAATTAGCACTCACAAAAAGAGTATGCACAATATCTTCTTATGGTAGCTTGAATTTACGGGGCGTAGCGCAGCTTGGTAGCGCACCACTTTGGGGTAGTGGGGGTCGTGGGTTCAAATCCCGCCGCTCCGATTCTTTTGGTAACAAGCAAAGCTTCTGCAGAAGTGCTAAACCCTATCTTCAAAAAAGAGAAGCTAAATCTTATCTAACTTTTTGTTTTTATAAAGACGTGTAGAGACGAAATAGCCCTTTAACCATCTGTTAACTCGAGAACGCTGATTGGGAGGGACTTCTTCTAACAATTGCGAGAGTTCAAGCTCTCCTATTCGCCTTAATGCCCTTACTTCTACATGCCATAAAGATTCCGCTTCCTTTATTAATCGAGCCCAGGTCCTTGCTTGTTGCCAAGTCCTAAGACGACTCTGAACGGGATCAGCTCCTTGTTTTTTATAAGGCCAGTACTGCAATGACTGATAACCGTTGGCTAAAACTTGCTTCTTACAGATTGGCAAGAGCCAACAAAAAAAGCCAAAATCAACCAGGTCAATTCAGACTGCTAAAGGAAATATGTCTATCTAACTGATTCAAGAAATCAGAGGTTCTGCTCCTTCTCAATAGGTGTTACAGAAAAATCCAATTTTGCGGCAGCCCTTTCGCTTAACTTTCTAGTCCAAGAACCTTTTACAGGATCATTCCATCTAAAACCAGCATTGCGAGCTAAATGCCTTTCTTCGTAAGAGACATTTGCCCGCATCAAGAATTTGGGCTCCATCCCATAGTCCAAGAGTATTTCCAAATCTGCACAACGAGAAAACACCTCCGCGATATAAACGCAATCAGTTAAGGCTCTATGGGCCGCCCAAACAGGGACTCCGTAAGCAAGAGCGAGATCTCTGACTGATGGCCTTGGCCTTAACTGCTTATCTTCAGGCCAAGATATGTCCTCCATCGTGCATAACCAAGGCTTGGAGACAAATGGCAAAGGACCAGATCCAAACCATTGGCTATCAAAAGAAGCATTGTGAGCAACGACAAGCTCAGCAATACCAAGTAGAGCCTGGAAATAATCCAGGCCTAATTGCCAAGGCTGTTCAAGCCTCGTCACAGATGCTGAGATGCGATTTATTTTCTCAGCACCATTGCTTTCTACTGGGAGTAAAAATGATTGCTGTGCCAAAACTGCTCGAAAAGGCACATTAAACAAAATGGCACCGACCTCAAGACAATGGTCTTTTTCTGGATCCAAACCAGTGGTCTCAGTATCGACTATCAAAAGCATTTCAGGAGTTTGTTTTGAGATTGAATTTCCAGGTCCTGAAAGAGATCTATTCCTTTTTGTGCCAAGCGAAGAAAAAACTTGCTGAGAAGGGTCTTTCATGGTCGCCGCCATATCGCCCAAAAGATCTAACTGATCAAGTC
>QCGE01000027.1 GCA_003278195.1 Prochlorococcus sp. AG-363-P08
CACTGTCCGCATCATTCCAGGCCAGGGTCTTTTTATTATCAAATAACCTCCTTCATCCACTCCTACACTTTCCCCTTCTGCATTTACAACATCAACTTTTATCCCTGGTAGAGGCAAAGTTGCAGAGCCAGGCTTTGTTGGAGTCGCCCCTGGCAGAGGGCTGATCATCACCCCTCCTGTTTCTGTCTGCCACCAAGTATCTATCACTGGACAGTTTCCGCCTCCAATTACGTCTCTGTACCACATCCAAGCCTCAGGGTTAATTGGTTCTCCAACAGTGCCCAACAACCTCAAACTGTTCATATCGTATTGATCGGGGACACTACGTCCACTCTTCATGAAAGCGCGAATGGCTGTAGGTGCTGTATAAAAAATTGTTATTCGATGTTTCTGTATCAACTCCCAAAAAGCCCCAGGGTTAGAAGGTCGAGGCGCACCTTCATACATAACCGTAGTAGCCCCATTTGAAAGAGGTCCATAAACGATATAACTATGTCCTGTGATCCAACCGACATCGGCGGTACACCAATAAATATCATCTTCGCGAATATCAAAAATCCACTGAAAAGTCAGATGCGCCCAAAGGTTGTAACCGGCAGTGCTATGCACTACACCCTTTGGCTTACCAGTTGAGCCTGAAGTGTAAAGAACAAAAAGTCGATCTTCGCTGTCCATAGCCTCCGCAAGGCAATCATTTTTTTGAGGAGCAACTAATTCGTCCCACCAATAATCTCGTCCTGATTTCATATTCACTGATTCTTTTGTCCTCTTCACTACCAAAACCGACTTCACAGTTGGGCAAGCATCATTGTCCAAAGCAGCATCTACAGCTGGCTTGAGTGGTACCGCTTTATCCTTTCGGAATCCACCATCAGCAGTTATTACCGCCTTAGCTTTCCCATCAATTAATCGATCTCTCAACGCCTCCGCCGAAAACCCACCAAAGACAACTGAATGAGGTGCGCCTATTCGAGCACAAGCCAACATTGCAATTGCAGCCTCAGGAATCATTGGCATATAAAGAGCAACCAAATCCCCTTTACCAATACCTAAAGCTTTTAATGCATTAGCTGCACGACATACTTCAGAATGAAGCTCCCTATAGGTGAAGCGACGGACATCGCCTGGCTCTCCTTCCCATATCAAAGCAACTTTGTCAGCTCTATCTGTTTCCAGATGACGATCCAAACAATTGACGGCAATATTGGTTGTCCCGCCCTCAAACCATCTTGCAAAAGGAGGTTTCGACCAATCAAGAACGCTCTTAAATGGTTTAAACCACTTCAATTCACTACGCGCCAGATCACCCCAAAAGCCCTCAGGATCAGACTCTGCATGATCAACCAATTTCCGATAGGCATCAAAGCTGCCAATCCTTGCCTGACTAGCTAGTTCTTCTGAAGGGGGAAAGACCCTCTGTTCTTGCAGAACAGATTCAATGTTTTGAGAAGGATCTTGGGTCATTTGAAAATCAACCACCTATCAATGAAAGTATTCAAGCCACTATCAAAAGAACCCACAGCAGGGTGAAACGCTATTTAAAAAATCTAAAATCAAATTGTTTATGTTCATACCAGAGGCTTGCTTATTTGACCTTGACGGTCTACTCATCGACACAGAGGTCCTCCATGGTGAAGCATGGTCTCAAACTGGAGAAAAATTTGGCATAAGCCTTACGAGAGAACAATTGCTGCTTTTAAGAGGAAGAAGAAGAGCTGAATGTGCCAACCAAATAATTAAATGGATGAAAAATCCTGCAAAAGCAAGCCAACTTCTATCCGTTCATGAACCAATTTCTAGATTGCTCTTAAGCCAATCAGAAGCAATGCCAGGAGCAAAAGAACTTCTTCAAGAATGTTTCAGTAAAAATATTCCAATGGCATTAGTAACAAGCAGCAGTTCATCTTCTGTTTCCGTGAAAACTTCGCCTCACCCTTGGTTAAAGATCATAAAAACCCATGTCTTTGGAGATGATCCTTTATTGAAAGAAGGAAAGCCATCTCCTGAACCTTATCTTTTGGCAGCTCAAAAACTAAATGCAGACACAAAAAGATGCTGGGCGATGGAAGACTCGATAGCGGGAGTGCAATCTGCTCTTGCCGCGGGTTGTCAGGTATGGGTTCTTAACCAAGAAGAAAACTTGAGCCATCCAAATTCAAGGTTTGAAGATTGCAACCCAATCCATATAAACCATTTAAATAGCATTTCAGAAATGCTTAAAAAGTGTCCAGGTTAAATTCAATAATTCAGTAAAGTCTGCTTAAAACGAAGTCAGGGAGATCAACTAAAGCCCTTGCAGAAGGAGATTTTGGCAACCATTTAAGTGCTTCTCTTGATTCTCTAGCAAACTTTTCAGCCAACTCTCTACTTCGTGGTATCGCATCCGAATCTCTAACCATTTGTAGAGATTTTTCTAAGTCACCTTCCTCGCTGAACTCACGCTCAATCAGTCTTGATAAAGAAGGATGCTCTTCTAAAGCAAACAATGCTGGGGCAGTCAAATAACCGCTTGCTAAATCATTTGCTGCTGGCTTACCCAATTGCTGCTCACTTCCAGTGAAATCAAGAATGTCGTCCACGACCTGAAAAGCGAGTCCTAATTGACGTCCAAAATGATGCAGAGACTTAAGTTGGTCATCATCCTGGCCGCTCAAGACTCCTGCTGCCTGAGCACTATTTGCCATCAACGAAGCAGTCTTGCAATAACTTTTCTCTAAATAATTTTCAAACGATTGGCCAGCGTCATACCTATAAAGCCCCTGCTTAACCTCCCCATCTGCAAGGTCCATAATTACCCTACTAAGCAGCTTTACGACATCAAGATTATTGAGATTTGCTAAATGCCAACTTGCTTGAGCGAAAAGAAAGTCCCCTGCTAAAACTGCAACTCTATGGTTAAAGCGACTATGAACTGTTTGAACACCCCTTCGAGTAGCAGCCTCATCGACCACATCATCATGGACTAATGATGCTGTATGAATCATCTCCGTTATTTCTGCCAGTCTTCGATGTCTTGGAGATAGTTCTCCTTCTAATGACAATGCTTTAGAAATCAATAAAACAATTCCTGGCCGCAACCGTTTTCCACCTGCACTAAAAAGGTGTTCTGCAGCAGCTTGCAATATTGGATGCCCTGCTCCAATGAGAGTACGCAACTCTGTGAGCAGGGTCTCAAGATCCAGCTCTACAGGTGCTAGCAACTCAGTGACTGTGGCCATTAAAACTCTCGGTAAGCCAATCCTAGAAGAAGCAGGCCTTCTACTGAAGCGAAATCAACTCAACCTTTGGACTTTCGCCTAACCATTTCAAGATCTTAGCTGTAAAGCCTAAAGGATCTTCAGTCACGCAAAATCTAGTGCTATCAAGCGATAATCCTTTGTCAAAGCCCTGAGAATTGATCCTAAAAACGGAATCTAACTTTTTGGCCAAACCAATCGCAGGATCAACTAAACGAATGTCTTCAGGAAGCAACTTTTTAAAAAGTGGTGTCAAAAGTGGGTAATGACTGCACCCAAAGACAATCTCCTCAACCCCAGCATCCAATAAAGGCCTCAAATAATTCATTGCGACCATTTGGATCTCCTCTCCAAAGATATCTCCAGCCTCAATCATGGGAACAAATTTCGGGCAACTTTGCTCAAAAACAACCGCATTTGATTTGAAAGCTTCTATTTGTGTTCTATATGCCCCTGAGGCAGCGGTTGCAGGAGTAGCAAGCACTCCAATTCTCTTTTCTGAAACCATTTCCGCAGCAGAACTAATCAACCCAAAGACTGGAACGCCTGCTTCTTTTTCAAGAATATCAAGAGCTAAAGAATTGGTTGTATTACAAGCCACGAGGACTGCTGAAACTTGCTGATCTCTTAACCAGCTGACCACCTGAGATGCAATTAATCGAATCTCCCCAGGTTTTCTATCCCCATAAGGGACCCTCTTGGTGTCAGCCAAATAAACTGAAGGAACATTTCCGTGCCGCTGCAAAACACTGCTAAGAACGGTAAATCCCCCAATCCCACTATCAAAGAGACCCAAAGAAGAATTCAACGCACCCCCTTTAGGTAATTAAGAATTCCAGTTGCAATAGCAAATGCCAGTTTTCTTCTATGAGTAGCTTTAGCAAGTCGAGGCGCATCTAATTGACCTGTCAAGAAGCCTGTCTCAACCAAAGCTGCTGGCATGGTTGTTCTCCTGATAACAAAATAACGACCTTGTCTAACCCCTCTATCAGGACTGCCAGGAGACACATTTAATACTTGTCTCTGAATATTCTCCGCAAGACTCCTTCCTCTACTTCCAGAAAAGAAAAATGTCTCTATACCATTCACATTAGATCTCTTAGACCTAGATGCATTTGCATGAATACTTACAAATGCAGAGGCTCGTAATCGATTTGCAAGTTTCACTCTAGGAGGCAAGTCCAAATCCACTTCGGTAGTTCTAGTTAGCCTCACTTGAACTCCTTTAAACTCTAAAAGCTTTGCGACCTGAAGAGAAATATCTAAGACCACATCTGTTTCCCTAATTCGTCCTAATCCAACAGCTCCTGGATCAGGTCCTCCATGCCCAGGATCAATAACAACTCTATAAACCCCTCTACGTACATCAGGCAATCCAGAAAGACTTATAGGAGTAGTTGTCTGAACAAATTTCCCATAATCACCAGAACCCCTTTTAGGAGATGCAAGATTCCCTTCACCTATAGGCCGTAAACCATTAGTAGGAATACCATTAAAGCCAAGCCTCCATTTGTCTTCTGACACTCCTATAAGTTTTAAATTTGATGGGTCTATAACTATTGATGGAACAAACTCAACTACAAAACGTGTGAATCCTTTTATAGGCTTACCTAATCGAATCTCCTTAATGGGTCCAGTACCTTTTATAGTTCTCGGTCTTATTAACTCTCCTGGAAAATCAATCCAAACACGATCTCCTTTCCCATCCTCGGATGCTTGATAAAAGGCCTTTAATCTAGCCCCAGTTGTAGTTCTAAGTTCTAAGACACCATCAGTACTTATAGCCCAAGCAGCTAATGCACTTGCAGCTCGCAAAGGCAACGAACTACATAAAAAAGCTAACGGCAGAGCACCCGTCAAGAACGCTGAAAAACGACGGGACACAACCGTGTTCATTTTTCAGAAGAGATCTTGATGACGATGTTTTAGGCATGGCATTTGTTCTCTAATCCTTCCTATATGAAAAGTATCAACTGGTGCAATTGCAGCACCTTTTAAGACTCCTGCATCCGCAAGAACAGTTCCCCATGGATCAATAACCATTGCATGCCCATGACTTTGACGCCTACTCGAATGGAGTCCCGTTTGTGCAGGGGCAATTACATAAGCGGTATTTTCAATTGCTCTTGCCTGTAGTAGTACCTGCCAATGATCCTTGCCAGTAAATGCAGTAAAAGCAGCAGGAATCATCAATAATTCAGCTCCAGACTTCACTAAATGCCTATAAAGCTCGGGGAAACGTACGTCATAACAGATGGATAATCCAATACGACATAAACCTGGAACATCCACAACAGGAGGCAAAGATTCACCAGCAGTAAATGTCTCCGATTCCCTGTAAGTATTCCCATCAGGCAGATCTACATCAAATAAATGAATCTTGTCGTATCTAGCCAATAGTTGGCCATCACGACCTACCAATTCAGAACGATTGAGAGTACGTGAACCATCACCAATAGGCACTGGGAAGCCACCACCAAGAAGTACGACTTGATAGCGTCTAGCCATAGTTACTAGAAAGCTACTGCATTGCACAGCAAGTTCAGGGGCGTACTCAAGCCTTTTTTGGTCATCACCCATGAAGGCGAAATTTTCAGGCAGTCCAACTAACTCTGCCCCTCGTCGGGCCGCTAATTCAATCTGCTCTTCTGCCGAAGCAAAGTTAACCTCTGGATCTGAGGTGCTCGTGAGCTGAAGAGCGGCCGCCAAAAAGTCGGTCACAGGGTTGGGAGATTCATTTAAACTTTAGTTCTGAAGAGACACATCAACACGCAATAAGTACACCGGATTCTTTTTGTGTTGGCACAACCGAAAGGCTATCCAATTCTGCGCATCTCTTCAAATCTCCATCATGGTCACCAAGTCCCATTAGACGCTTACCATGAGTTGCAGTGCGCAGACACTTTTCAGGCTCTTTCTCCCAAGACTCCCAGAGAGCTAAAGCTGAAAAAAGTTCATCATTTATTACATCCACGTCGACAAGAGACTGTCCCAAAAGAATTGAGGCCAACGCGCCTGCTGCCAAAGAGTCTTCAAGTGAATAACTGCCTTCCCACCCACTACCAAGCATCCAAACTTCTGAAACTTTTCCAGAAAGCAACCTATCTGCAACAGCTTTTCTATTTGGCAAGCCCATTGTGTAAAGGGACTTCACCTCATGAAGACGTTTAAGTGCCTTAGTCCCATTAGTAGTACTCATAAAAAGCCTTTTCCCTTTAACTCTCTCAGGAGTAACTAAAAGTGGTGAGTTACCTAAATCAAACCCATCAACCTTTTTCCCACCACGTTCACCAAGTAGAAGACGAGAAGAACTAGGCCATTTATCCGCTGTTTTCCTAAGTTCATCGAGATCATCAAAGACTTGGATAGACTCAGCACCGTTATTCAAAGCAAAAGCAATAGTTGTTGTTGCTCTAAGCACATCAATAACGACTGCGACGTCTGGCAAAGGTCCTTTGGGTACATCCGCGGCAACATGGAAATAAGAAAGTTTCACAACTGCTCTCCTGACAATGTCCGTAACAGTAACCAGATCATCTAACAAGTGTGGCTAAATGATGTCCATCCTCAGCTCAGGCCCAGCAAATCAAGACTTGCGCCATTTTCTTTCCTTACTGGAGAATCGAGGTCAATTAAGAAGAATTTCTAAGCCAGTAAGCAGCGACTTAGAACTGGCCGCCATAAGCGACAAAGTTTTAGGAATAGGTGGTCCGGCGCTGCTTTTTGAAAATGTAATTGGATCCTCAATGCCTGTAGCAATAAACGTATTAGGGACAATGGAAAGAGTGATCTGGAGCATGGGGCTTGAGAAAGCAGAAGATCTTGAGGATTTAGGGGCTCGACTTGCTCTACTGCAGCAACCAAGACCCCCAAAAGATTTCAAAGAAACAATCAATTTCGGGAGTGTTTTATGGGACCTTGTAAGAGCAAGACCAGATATCGATCTAATTCCACCCTGTCAACAAGAAGTTTTAAATAACGAAGAAGTCAACTTAGATGAACTCCCTTTAATTCGTCCATGGCCAAACGATGCTGGGGGTGCAATCACATTGGGATTAGTAATCACAAAAGATCCCGAAACAAAAGTTCCAAACGTAGGGGTATATCGACTTCAATATCAATCTCCAAAGGCAATGACAGTCCATTGGCTGAGTGTTAGAGGTGGCGCGAGGCATTTAAAGAAAGCAGCCTCAATGGGATGCAAATTAGAAATTGCGATTGCCATAGGTGTCCATCCTTTATTAGTAATGGCAGCAGC
>QCGE01000028.1 GCA_003278195.1 Prochlorococcus sp. AG-363-P08
ATTGCAAATGAAGCTTCGACGAGAAGAGAGGTTAGATAAAATACATACTAATAGGACCTGATTTTTGATAAGTCCTTTTTCAAAGATTAATTCTTATCGTTAGTATAAAAGCTTACCTTTTTATTCCTTGAGCTGTTAAGCCTGCGTATATAGCTTGTTTGCCTAGTGCATCTTCAATTCTTAAAAGTTGATTGTATTTAGCCACGCGCTCGCTGCGACTTAGTGATCCAGTTTTTATCTGGCCAGCTCTTGTGGCAACTGCTAAGTCAGCGATTATAGTATCTTCAGTTTCGCCACTTCTATGGCTGATAACGCTTGTATAACCTGATCTAGTGGCAAGATTTATAGCTTGCATTGTTTCTGTAAGTGTTCCTATTTGGTTTACTTTGATTAAAATTGAGTTTGCAATATTCTTGTCTATGCCTTTCTGTAATCGTTCGGTATTTGTTACAAATAGATCATCCCCTACAAGTTGAATATTCTGACCTAGCTCTTTAGTAAGTATTTCCCAGCCTTCCCAATCATCTTCAGCGAGGCCATCTTCAATCGATACAATTGGGTAGGAACTCACAAGTTTAGAGAGGTTGTGAACCATTTCTTTGCTTGAGTATTTACTTCCGCCAAAGTGATAGCTTCCGTTTTCAAAAAACTCTGTGCTTGCTACATCTAATGCTAGCGATACCTCATTCCCAGGTTTATAACCTGCGGTTTCAATAGCTTGAATAAGTATTTCCCCTGCAGCGGCGTTACTTTCTAAATTAGGTGCAAAACCACCTTCATCTCCAACGGCTGTAGATAGTCCTTTCTTCTGAAGAATACCTTTGAGAGTATGAAAAATTTCTGTGCCCATTCTTAAGGCTTCTTTAAAGCTATTTGCTCCATGCGGTACCAGCATAAATTCTTGGAAATCAAGATTATTGGCAGCGTGGGCTCCACCATTTATGACATTCATTAATGGAACTGGTAGAAGCGACGCCATAGGTCCACCTAAGTATCTATAGAGAGGTAGCCCTATCCCGTTGGCTGCAGCTTTAGAAGTTGCGAGACTTACAGCCAATATTGCATTCGCTCCAAGATTGGATTTGTTCTTGCTTCCGTCAAGTTCAAGCATTGTTTGGTCAATGGTTGCTTGGTCTTGAGAAGAAAGGCCACAGAGTGCAGGAGCAATTTGTTCTTCAATAATGTTCACTGCCTTGAGAACACCTTTACCCATATACCTTTTTTCGCCATCTCTCATTTCATGGGCTTCGTGAGCTCCAGTGCTTGCTCCACTTGGGACTATTGCCCTCCCAGTGGCGCCACCTTCGAGAAAGACCTCCGCTTCTACGGTTGGATTTCCTCGAGAGTCGAGAACTTCTCTCGCAAAAATGGTATCAATGACAAGGTCCAGGGAATCGATCACAATTGGGCGTTCGAGGTTTTTAGAAGGGGAACTTCTGAATCACACTTCTAGCTAAAAATGTGGTTGATTGCACTACTAGATCTTCATATGTGTGCCTCATGCCCAATCGCACAGCAGAATGAAGATGAATGCTTTGTCTGCAGATCTCTCAAATGAGGATGTTGCACACCATGCTCAGGGTTGGCGATCTGGATCGTTCTTTGAGCTTTTATACCGAGGTTTTGAGGATGAAACTCTTGCGCCGCAAGGATTATCCCTCTGGAAGATTTACTTTGGCATTTGTTGGTTATGGTGACGAGAGGGAGAACACAGTGTTGGAGTTAACGAACAATTGGGATATTGACAAATATGAAATTGGTGAGGGATATGGACATATTGCAATTGGTGTTGAAGATATCTGGGGTACTTGCGATGCAATTAAGGAACGAGGAGGCCTTGTGGTTAGGGAGCCTGGCCCGATGAAACATGGGAATACAGTTATTGCATTTGTTCAGGACCCGGATGGGTACAAGGTGGAATTAATTCAATTGAATTCTCGAGAGCCTTAGTTTTCAAAGCCTTATGTCTTCTTTGATTGACAGTCAGATATCGGGTCAGGGAAGTTTGACCACTGATCCAGATCGCTTTAGTAATGATGCGTGGGATCTTTTGTTAGCTGGTGAAGAATTAGCGCGTAGATGGCGTCATGAAAATCTTGATGTAGAACATTTGATGCAAGTTCTTTTTAGTGATAGGTCCTATAGCAATTGGGTAAATGATCTTCCTTTAGACAATGCAGATTTACTAGATCGTTTGGAAGGTTTTCTTGCTGAGCAACCAATGTCTAGAGGTGAGAAATTATTTATTGGCGATGACCTTGAGGATTTGTTAGAAGAAGCAGAGCGTTCAAGAGTTCTATGGGGATCAAGGTTGATAGATGTTTCACATTTACTTATTGCGCTTGGTAAGGACCCCAGAATTGGCGAAGACTTATTGTCTCAGCTTGGCTTGCCTAGTAAGAGATTAGAAGTTGAATTGCGCCGACTACCTAATTTAAATAAACAGGAATCTTCTTCCTTAGTAGTTTCTTCAAAGGCTCAAAAGATCTCAAGCATAGATAATATTCCTGCCAAGATTTCTTCTGATTCTTCTTTTGATACTGATACAAATTCTAAAGAGTCTTTGTCATTAGAACTTGTTCAAGAGCTAAATGCAATTGATGCTTATTGTAGGGACCTAACAGCTGCTGCTAAAGAAGGAAAGTTAGATCCAGTAATTGGGAGAGATCCTGAAATTCGTAGATTAATAAAAGTATTATCTCGACGAGGTAAGAATAATCCTGTACTTATTGGAGCCCCAGGCGTAGGCAAGACCGCAATTGTTGAATTGCTGGCTCAAAGGATTGTTGATGAGAATGTTCCGCAATCTTTGAAAGGAATGCGATTAGTGGCGCTTGATTTGGGGGCCTTAATAGCTGGAGCAAAGTTTAGGGGTCAGTTTGAGGAAAGGTTAAGGGCTGTTCTTGAAGAAGTAAGTGATCCTGATTCAGGTGTGATTTTATTCATAGATGAGTTACACACTGTTGTCAGTACTGATCGCTCTAGTTCTGATGCAGGAAGTTTGCTTAAACCAGTTTTAGCTAGAGGAGATTTGAGGTGTATTGGTGCGACAACTCCAGAAAATTATCGAAGATCTGTTGAAAAGGATCAAGCTTTGAGTCGCCGCTTTCAACAGGTTTTGATTAAGGAGCCCAACCTTGAGCTGAGTATTGAGATACTTCGCGGGTTAAAAGAGAGATATGAACTACATCATGGAGTAACCATTACTGATGATGCAGTTTTAGCCGCCAATCGTTTGGCAGCTCGTTATATCAGTGATAGGTGTTTGCCTGATAAAGCAATTGATTTAATTGATGAAGCTGCTGCTCAATTGAGAATGGATGTCACCTCAAAGCCTCAGGCGATTGAGGAAGCAGAGATAGAACTAAGACGTATTGAGATTTCCTTACTAGCTGCAACTGAGACAAATGAATCTGAACGTATGAACCTACAAAATGCCAGATTAAAAGCTTCTTCTGCTCTTTCTGAGCTTCAGGACCATTGGAATTGGGAGTTAGATCAGCTTGATGAGTTAAGAAATTTGCTGAAAGAGGATGAAGAAATACGTAATGCGATTGCTGAGGCAGAACGTCTTGGTGACTTAGAGGAGGCCGCTAGATTGCAATATGACAAATTGCATGGGCTCCAGCAACGAAGAAGTGATCTTGAAGATGTCTTATCTAAAGCTCAAGAGGCGGGTAAGGCTTTGTTAAGAGAACAAGTTGAGCCAGAAGATGTAGCAGATGTCGTAGCCCGCTGGACTGGAATTCCTGTTCAACGACTTTTGGCTGGTGAAAGACAAAAATTATTAGAACTTGAAGCCTATTTGTCCGAGCGGGTCATTGGTCAAGTTGATGCAGTAAAAGCCGTTTCAGCTGCCATACGAAGGGCCCGGGCAGGCATGAAAGATCCTAGACGTCCAGTGGGATCTTTTCTTTTCTTGGGACCTACTGGTGTGGGAAAAACAGAATTAGCAAAAGCTTTGGCATCGAGTCTTTTTGATGAAGAGGATGCACTTGTACGTTTAGATATGAGTGAATTTATGGAGCGAAATGCTGTTGCAAGATTATTAGGAGCCCCTCCTGGTTATGTGGGATATGAAGAAGGAGGACAGCTTACTGAGGTTGTTCGAACCCGCCCCTATGCAGTTTTATTGTTAGACGAGATTGAGAAGGCTCATCCAGATGTTTTTAATTTGCTTTTACAAGTTCTTGATGATGGACGCCTAACTGATTCTCAAGGAAGGACCGTTGATTTTCGGCATATAGTTATTGTTATGACTAGTAATTTGGCTAGTAGAGAGATTCTTGAACAGGCAAGGTTGGCTAAATCTGAAAACACAGATGTACTTGCTTTGGTTAAGTCTCTTGATTCACAAATAGAAGTTGAACTGAGTAAGCAGTTTCGCCCAGAGTTCCTTAATAGGATTGATGAGGTTATTCGGTTTGATCCTCTAAAGCCAGAACATTTAGAGAAGATAGTGAGGCTTCAATTAGATGATCTTTATGACCTACTTTCTGAGCAGAAACTTGAGTTAAGAGTGGATGATACGGTTGTTAGTTCTCTTGCAGCAGAAGGTTATCAGCCTGAATATGGAGCTCGTCCTTTAAGAAGAGTTCTGAGAAGGAGGGTTGAAAACCCATTGGCAACACACTTACTTGAGGAATGCTTTAAGGGTTTTCGAGCAGTACGTGTGAGTCCAGGGATTAGTGAATCGGACCCTTTTCTTTTTGTTGCGGAAGACTAAAGCAAGTTGATCCGTTAGTCTGTCTCTTTGAACGGGTGTATTAAACACTCTATTAGCCTCTGGCTTTAGCTCTGTGACTAGTCCATCCTCTGAGGAAATCCAAGTCAATAGCGAGCCAAAGGAGGCTCAAAATCCTCCAAAGCGTAGTTTTCTTGCTGCTACTTACGAGGAATTGAAGCTGGTTGTCTGGCCAAGTCGTCAGCAACTATTTAGCGAATCCATTGCAGTGATTCTTATGGTTAGTCTGTCGGCTGCCTCAATCGCTGCAGTCAGTCGTTTTTACGGTTGGGGAGCATCCCAAATTTTTCGTTAATAACCAAGCTTCGTTTTTGAAATTTCTTTATTCCTCTCACTTCAGTGTCTGAGCTCGAACTTACATCCCAAGAAGGATCCGAGGTACTGGATTTATCAGCTTCTAAAAGGACTGGAGACGATTCATCTTTACCAGGTACTTCTATAGCAAAAACAAGTATTGCGCGGTGGTACGCAGTTCAAGTTGCTTCTAGTTGTGAGAAGAAAGTAAAGGCCACTCTTGAACAAAGAGCTTTAACACTTGGTGTGAGTAATCGGATTCTGGAAATTGAAATCCCTCAGACCCCAGCAGTCAAGCTAAAAAAAGATGGTACACGGCAGTCAACTGAAGAGAAGGTTTTTCCTGGTTATGTATTAGTTCGTATGGTGCTAGATGAGGACACAATGATGGCAGTCCGTAGTACACCAAATGTTATTAATTTTGTAGGAGCAGAGGATCGAAGAGCCACTGGCAAGTCAAGAGGTCATATCAAGCCAAGACCTTTGAGTCGCCAAGAAGTGGACCGTATTTTCAAGAGAGCTGCTGAGAAGAAAACTGTTGTTAAGCTCGATTTGACAGAAGGTGATCAAATTCTTGTTACTGCAGGACCTTTTAAAGACTTCCAAGGTGAAGTTATAGAAGTTTCTGGAGAAAGAAATAAGCTAAAGGCTCTTTTGTCGATCTTTGGAAGGGAGACACCTGTAGAACTAGAGTTCTCTCAAATAAGTAAACAAAATTAGTTTCCTATGGGCCGTCTCCCTGCGGAGGGCGGCCTAGGAGGTATGTTTTTTACTTAACCTCTATCTACCTCTCCTAAGGGACAGGTAATCCGCAACTGTCTAACTCCCTTCGCTGATGGCAAAGAAAATAGTAGCTGTGATCAAGTTGGCCCTCCAGGCTGGCAAAGCAAACCCCGCACCGCCAGTTGGCCCAGCCCTTGGCCAGCATGGGGTAAATATCATGGCTTTTTGTAAGGAGTACAACGCTCGTACTCAAGAAAAAGCTGGCTTTGTTATTCCTGTTGAAATTTCTGTCTTTGAAGATAGAAGTTTTACTTTTATCACCAAAACTCCACCTGCATCGGTTCTGATTACTAAGGCGGCTGGAATTGATAAAGGTTCTGGTCAGTCATCACATGGAACCGCTGGGTCTATTACTCGTGCTCAGCTTGAGGAAATTGCTAAGACCAAATTGCCTGATTTAAATTGCAGTAGCGTTGATTCTGCAATGAAAGTCATAGAAGGAACGGCTCGTAATATGGGTGTCTCCATAAGCGACTAAAGTACTTTTGATGAACCCTCTTAGGGTTAATCTCAAACTGTAAAAAAGCGGGGAGGCGATTTTGCCGTTAGTACCCAAAAAACATCAATGTCAAAACCATCTAAGCGATTCGACAGTCTTGTCAAAAAAACCGAAGAACGCGTCTATCAGCCTCTTGAGGCGATTCAACTAGTCAAAGAAAATGCCACTGCAAAGTTTGACGAAACTATTGAGGCTCATGCTCGATTAGGTATTGATCCTAAGTACACAGATCAGCAGCTTCGAACTACAGTTGCTCTTCCTAAAGGTACTGGTCAAAAAGTACGCATAGCAGTAATAGCTAAGGGGGAAAAAGTTTCTGAAGCTAAAGCTGCTGGAGCTGATTTAGCAGGTGAAGATGAGTTGGTTGACTCTATTGCTAAAGGACAAATGGAGTTTGATTTGCTTATTGCGACACCAGACATGATGCCGAAGGTTGCAAAGTTAGGAAGGGTATTGGGACCTCGAGGTCTTATGCCAAATCCAAAAGCTGGAACAGTCACTATTGATTTAGCTGCTGCAATTAAGGAATTTAAAGCAGGAAAATTAGAGTTTCGTGCAGATAGAGCAGGAATTGTGCATGTCAGGTTTGGTAAGGCTAGTTTTGGAGCTGAAGATTTACTTGAGAATTTGAAGATATTGCAAGCAACTATTGATCGAAATAAGCCCAGTGGTGCTAAGGGACGTTATTGGAAAAGTCTTTATATCACTTCAACTATGGGACCTTCTGTAGAAGTGGATGTAAATGCTTTACAAGATATGCAGCAAGAAGGCTAACCCTCTTTGTTGTATCTTTATAAGTGGCGAAAGCCAACGGGCATTACCCGGCCATAGAAAGTAGGTAATAAGCTTTTAATGATGTATGAACATCAATAAAAGCTTTGTAATCCCTGCCGAGGCAAACGCGAAGGTTTTTCCCTCTGGGATCTGAATCGAGTGTGGCCTTGTCTCCATAAGGAGAGATCAATGGTTACATGTCCAGCTTGTTCACCTGACTCGATCCAAATCCTATGGGCCGCACTCTGGAGAGCAAGCAACAGATTGTC
>QCGE01000029.1 GCA_003278195.1 Prochlorococcus sp. AG-363-P08
CTATTAAGAGAATCCATAACCAGGGTTTTTGAGCTCGACTAGCCCAGAAGCAGCCTGCCAGAGCAGGCATTGCCCAAACTTCTGGATGAAAGTCAAAAAGATTTGCGTTAAATACGACTGGCTGTAGCCACCAAAGCCCACATATCAACCAACAAAGTTTTTCTGATAATTTTGCTTGTCTTCCTAAAAGCCACAAGGGAATTGCGGTTAGGCTCAGACTTGCTGCTTGACTGATGAGTAGCCATTGCACACTTGAATGAATTCGATAAATAATTGCGGCTAAGTAAAGAGTCCAGGCGCCATGGTCTGCAAGGATGTGAACGGATTCCATAGATGAGTAAGGAGGCAGTCCTTGACTGACTAGCCATACCCATTGATCAAATAGTCCAAGATCGTAAGCATTACTTTGTAAGAGGAAATGTCTTAAGCTTGAACAAGCCCAAAGTGATAGAAATATTGCAAAGCAAGCCGCAAAAAGGTTTTTAGGAGGGCGTGAATTGTAACTCAAGTTTTTGCGGGTTTAAGGTTTCTCATTTCTACTTTTAATCTGTTCGAGAAGGAAGCTATTAAACTTTGATTGTGCATTATTGGAACAGTTGATTTTGAAAGTATTATTACATCATCTATTCTAAAGTGATTCCGAGATTTTTCCATCTGAAATAATTGGTTGATTTCAGGGAAATTAGATTTGACTTATTTCTAGTAATAATTGATTAAATATGTTAGCGCCTTCTTTGCCAAGAAGACTTTATCTAGACTTTATCAATCGCTTGGAAAATCTTTTGTTGACTTTCAGTACATGCTTACTATTTATTTCAACCTCTTCGTTTAAACATTTACGACTCTTATATGTATCTTTCCAATTTCTTCTAAGTATTATAGAGTTTTTATTGCATTTAAATACCCCATACTTCCCTTCATCTGTTAGCCTTTTAAGAGTTTTTCCACTTTTTATTACCCAACTTGCATGATGATTAAAGGCAGAGGAGTAACTCGCATTGAAAGATGGTTGACTGATGATGAATTCTGAATTTTGAATTTTACCTTGACGGTCTTTGTATTGATAATTTTCTGGAAACCGTAATAAAATTCTTCTTTTCGCAAGCTGTGGTATGAGGTGTGTTTCTGCTGCAACAGATGCATCTGGAGGTATCTCAGAAATTAATCTTTTTGCTTTTAAACCCCTGTCAAATTGTTTGGTGATTGGAACATGTACCCATGGAGAAATACTGTCAGGGATGATTGCTGATAGAGAACGGTGAGGATTGCCAATGATTGCAAAAGTCAAGGCTATGCATATGCATAATTTCCAGAAATTTCTAAGCTTTTGATTCTCAAAAAATGATTTCTTTCTTTCCCACCAGAAAATTGATCCAGCGAAAACACCTGGTACTAGATAAAGCATAAAGCGAAGGTGAACTGATAAAGCATTCCCACCATTGGAGCTAAGTGCAACAAAAAGTGGAAGTGCTATTAGCAGCCATGCATCTATAGAAAATGATGGAACAAAAGCTAAAGGTAGTAAAAGTGTGATTAGAAGTCTTATAGTTCTACCTGGTGGAGATATTAGTTCGGTTAAAACTAGTAGTGGTTTTCTTATCATCGCTACTAGTACGTCTAATGTTCCTCCAGTATCTCCATCTAAGTATTGAGAAAATCTCTCTTGCATGAACCTATCTGAAATTTCTGATCCAAAAATTGGCATGATGTAATTTGTGATTAGTATTACTGCAATTACTGCATATATACAAAGCCCTATTCCCCATAATCTCCATTGTGGTCTTCTGATTATCATCCAAAGACCAATCCCAAAGGTAAGCAGGCCTACATCTTCCCTAACAAGAGGTAACATTAAAGCAGGGATAAAATAAAGAAGTATTTGTTTGCTACTTATCCCAAGAAGAAGTAAGAAAACTAATAAAGGTACAATGCACAAATCATGAAAGTTCTCTAGTGATGGACCAATAACAGTTCCTGTTGTAAAGAAACTGCATGCTATCCATCCAGCAAGTTGATTAGGTAGGTGCTTCTTACCTAGTAGAAAGAGAGTCCATCCAGCTGAAGCAATTAGTCCTACTTGAATTATTGGTAATGACCAAACACCTAGCAAGCCAACTAAAGGTGCCCATAGTATTAGTAAAGGTGTGAAGTGTTGCGCAAGATGCCTATAGCCCACTTCTGGTAAGGCATTTTGAAATTTAACCGGGGCGGATAATTCCGAAGCAAGAGTACTTTCAAAAGGTCTTCCTTGCAATGTGTTCCATATCTCTTGCAGGAAAATACCTTGATCGTAAGTAGCATTGAGGCTAAATATTCTCCATATCTGAAGAGCTGATACTAGAATAAAAAATGTAACAACCCAAAATCTAACATTATCAGATGCATATATATTATTTTTTGGGAGAAATTGATTAGTCATTATATTATTTCTTGAATAGGTAATAGGTATATTTTGTTCTTACCTATTATGCACTTTTTCATATCAATTTTTTTGCAAAGTATATTTTCTAGTTGATTCTTCAAATCTTTATCATTTATATAAACATGGCTTTCTTGCCATTCAAGACTTCCCGCGATATGAGTAGCACCTTCCTTGTACCATTTTTCAAGCTGCTCTTTGTTAACACCCTTAAAATCAGTTAGCCAACCTTGTCTTCTTGCAAGATTTAGCAATGTAGGATCAGCTCCAGTAACACTAATTATACGATCTTTTATCGGCACATCTTTACGGATTCTTTGTGCTAATGGCATCCATATTTTCGCTTGGGCACTTTCAACAGCCCAATAATCAATTGAAAGGACTATGAGGCTAGTTGTGAAAATAAGACATAAGGTAATTTTAAATAAACTTTTTTGGAATAAGCTTCTCTTCGTATTATTTACAATTTCGACTACTCCTTGCCCCATTAATGGACAGGCAAATATCTGAATTGGCAATTGATAATACTCATGAATGGAACTAGCTCTAAAGGCAAAGGTTGTGCAAATGAATACTCCGAGCAATCCTGCTAATAGAATTTGGCCATTATGGCTTTTAAAGGACTTAAAAATTCCGAGAAGTAAGAGTGGTAATCCAAGTAATCCAAGATTTCTTATTGATATTCGAAGGAACAGGTTTAACCAAAGGTTGATGTCTGTGAGCATGCTTATGCTAGCTCTGTCTGAACTGTTGCCCCAGAAACCGAAACTATTTCCACTTACTTGCCCAAGTTGATATGAATAAAAATACCATCCAAATATTATCAGTAAAGAGCTTGCTGCATAAACAAATATCCATGGGTTCAGCAAGTAATGATTAAATATCTGCTGCCTATATAGGCTAAGTTTCTTATGTTTAATTTGTTCCTTAATAGATGCCACTAATAGTAAAGGAAGTCCTATCCATATGAATGGTAAAACTTTTATAAGTGCAGCAAGTGTAAAAGAAGTCCAACTTATTATTAGATAAAATTTATTCTTGCAATCTATCCAATCTATAAGCATTATAAGACTTAATGCTGAAAGGAATAGCATTAACGATTCACCTTGAAAAGTTCTTCCGTAGTAAACACCAATTGGACAAATCGCAAAAAACAAGCCCCCCCACCAACCGCTCCTAAAGCTAAAAAGTTTTTCCCCAATATTTATTACACAAAGTATTGTAAGTAGACTAAAAATTATTGATAAACCCCTTCCAATAGATTCATGAATCCCTGTCAATTTGTATAGTTGACCTACTAAATATGGGAAGAGTGGAAATTCACATTCCACATATCCTGGTGATGCTCCAGCCCAGTCAACTTGTGGAAGCCATATAGGAGTATTTTGTAATGCAAAGTGTCTGGCCATAGACGAAGTATCTGCTTGTCGCCAGCTATGTATACCGACTAAGGGAGAATTGATATTTATTAGCCTATAAATTAGTCCAGTTACTAATGGGAACCAGCTGGCCTGAATTAATCTGAGTGCTTTCATAGACACACTTATAGCTTTTCAGGGAGAATTCCAAACGAAACGGGATGATGCGGCATAATTCCAGACAAAAACAACAATAATTCCTGCCATCTGAGCGATAAATGGATTTGGCGAGACTAAGTTGTAAAAAGTAGTTGCTAATCCCACATTCGCGATGACTGGTAGTGATGCTACTAAGAGGAATTTTATCAGTCCTTTTAGTAGCGCTTTTCCGCTAAGTCTTTGTGATCTGAATGTAAGTGCATTATTAATCAGATAGTTTGATGTGGCAGCAGTTACAACTGCAAAAGGAAGTGCCTGTTGGAATGTTTGGTTAAGTATTGCCATAAGAATTTCTGTTGTCGCTAGTTGGACCAGAACTCCGCCACTACCTACCAGGCCAAAACTAATTGCTCTTCTTGGCAAGACTCTAAATACAAGAGTGTGAATGAGAGATATAGCAAAGTCCCATAAAATGGCTATATCGAGTTTGGATTTTCCGTAAGATCTTGGTTGGAAAGTAAGTGGTACTTCTGCAACTTGTAAATTGCCATTACTGATAGACAGCAATTCATATAGAAATTTGAAACCATTGACATCTACCCTGCAGATGCTTGGTAAGCAAGCCTCAACGTCTATTACAAAGAACCCACTCATGTAATCAGTTATATGGCTATACCTTTTGGGCAGACTTAGTCGCGCAAAGCGGTTTGCGATGGATGAGCCCCCAGTCCTTCTATGACTTAATCCATGTATTTCTGATTCTTGAAGAAATCTACTTCCAGCTACAAGATCAAGTTTTTGTTCTTGTAGTAATTCCAGTGCTTTAAAAACAGCTTCAGGCTCATGCTGCCCATCGCTATCCATTACTGCTGCTAAATCTCCTGTTGCTGCAAGTAAACCTTCTTTTATTGCACTGGCTAAACCTGATCTTCCTAGTCGCCTGATTAAGCGAACACGGCTATCTTTGTGCGCGATAGCTTTAACGGCTTTTGCAGTACCATCTGTTGAGTCATCATCAACAACAATTACCTCTACATCATAAGCAGTATAGAGATTATTTAGCTTTTCGAGTAATGGGCCAATATTGTCTCTTTCGTTGAATGTCGGCAAGACCACCGAAAGATGTTTCTTTGTCGGTGGCATAGACATATTTAAAGGATAGTTTGTTTTACCGTAAGTTAGTTGCTTTTAGATTCACAAAAAAGCAATGTCCATAATTCCTTTGTTTGCATAGCAGTGCATTCGCGCGGGGAGTGCATTCTCTGCACTTGTTTTGGGTTGCGTGTCAAGATCCAACTGGAATCAGGCGAGTCCTTGAGTCGCTTAATTCGTTTTTCTGCATACCAATTCAAGCTTGGCCTTTCTTCACTCCCTTCTATTACAATTTCGCGGCTATCGGTTGCAGTTGCAAGTTCTGCTACTGGTTTTACAGGCCAGTTTTCATTAAGTTCCCAGAGCCATAATGGAGACCCCATAAGCAATGCAAGAGCGGACAAATTTCCAGCTATTAAACAAAATGCTCCATATTTTCGTTTCTTTCTTTCGGGGTTGATAAGTAACAGTCCACCTAATGTCCAACCTATGCCTATGGCTAAAGCGATAGAGCTGTAAGGCTTAATAGATGCAATTAGACCTGTTGAGGCAATGCTGCCAAAGAAAAAAATGAATATTCCAAGAGAAAGCCAAAATAGTGGGATTTGTTCTAAATATTTCTTCCCAAAATGTGGTTTGGAGTTATCGCGTTCTATTAGCGATCCAAGTAGTGGGCCGCATATAAGTGCGAATGGAAGCCAAAGGGGATGGCTATACCAAGGCAGTTGAGTTTTCAGAGGAAGTATTGCCATCATTAACACAACTAGTGACCCAATAGACCATCTACCCCAGCGACGATTACGTGCTTGCCATGCACAAACTATTGCTATAGGCCATAGAGCTAGCCAAGGCCATCCCCCCTCAAGGATTTCAATAACAGGAACCTTCCAACCAAGATCACTTCCCTCACCAGCATCAAAGAGAACTCTTCCAGCACCATCTCCTCCCCAAAGCCATAGTGCAGCGGCTCCTCTGTTAAGTCCATGCCAGAGATGCCACCCGAATCCAGGTATTAACCCAATTGCTAGCCATATTGATAGTTTTCCTCGCCACCAATGATTGAATTCTTTCCCCCAAGCTATTGGTATCACTGCAGCAAACCAAGCGGGAAGAATAAGTGGTGCTTTTAATAACAGCATTGAACTACTAACAAGTCCCACCCCAAGCATTCGTATTTTGTCCATAGGACTCCGGTCATTCGCTAAAAGCAATAACCAGAGCAAGGCCATTGCGCTAAGGAAAGATCCATCAAGCATTGCCAATCGGCCATGTCTAGCGATTGGCAAAATGGTGAGCAAGATTGCAGAAGTTGAAAGGCATGAGCTCTTGTCATGTTTGAGTAACTGCCATTGCACTAGCCCTCCAAGAGGAACTATTAGTGTCGAAATTAAAGATGGTATTAATCTCACCACCATCTCGGCATTTGAGTTAGATGGTTCCCATTGATGATTTAGAGAGATTCCAGCAGCTATTAACCAATGAAGACCGGGTGGTTTATTTAAATAAGGTGCATCCCATAACTTAGGAAGCAAAACCTCTGCCCCTTTGTGATGGGTTAATTCCAATGCAACCCTTGCCACTATTCCTTCGTCAAAGTCTCTAAGGGGAAGATCGCCAAGGCCTAATACGGCGATTATTATTGAAACCCCCCACAAAAGAAGCAATTCTTTGGCTGGTAATTTGCTAGGTGGTCGCACTTTATGGACTGAACTTTGCATTGTTTTTTGAACTTTCAGCAGGGTAATTAGGCCTTGCAGGGGATTGCCATGAAATCTCTCTAAGGTCACTTAATCTCTAAAAAATAATATTTTTTAGAGATATATAGCTGAGTAATTAGGTTCAGAATTTGCATAAAATCATAGAAGCCTTTAAAAGGATTGATCAGATTTTTAGCCTTATGTAATCAAAAAAAGCAATTAGTATTGATTACTACAGCATCGATTTGAAGAACCTATTTAATTGGTATTACAGGAGTATTAAACCCATTAGCTTCCAAGCCATTGTTAATTCTGTCACATTAGGGTGTGA
>QCGE01000030.1 GCA_003278195.1 Prochlorococcus sp. AG-363-P08
ACAGAAGAGGGAGACAAAAACGGAGCTTTTAAAGATTTCTGTTTATGTGAATACTGGAAAAGTTCTCTTTATTGCTTCGCTTGGTGTAGTTGCTTCTGCGCTTGTTATGACTGCCTTGGCATTTATCGCAGGTTGAGTTGAACAGAATTGCTTCAATTTCCTTCTATTTTTATATATGAGGTGCTGCGGAACAAATAGAAAGGTCTTTGATGATGCTTGAATAGTGTTTAAATTCGAAGGGACTATCAGTGCCAGCAGACAGAATTAAGGAGATTGTTGATTTTGTTACGACAGAATCTCCTTACCGTTCTGCAAATAAAGGTTGGTTGACGGAAAATATTTTTTTGGAGTGGGGTAAAGAAAAAAGAGAATCCTCAAAGGGATTGGATCCCCTAGCAAAGGTCTCTATTTATTGGCAACCAATAATACAAATTCTGTCTATTCTTTTTTTAATTATCACTCTGGCCACAATACTTGCATTTACACCTGTTTTTCTCTCTCAAGATCGCTTGAATTCAGTTCTTATTAGTATTGATCTTACTCAGAGAAAAAACTCTCCACCTAATATGATTATTGAAGCCATGGATACTCCATCAAGTGAGAAGGAATTGACTTCTGATAACTCTGAACAGGTAACAAATGTAGACACTGCGACCTCACCTGAAATAACCCCTTCTGCAAGAGTAGAGGAAGTTAAGTCTAAGAAAGATTTTGATAAGTCTAAGGCAATACCTAAGGTTGAAACACCTCGTTTTGGGGTAGGCACGAATGATCAAGATGAAGATCAAGTGAAGAGGAAAGTTGTTACCGCAACAGATCTATTCCAGCCAAGGTATCGATGAGAATTTAATTAGCTTTAGGTTCTTAAAAGCTGGCTTTTTGTATAAATTGATCATTGCGAAAAAAGGAAACGATTAAGGCTTATACACAGAGCTCATTGATTGTGACAATTTTTTTAGAGGGCACTCTTGCTTGAAAAGATAGTTTCAGCTGGACAAAATACAAATGTGAGGAGTTAGGCCCTCCGAGCAGTGGAAACTAGGCAACACTTGCTCTTGGCCATAAAAAACCCGCCTTAGGCGGGTTTTTTAATGGCTGAGAGCTTTCTTTGAGGAATTCCGACTTATTAGTCATAGTGATTTTTGGGCAAAAAAAAGACCCTTGCGAATCGCTTAGGGCCTAGGTGATGGGGAACCTATTTTCTAAGAGCATTTGCAGACAAAATCAACCCCCTATAATTAGTGCTTTTTTTTACAAAGGCCTAGGGCAACACTATAAGTAGTGTGTATCTACAGGTGACAAATTCCTTGACAGTGATTAGTCTCGTCCCAGAGGCCGGGTGATGGGGATCAGCCGTTCTTTTTAACCCTTCAGTCCCCGCGTTTTTAGCGCGGGGACTTTTTAGTGGGCTATTTCTTTCTAAGTTATTTTCTTTTTTGCCCTATTGAGGCTATTCAATATTATTTATGAGCGAAAATATGACTAGTAAAACACTATTGAGATGGATTTTTCTGGACCTGATGCTATTGATCAAGCAATTGATGCGGGGCTCGATCTTGATGGAACTCAAATACCAATTGAGATGTTGGAGCTTTACAGAGAAGTAATGGTAATAGAAGGAGCAAGGAAAAGGAGTGGAGTTAGAAAATCAATGCGCAATCGAATTGTCCGTTCTGGTGCAAAGCACTTTGATCAAGAAACTCTTAACCGTCGTCTAATTGAATCAGGATGGAAGGGTTTAACACAAAAGGAGATTACATTTTTCTTTGATTGAGAATCACTGCATGAATATTAAAGCTAGGTGGGATGATGGATCTGGTGAGTATCTGCTAGGAAAATTTCATTGGAATGCCTTTTAAGAGCAAGGTAAAGCGCCGGCATATAAGTAGAAAAGGGAATAAAAAATTTGTTCGTTTCTTAGAGGCAAAGATCATACTAATTAGCTTTAATAATGCATCTGATGGGTTTTTTATTTGACAGCAAATCCAATTAATTGCATTTGCGCCATATAGCATTTCGCCATCTTTAATTAAAATCGCCCCTTTCGTATCCATGTCATACCCTTTTGGCAATTCAGTATCTTTTTCTCTAGCGTTTTTAATTTGGATATGGGGTAGGTTGCTTTTTAATTCAAGAAGCTCTGCAAATTGATTACAGAAAGGACACTGTCCATCGTAAATGAAGACAAGCTGAGCTTTCATCTTTTGAGAGCATTAGAGACTAGATCTTAGTTGTTATTTCGAAAGGGTTGGTGAAAAGCCATGAACGAAAGGCAAAAGGTCCAACGTGAATTACCTCCTTTCCTTGGTTCCTTGAGCCTTTTTGCTCAAAAGGACGTCTTGGTAAACAAAACGGCAACGCCTTATGCGATACTTCTTCCAATTTTCTTTAGATTCTATGGTTAAGGGCTATTGGGTAAAGCAGGCAAGCATTGCTAGTACGGAGCTATTCATTGAATATATCCAGACAGTAGTGCCTTGGCTTCTTTCCGTTGGGGGGATAATTATTGCCAAAGATATAAGACAACACTCTGATTTGAATGAATGGGATGGGGGCCAACTTGGCGTGGTTGTTGAATTTGAGTCTAAAGACGCAGCTCAGAAGGCTTTTGAATCAGAAGTATTTCAGGAGTTTATAGAGATGAATGGATTGGAATCTGATTTAACCCTCTCAATTTTTGGCTGATTGATTTAGTAGGCAGTGCTTTAGAGAAAAATAATTTTAGATATCAAGGTTTCCATAGCTGAAAGCTTTATGCGCTTGAAGACCTGCGGCGGACAACCCTTCTTCCCTCTCCAATATCTTCTATTTGTGATTGCTCTGAATTACCTGAGCTTTTGTCAGTTTTGCTGTTATCTTCTTCGCCTTCAAGTTCTAGGCATGTCCCTACGACCATGGCCGCTTCAATGGGGTTCGGCAGGTCTCCAATAGTTATCAGAGCTTTGAGTACAAGTTGCATCCGCGCATCTTTTGGGAGCCCAGGGCGTAGTTTTTTGACTGATTGCCAAAGCTCTTTTGTTACTTCTTTAAGGAGGTCTTTGTCACTAACCAAAGCAGGTCTCGTGTAAATGATTAGTTTATTTTATTGCGCCAACAGGAACGAGGGGGCGGATTGATTTGGATCGCGAGAAAATTTATCCGCTTTTCGCTTTATATATATTTCACAAAAGCTTCAAAAGCCTTTTCAAGGCTTGCTTTTCTGGAATGTAGGTAAAGTCATTTTGATTAATTGCCTTAAGCTCAAAAAGAGCTTTCCCTCTCTCTACACTAGATCTTGCGAACTTCTTTCGATGTCTTTTTGCAAAAAAAAAGACCCTTGCGAATCGCTTAGGGCCTAGGTGATGGGGGACTTATTTTTTAAGAGCAATTGATCAGAAAATCAACCCCTACTACAAGTAGTGTCTGAAGTTAAAGATAAGTAACTTGAATTCTATATATAGTGTTACGACTCTCTCGCTTGGCCTTGACAGTCACTATGGTTTTGTTGCGGCCGGGTGATGGGGATTGTTCGGCCTTTCTGTTTTCTCATTTTTAATAGTCCCATTTTTTTTCTTGTGATCAGAGAATTGCGCAATTTATTCCTGACTATTTAGTCTTGTTAGGTTGTTGAGGACTTCTCTGAGAAGCTAAAGACTAAGAGTTAAATCTGGACTTAGAGCAAGGATTCATAGGCTTCTATAGCTGTTTGGTATGATTTTTTAGGCAGTGATTATTATTTTTCTCTTTCATAAGAGAATTCATTGATATCAATTCTGATTGGCTTTATTGCTTCATATTAGTATATTTCTTTTTTAGTATTCATTCGTACTATGAAGAAGCTCTAGATTTGAGAAGTGCCAAATAACCTAACGAGGTCTTTATTATAAAAATTATAATGATAGTTGTTTCATCATAGCTCAATGACATATGACATATGCCTGCACCTAGGAGACTTATTGACTACAAGAATTTGTGACCTAATATACAAGCACTTTCTCTTTTGAGATTTTAAATTTCACCACCTGCAATTTTTTTTATGCCTGACTTTAAGGACCTTTTTGCTTCTGAGTATGTAAAAGGATTTGGAATACCTAAAAGGAATGAGCGTGTTGAAATATTTAATCGAAGTCAATTTGATAATAGTATTGGTCAATTTACAAAGATATTTATAAATGCATTTCAAGCGATTCCAAGCTTCAAAGAGTTGGTAGAGAGAGTGAAGAATCCTGGATGATTGTATTTAGCTACTAAATTAGAGTTTTTAAAAATAATTCTTTTATGGATCTCAGGAAAAGAGAAAGCACTCTACATTTTTTCATCTTTTCTTTAATGCTTATATTTAATTAGCCATTGCATGATAAGTGTATTTTGATTATTTTTCAGTTGCTTTTTTTTTGAACCTATCCCATCCTTGACAATAGATCCTGAATAATTATGGAATCATTCGATCCTGCCATTCAGACGACAGTTGTCTCAGGATGGAGGCCTTTGTTGACTTTGGCACTATTTGCTGGAGTTGGAGCCTTTTTCTTTGGCGCTCTTTTTACCGCTGTAAGAAAAGGGATCAAGGAAGAGGGATGGTTTGGGTTTGGTTTTAATGATAATGACTCGAATGCAAGCTAAGAGTCATGAATTCTCAAGAGATAAATAACTAGATGTGACTATCTAGTTATGTAGGCTTTACTCCTTTATTTCTTTATAGCCTTATTTGCTAGGTTCTGTTTTTAACAATGATAATGATTGGCAATATAAAACCTATTGGTTATTTGAAAAGAATCGGGACTATTTTCTCTAAAGGTTTAGATTAGTTGCTCTATTAATTGAAATTATTAGAATACTCACAGGTCCTCATTATCGAGGGATGATGATCGCAGGAAGTTACCATCATGAACCATTTGACAGTGAACAACCCAAGACCTGTTACTCCTATTGAAGAATTTGAAAGGGCATTTGAAATAGCTCAATTGTCAGCAAAGGAGAGAGAGTTAATAGAATATATTAGATATGTTGGAACATTTAATCAGATCAGCTTAACTAAGTCGCTTAGGCTAAATTCAAAACCTCCAATATTGTCTATATTATGCTCTACTTGCAGGAAGATAGGTGAAAAGATGCCAGAACATTTTGCGGCAGTTAGAAATTGGTCTAAAGAGACAAGTGAATATGGTGTGCATTGGGATGGTGATCTTATTTGTAGTACGGCTTGGAATATTGATGGAGAACGTTTAACGCCTGAATCAGGTACTACTCAATATCATACTTTTTCTGTTCATAAAGAGTTATTCCAGGGCCTTGATTGATTTATATTCATCTAGCTTTTGTGCTTCTTATTTTACGTGAGATACGCTATCTTATTAGTTATTCAATAATAAAGCTACGGGTAAGCATATGGATGGTTTTGCCGGTGACTGGCCTTCTGTAGAGCGCGCTAATTTTGTAGTAGGTACATTTGGAATACTTTTATTTGGCTTAACATCGACTTATCTTTTTCTTAAATTTAAGTCATTCTTTTCTAAAGATAGACTTTGATTGCATGGTATTGTATTTATTATGCAACTATTATTTTTAGTTTCATTATACCTGCTCTTTGAAGTGGACTACTAGAGAGGAAATTCTGAATAAATCACAATAGATACATTTAAAACTAATGCTTCACAAATTCCTATGGGACTAATTCAAGTGTAATTGCTAAAAAATAAATAGATCTGAAAAATTTTTGCTTTTATGTTTTTGATATTGTTAAGCTAGAGGGCATAGTGGTAATTTCACCTTTATTCTTCTTGTTCTGTATCTAGGCCTCAATGAAGCATAGAAAAATCAAGTTGCTTTATGATGGAGGATGCCCGTTATGTATGCGAGAGATTCGTTTTTTGAGAAATAAAGATAAAGGAAATAATATTCTTTTTGTAGACATTAGCTCTAACACTTATTCGCCCAAGAATTACAACGATATAAGTTATAGGGATGCGATGACTAGGATACATGCAATTACAGATACAGGAGAGATCTTAAGAGATGTTCAAGTTTTTCGCGAAGCCTATCAATTAGTTGGGCTAGGTTGGGTTTATTCTCCAACTTATCTTCCATTGATAGGTGGCTTTGTTGATTCAATATATGCATTATGGGCGCGCTGGAGGCTTAGGTTGACTTTTCGCCCTTCTTTGGATCAACTTTGTAAATGTCATCTTGATAAGTCACTTTAAAACTCCATTACCCATGAAACATAAAATTTATCTTTCAACCAAAGAGAAAAATGCAAAGATTGAGTTTAATCGATTAGGCAAGTTTATATTTGTTGATAAAAATGAGGCTTATTCTTTCCCTAGAGAGACTATCATGATAGCAATTGATAAGCCTATATACAGAGATCTCTTTCTTCCTTTTGAGGCCAAATACTTATTTATTCTAGAGTATAAGTTAGTCAGAAAATATCCCTGGTATATATCAAGTTTATTTTTCTTTTTCACAAAAGTGTTTAGATGGGAATCGGCATCTAATAAGAACTTTTTTAATATTGAG
>QCGE01000031.1 GCA_003278195.1 Prochlorococcus sp. AG-363-P08
AGAACTCTTTTCCCACTGCAATATGGACAACCAACACCCATATGAGATCTATGTGCAGGCGACTCTGAGTAGAGATGGCCCTTAGAACATTTCCATTTTCTATAGGTATGACTAAAAGGCAAAACTAAACTCGGATCCCAACCATGAGCCTCTTTAGCGATATTTGGAAACTTAGTGTTTAAATCCGTTTCTCCTCTTATAGGTAATTTACCTGCGCAATAAGGACATCCAGGCTCTTGAGATCCTGATCTGCTATTAACTACTGCCTCCCAAGGTGGATGACCTTCATTGCACCTCCACTTTTTTTTCTATTACTACCAGCAGTGACTGTTTTGGGATCCCACTCAAAAGCCTCTTTAGCTATTACCGGAAATAAAGTTTCTAAATCATTGAATCCAAACCATACTTTTTTGTTGGCGCAATAAGGACATCCACTTTTTGAACGGTTATCTATTGTTGATTCCCATGTATGGCCTAGAGAACATTTCCAATGTTTTCTGGCAGCAGCATTTAGCAAATATTCAGATGGATCCCATCCATATGCTTCCTTAGCAATTTCAGGCTTGACGGTTGCCAAATCATTGAAACCTTTAAGCACGGCTTTATTCCCGCAAAAAGGACAACCACTTCCGTTTCGAGTTCGTGAGTCAATACGTGCATCCCAAATATGATTTTCAAATTTTGAGCATTTCCAAGAAAGTTTTTTTCCGCTACTCCAACAAATTCCTCTAGGGTTCCAACCATTTGCCTCAGCTGCTATCTCAGGACATCTAGTCGCGAGATCATTCACGCCCTGAATGCACTTGTTAGAACCCATTATTTACGAAATATGTACGAAAGGTGTTTTGACCCTGTTTCACCCTTCGCCGAGATCCCTTGCAATTACAAGTCGGGGCGACAGGATTCGAACCTGCGACCTAGTGCTCCCAAAGCACCCGCGCTACCAAGCTGCGCCACGCCCCGTTCGATTTGATTGTATTTGATTGCTAGGTTTTGAGGCAAATTATTTGAGCTTAGGGAGCAATTAAACTACTTTTTTAAGGTTGTTTCCCCATAGAGGACAATTCCAAATTAGATATTTCCATTTTGGGATGACTTTTTTGAGTGGCCAGATAGGAAGAGTTTGCTCATGGGCATCTAAGCAATAGTTGAAGTGTTGAAAAATTATGCAAACGCAAGCTGTATTTCATTTCCGGAGATATCCCTCTTTGAAGTGATGCCATTCTTCTTCTTCTTCTTCTTTGATAAGCGCTTTCGGCAGGTTTTTTGTGGTTTAACGGATAAGCATTGGTCAAATGGTTTGCTGTAGTTTGTCGACAGCATCCAGTTCTCAGCCTTGAAGATGGCATATGGAGACGACGAGGAACTCATGGACTTATCAGTAGTACACCTGTTCTATAGAATTATTCAGGTTATGTCAAGGCAGTTTGATCCCATGTAAAAATTCGTTTAAGCAATTCCCATCTTTCTTATTGTGAAAGATGTTGGGTGTGGAATTTCTAAACCTTAAAAAATTCAGGTCAACTACAACTAGCTAATAGATTATTTTAAATTCTTACCTTTAAAAATTCCTCAGTTGGTTATTGGTTAAAGAGATTTCCTTAAATAAGGATTTTTACAAGTTATTGAGTAAATAACCTTTTATTAGATCTTTACTCTTGAAGTATTTGATAGATGAGTCCTGCTTCACACTTCCTTATAGCCGCTTTGACTTTATCCAGTAAATCTTCGCTTGGCACATCTGTTTTAGAATATTCATCCGGTAAAATCAAATCTCCTTTTTGATTGAGTCTAACTCTGCCACCAAACCATGAGTAGTAGCTTGGGATAGATGCTCTGCAACTAATATTTTGATTCTTTGAGTCAATCCGCCTTTCTATTATCCAACTATCTATTTTGTCAATCTTAGTGAAATTATCTATTCCAGCTTTAGCTGACTTAGAAACAATTAAGAGATAAATTAATAAAGCAGTTAATCTCACTTTTTCTTAATCAGGATGATTTTTCCTGCTTTCACCATCTTCCTAATTGAATAGACAATGATTTGGATTTTCGTAATCTAGCAGAACCATAGCTTTTTAGACTAATACTCTTTAAGAATTTGGTTTCTTAGTTCACTCTCCTTGTCTTGCCTGGATATCAAAAGTATATTTTATTGATTATGTATATAATGATTGGCTAATACTAATAATGCTCCTCGATCTATTTATGGTCAACCCATTGAAAAATCCATTGAAAAACCCTCTCAGAATCGGATATGAGAGGCTCTGGGTCCCTATTTTCGGAAGAGCTTTAAGGCTTTTTTCGAGTTTAATCGAAGGAGAAGATGCTAAGGAGAAGCAGACTTATAAATTAAATCTAGATGAGGATCATGAGTAGGATTATCATTTGACAATCTCTATTATTTCTAAAATGATGTTTTTGATTAGGATTTCTCTTCCTTTTGTAAACAGCTTTAACTAATTCAACCTCACTATAAGAATCAAAATTCAATGGCAAATCTTTATTCTCTTTTTGTTCTGTTATTTTTATCTTTTTGGATATTTAAAATTCGAACTAAAAATCGTATGATGTCATCCCGATTGGAGACAATAATCATTAAAAATGGCAAAATTGTTGAGAAGGTATATAGGAATAATAAAGGTAAAAGATATAGTTTAAGGTCTAATAAGCTATTTTAAGTTAATATTTGTCTGTCCAGGTAAGTCTTTATACTCTTCACTCTAATAAGCCATTAGTTAAGATTTCTCATGGATCTAATTTTTGCCTAGTCTACTAATTGCAGCATATTCCTTTCGTATTTCGCGAATTAGATTTTTCTTTCTTTTGGCAGTCTTGCGGTTTTCTTCATAGTCATATGCTTTCCTTTGCTTTGAAGGCATATTCATCCAGAAGTTGATCCTTTCTTGTTTTGATTTCTTGAGTTTTATTGTTGTTAAGTTATGTTTATTTTTATAGACTAGCCAGGACAGGAAGATAAATGCAAAAACAGCAACTAGAATTAGCTCAGGTAATCTCATGTCTCGTTTCAAACATATACGCCAACTATATAACAACTTGCGCCAACTTCATTCAAGCCAATTCAAGATTTGTCCAATTGGCTAGATTCGAAGATTTTATCCTCAACTTAGCTGGCAATATTTAATTTCTTTGCTTAAATTAAAAAAAATTAGTTTTAATGATTTTAATTATTCAGCTTATTCTTGCCGCACTGCTTTTTATTTTGATTAGTCGAAGATTAAAAAAGGTTGTTTTTTCTAATAATAAAAGCAATTTATTCAGAAGGTTTAATCAGCGTACCCTTTTGCATAAAAGGTTTTTGAGTAAATTCCATGATCGCTTGATGTCAGATCCTGATCAAAACATCAAAATTAATCACTGGGATAGTGAGACTGAGTCAAGGGAGAAGGCGGATATGCACCGTCAAAGGCTCAACAAATATGGGAGGTCTCGCATAAATGGAGAGATTCTCTTCTTAGGGCCTAGGGGAGGTGTATATAGATTTACTCCACAAGGTAGAAAGGTGTATTTGTAGATTAAAGTTTAGTTATTTAAAAGATTTTTCTTAAAATTATTTAAACTAGTTAGCAAGTTTGGAGAATTTGATCTCCATAAAAACGATGAAGTTATTTAATTTATGCCTATTGGGAGATGTAAACCTAGCTTGTTGAAGAGATAGGCTCCAATTGCAATCTTTATACCAGTTGCCAATAGTCCCCAGCCTATAAATTGCTTTTTTGATAATCCAAATAGCATTTTAGTTTTGTCTTATTCTATCTTTATACATCATTGCCTCATGTTAGTAGCAGCTTTTTCAGTTTTTTGCTCACTCCATTTGTGAAGAAGAAAGCCTGACAATTTTTCATGGGTCGCCTGAGATTCGAACTCAGGACCAGCCGGTTAAAAGCCGGATGCTCTACCGCTGAGCTAGCGACCCTTGCAGTTGTGCCTATTGGCCCGACAGGAAGTTATCACGCGGTGCATCACCTGCAATCGATTCTTGTGTTTTTACTAGCAAAACAGTCCTGCCCCCTGCTTCGTATTTCTTAATTGCTTAGTTTTTGATCAACTCTGGCGAAATTCCCCACACTGGGCACCCTTATCCGTAAAATCCCCAAAGAAATTTCTCTTTTTGTCATGCTGCTTCGGCTAATACTTGTTTCTTTCCCAATTCTTGCTGCCCTTACTTGGGTGTTGTTCAACATCCAGCAGCCAGCTAGAGATCAATGGAGCAGAGATTTCGCCGACAAATAGACCTTGTCGATCATTGCCATCCAATTGATCCTTGATCAGAGCAAACTTTTTTAAACGTTGAGTATCAACTCTTCTGTCACTGTCATAGGTGCCGGCTTGGCTGGCACCGAAGCATCTTGGCAAATAGCTCAATCAGGAGTTCCCGTAACTTTGGTAGAGATGAGGCCTAGCGTTCTTTCTAGGGCTCATCACACTACTGATTTTGCAGAACTTGTCTGTAGTAACAGCTTTGGATCTTCTAGTACCGATCGAGCGGCAGGGTTGTTGCAAGAAGAACTCAGAATTCTAAAATCGCTTGTCCTTGAAACAGCAGATTCTCATTCAGTTCCTGCTGGTGGGGCTTTAGCTGTAAATAGATCAACTTTTAGCGACTCACTTACAAGAAGAATTTCCTCTCACCCTCTCATAACGGTCAAACGATACGAACAGTTAGATCTTCCTAATCAAGCTCAAATCGCCGTTTTAGCAACTGGTCCGCTTACTAGTAATTCCTTGGCAAATAAACTGAGTGAATTTACTGGGTTGTCTTTTTGTCATTTTTTTGATGCGGCCAGTCCAATAGTTTTGGGTGACAGTATTGACTATTCGATTGCATTTAAAGCGAGTAGATATGATAAAGGAGACGCAGACTATATCAATTGTCCGATGGATAAAGAACAATATCTGAATTTTAGAGAAGAACTAATTAACGCTGAACAAGCAGATTTAAAGGAGTTTGATCAAGATAATGCAAATTTTTTTGAAGGATGTCTTCCTATTGAGCAATTAGCGAGGAGAGGTGAGAAAACTATGTGCTATGGCCCTTTAAAACCAATTGGGATTTGGGACAAACGCTGGGGGGATTTATATGACCGTGAACTTCGTAGAACAAAGAGAGCTTATGCAATAGTTCAACTTCGTAAAGAAGATTTAGAAGGACGACTTTGGAATTTGGTTGGGTTTCAAACCAATTTAAAGTGGTCAGAACAAAAGCGAGTTTTCCATTTGATTCCGGGTTTGAGAAATGCTGAATTTGTGCGATTTGGTGTAATGCATCGCAATACTTTTTTAGAGTCTCCCAGATTGCTTGAATCAACCTTGCAATTCACTAGGAGATCTAATCTTTTTGTTGCCGGTCAATTGTGTGGTACTGAGGGCTATGCGGCAGCTGTTGCTGGTGGATGGCTTGCAGGAACAAATGCGGCCCGATTAGCTAAGGGATTAACTCCTTTTAGTCTTCCTGTCTCAACCATGATTGGTTCTTTGATGAATTTCGTAAGTCAATCTGAAAGGGCTTCTGGTTCTAAGGGTGCTTTTCAGCCCATGCCTCCAAACTTTGGACTACTACCAAAGCTTCCGGTGCCTATCAAGGAGAAGCGTGCCCGATATGGAGCCTATCGAGATAGAGCATTAATGGATTTAAAAAGAGCGATTAGAGGTTATATTCCCTCTTCTGTTGCATCATGTACCTAGGGTGGAAGTGAATTCCATCTCAATAAGTTTTTCCCCATTTTTAATTTCTTATTAAATAGAGTATGACTAGTGAAACTTTTCCAGATAATCACTTTGACGCAATCGTAATTGGTTCAGGTATTGGTGGATTGGTTACTGCTAGTCAGCTTGTTTCAAAAGGTGCAAAAGTTCTTGTTCTTGAGCGTTACACAATTCCAGGTGGGAGTGGTGGTTCTTTCACACGCAATGGTTACACATTTGATGTTGGAGCATCAATGATTTTTGGATTTGGGAAGAAAGGTTATACAAATTTGCTTACTAGAGCTCTGGCAGAGGTCGATCAAAAATGTCAGACTATTCCAGACCCTGTACAACTTGTCTATCATTTACCTAGTGGATTTGAATTAGAAGTCGATAGAGAATATGACAAATTTCTAACAAAGCTGATTTCCCGCTTCCCACATGAGGAGAAGGGGATACGTAGTTTCTATGGGGCTTGTTGGAAGGTATTTAATTGTCTTGACTCTATGCCGCTTCTGTCAATTGAGGATCCAGCTTACCTCCTAAAGGTTTTCTTTAAGGCACCTTTAGCTTGCTTAGGGCTAGCGAGATGGCTTCCAGTAAATGTTGGTGATTTGGCAAATAAACTCATCAAGGATAAAGAGCTTCTTAGATTTATAGATATTGAATGTTTTTGTTGGTCCGTTATGCCTTCTGATCGAACACCAATGATCAATGCAGGAATGGTTTTTTCTGA
>QCGE01000032.1 GCA_003278195.1 Prochlorococcus sp. AG-363-P08
CTTGGCAATAGGAGCTGTTACTAAAGCGCAGCCTTTTCCTTCCTGAACAAATTGCGTTGCTTTAGTCAGCCATTGAAAAGATGCTTCTCCTGATTGGGCAGAAGGTAATCCAGGCTTTATTACATTCTTAAGGGGAATGTCTTCTATTTCAAGGTTTTTTAGGTCAATAATGGGATCTTGGCTTTTTCTTTTTAAATAAGTATGAGTTGCTTCAAGACTTTTTTTGCATCCAACCAGTAAAGGTTGCATTGTGGGGTGTAATTCTGATGCGGCCAGTGCCTTCAGGGTTATTTCCATCCCTATTCCTGCTGGATCCCCCAAAGCGATCACAATTCGTTGATTAGCGTTGGGATATTTTTTTTGTTTTGCCATGTTGCGTTGGTTGGTGATCATTTTTCTTCTTTTCGGCTTTGGAAAAGGTCTTCAAGATGGCTGGCTCATAGTTAAGTGGCCTCAGCTTTTGAATCAAGTTGGCTTTACTGAGATAGACCCAAATAAACCCATGAATTGGTCGCAATTTATTTTTGGCGAGTCAGAATAAATGTAGTTTAGGAGCATTTATCTTTTGTTTCCTTGGCTTTTTTCAATTTCTTGAAAGCAACTGTTTAAGCCTGATTTGTAGTCAGGATGGATTAAAGAATACCCCAGTTCATTACAAAGTAGATTATTGCAAATTCTCCGATTTTCCTGCCAGAAAGACTGTGCCATGGGACTCATTTGCGAGGAGGCTACTTCGAATGACTCTTTGGGAGGCAGTGGTTTTTTTAATAACTTGGCTGCATATGTGAGTACATCTTTATTTGGTGTAGGTAAGTTATCTGAAATATTTACAACTGATGGCTTAATTCCTTGAGAGGCTTTGTTGATTAGATGAAAAGTTGCACCTGCTATATCGTCAACATGAATTCTAGAAAAAACTTGTCCCTGTTTTTCTATTATTTTACATTGAGAATTCTGGATACTTTCTAGTGCAGACCTGCCAGGTCCATAAATGCCTGGTAGTCGAAGTATTTGAATTGGTAATCCTGAGTTTTGCCATGCTTCTTCACATGCCAAGCGTCTTTGGCTTCTAGGTTGTTGAGGATTTGGGAGATTTTTTTCTGATACCCATTCTCCCTTTGAGTCACCATATACTCCAGTAGTTGATAGATAGCCGACCCATTCCAAAGGCATTTCTTTTATGTAGTCAAGCATTTTTATTAGTACAGGGTCTTGCCCATTTTTAGTAGGCGGGATGCAACTAAGAAGATGTGTTACGCCTTGAAGATTATTCTCAAAGTTCAAAAGCGATTGATTGCTGTCGAATACAAAATCAGCACCAGGGCTATTTAGTTGTCTTCGACTGCAAATTACTTGTATACCTTGTGCTCTCGCGATTGAAGCAATTCTTTGGCCGCTAAAACCAGCGCCAAGAATCAACAACTTGGAGGCAGGAGAAAACGATTGGCAGGACTTGACAATTTCTTTTTGCATGAGTACAAGTGTATTACTTGGCGAGTTTTTTCATGGTTGATTCCAATCTTCGTGTTTATGGTGGATCGCGTTCCATGCTGCCTTACTGCGCATCAGTGCACTCCATTGGTTGCAGCCAAAGGGGATGGACTTTTTTCCTCGTACTAGCGATGACTTTATTCACTTGTGCGTTTGTTTTAGCTCCTGAGGCTCCTTCTAGGCAAGCTTCTATTTGTGAAGAGCATAATTCTCTAGATGCTTGCAGGGTTTGGTGAGCTTTTATGCTGCCAAATAAGCCCAGTCTTCACCATTCTCTTTTTGATCAGAGTGTTCTTTGATTTCTTTTTCTTTTGGATTATTGATAGTGGTTGGTTGTGCCCATTGAAGCAATCTAAGAGCTAGTCTTAAATCTCCATCAATCCAAGCTCTAATAGCCATTGCACGCCTTGGATCATAAAATCTTTGACGTCTATACCAGTCAAACGCATCAAAATCTGATTTGTCACCATTGCATGAAAGACATGCTGGAACGCAGTTTTCAGTAATACTTAATCCCCCACGGCTAAGTGGGACTACATGATCAATTGATTCTGATGGCTTGCCACAATAGATGCAGCTTTTGCCTGTACAAGTATGAATGGACTGTCGCCATCTTCTGACACGTAGTTTGGGGCAGAGATCTTCTAGGAAAACCGCATCCCTTGTATGCATCCGAGTCGATCGGTTGCGCGCAGTTTGCCGTTTATGGCCATTTAGTCAATGTGTGGAACATTTCATTTTTCATGTTTTAAGCAGGTTTAATGACTGGACCGTAAGACTCTTGCAACCTTTTTGATTTCCATTAAGTTTAGATTTGGCAAATTCTTAATTAGTAGGTTGGTGGTTGGTCTTGAGCAATAGCTGTTATTTAGAATTGTCTGAGGAGGGTTTGATAAAAGTCAGATTTCCATTTGATGCTGTTACTCATTCTCAGTTGAAAAAAATAAGACCTAGAGGAATTTGGAAAGGTATGAATCATGGTTGGGAATTTCCGCTAATAGCTATTGATGCATTAAATGATTTATTAGGCAATCGTTTTGTTCTTAATGAGGAGCTTGCTGATTGGTCGGATATTTTAAAAAAATCATTTAAGGATCTTCCTTCTCATGAAATTTTGCTTAAAAGTGCTGCTTTAGATGTTGAACTTTTGGATGGTCGTCGACCTTTGCCTCATCAATGCTCAGGAGTCAGTTGGCTTTTGAGACGTAATTGTGCTCTTTTGGCTGATGAAATGGGTTTAGGCAAAACACTTACGGCATTATTAGCAGCACGCGCAATTGTTAGATGCAGTAGTGCAAAAGTAGTGGTCGTTGCACCAGTTTCTTTGCATGTTCATTGGGAAACTGAGGCAAAAGCTTTAGGCCTAGATCTTTTCTTGGAAAGTTGGTCTTCTTTACCTAGGTCTTTACCTTTTGAACAAACAATTTTGATAATAGATGAAGCACACTTTGCGCAATCTATAAAGGCGAAAAGGACAAAATCTTTATTAAGACTCTCTCGAGACCCACGTTTAAGAGCTATTTGGTTATTAACAGGAACGCCAATGAAAAATGCAAAACCCTATCAGTTATTACCTCTATTAGAAATTATTAATCACCCTATTGTGAATAATCGAGGGGAATTTGTTAAGCGCTTTTGTAAAAACAGTATAGTTCTCCATTCTAATTCATGCCTAGTGAATGAGAAAGTCAGAAATGAGTTAAAGGAATTGAAGGATATAATTGCTCCTTTTATTTTGTATAGGGATAAGAAATCTTTATTGGACTTACCTCCAAAAATACGTATAAGACACAAGATTACGTTAACTCCTTCACAGGAGTTGGGCTTTCAATATCGATTAGCACTTGTGATTTCGGAATATCATTCTCGGATTAAAAAGGGCTTGGTTTCGCCTGATACAGAGTCTTTAGTTGCCTTAGGGGCTATTAGACAAATTGGAGCAGAATTTAAATTGCCTGAGGCATATAGGTTGATTAAAGAATTGATTGACTCAGGGCAATCAGTGGTCTTGTTTAGTAGCTTTATTCGTCCTTTAAAACTTTTGAATGTTCGTCTTGGGGGTGATTTGTTAACAGGTCGTCAGTCCTTAAAGGAAAGACAAGCAGCAGTTAATAGATTTCAGGGAGGTCAGACGTCTCTGCTCTTGACAACTTATGCGACGGGAGGTTTTGGATTGAATCTAAATAGAGCAAGTAATGTTTTTTTGTTAGAGCGCCCATGGACACCCGGAGACCTTTGCCAGGCGGAGGATAGATGCCATCGCTTAGATAGCAAACATCCATTGAATAGTCATTGGCTACATCTTGGCTTTGTAGATCAGCTTATAGATGGATTAGTTGCAACAAAAGCTGAGAAGATAGATGTTTTTCTAGGAAACAAAAATGTATCTATAGAGCGTCAGTCTTTGTCAAGAATGTTTCGTAGTTGCATGCAGTTGGCATGACGCACATTGAGTTCATATTTAAGTAAAGGATCTGCAGTTGTTTTTTCTTTTGTCAAGAGATCAATACCTTTCCTGATGTCTTGACAAGCAAGATCCATGTCACCAATAAGTATATAGAGCAAAGACCTGTCATTTAATGGCTGAGGCCTGTCTGGATACATCTTAATTACTTCAGTGCAACTATTGATGGATTTAACTAGCTCATTTGTTCTTAGATCATCTAAGCAAGAATTAGGAGATAGAGAATTATTCTTATTTGTCATTCCGTTATTTCCAGTTTGTGAGCACCCTAAAGCAAGGGTTAAGCTGATAAATAAACTAACTAGTCTTAATTTTTTGATTGAGTATTTAGTAGCTATAGCGACTTGCACTATCATTTGTTGAATATTGAGCTTGTTCGTTTTTTTCAAATTTATTTATTTTAGTTGTTTTTATTATTTTTTCATGGGGTGTAAAAAGATCTCCAAGATATTTACCACAATTTGGATATTTATTTGGTTGCTCTACGACAGCCTCTGTAATCATTACAGCAGCATGTTTTGGCGAGGTTTTAAACATACTGTTTGATTGTCTTTTAAGTAATGCATATGAGGCATTCCAGCTGACTTCATGTGCATTTCCACTATTTCGCATGTAGCAATACACTTTTGCCCCTTTACCACCTTGGGTGTTTAGCTCGGCTGCTTTGCTTGCCAATCCATTGCTCCAAAGACCTGTTATGGCTATTAGAGCAAATGGCAGAGCTGCAAGATACTTATTCTTGAACATGCTTGATACCTTTACTTTCTTGTAAAGGTATCTACTTATGTCTACCTGTCCAGGCCTAATTAGGGATTAGATGCAGCTAGAGGAATTACAAATTTCATTATTAGAGGTAAGAGCATAAGCATAGTGGTCAGTCTTATGGCATGAAACACTGCCACAGCTGCTCTTACTCCCAACCACATTGAAGAGATAAATGCAATAAAGTCCAAGAAGTGGGCATTACATAAGTAATTTGCCTACTAAATGCAGTCTGGTTGAAATCCTGCTTTCAAAACAAGTTTTGTTGGGGCTTGAGTCTTATCCGTCTATGTGTTGTCATCAGAGTAATTACAATTATTTGCTGATGTCTTCTTCTTGCTCTTTTCGAATTACTAGAACAGCAGAAGATCTTGCCCAAACGATAACGGCACTATCCCAACGACTCATCAAGCTTGAACAACGTCAAGAATTGATTGAACTGCAGTTGAGCAGCAATCCACAAGAAACTCCTCCAGAAGAGATTGAAATACTTGATGGAGTAGAGCAACTTCTTAAGGAATGTCAGGAGTTGTTGGAAATTTCAAATACACCAACCGAATTAGATCATTCGGAGATGCAAGGAGAAGAAAACCTGGCTGCATAAGATCTTTTGATTTTCAGAAGGTCTTGCAGTCTAAAAATCTTTGATCTATTCGCCTTTGTTTGCAAAACTTAGAACTATCTTTGATAGATCTTAAAAGCCCTCTGGCGAAAATACTGAATAAGGGGTTCTATTTGATTAATGATCAAATAGAACTTTTTTTTACTTACTGTTGAATTGGCTCTGAACTACGACAGTCTTTATCAACGTATGCCTATGCTACAAATTTGC
>QCGE01000033.1 GCA_003278195.1 Prochlorococcus sp. AG-363-P08
TTCACTTTTTTCTCACTACCAGGGGTAATCGTAGAAGGATCCCAACCATCTGCCTCTGCTGCTACATCAGGAAACAGCGTTACTAAATCATTTATGCCAGCAACCAGTTTTACCATATATAAAACTTACCCAAAATAATCAACTTTGAGGGAATGGGTTTTGAATATGTAGAGAAGTCGTTAATAAATTTTAGTTACTGATCCTTAAAATTGAAACTATAAGTGTAGAGAAAACACACTATCTACGATTTCTCCGTAGAGACACTCACAACATCCCACGGTGAAGTCACGGTGAAGTGCCTGCTTGAGATCCCTTGTCACTCTGTCACTTCAATTTTAAAAAAGTCTCACGGTGAAGTTAGTTTTTTAATCTATAACTACCATTTAATAGTCATTGTCATTCCCACTCAATAGTGCCTGGAGGCTTGCTTGTGATATCTAATACAACACGATTAACACCCTTAACCTCATTCACAATGCGATTAGATATTACCTCTAATATTTCACCTGGCAATCTTGACCAATCAGCTGTCATGCCATCCTCGCTAGAGACACATCTTACAACAATTGGCCAAGCATATGTTCTCTGATCGCCCATGACTCCAACCGAACGTACAGGCAATAAAACTGCAAATGCCTGCCATACTTCATCATAAAGTCCTGACTTACGAATTTCCTCACGAACTATCAAATCAGCATCTCTCAAACAATTAAGTTTCTCATCAGTGACTTCCCCAAGAATTCTAATTGCCAATCCAGGTCCCGGAAAAGGATGACGTCTGACTATTTCTTCAGGTAAGCCAAGAGATCGGCCAAGTTTTCGAACTTCATCCTTAAATAAAGTCCTTAAAGGCTCCACTAATTTGAACTGCAAGTCCTTAGGCAGTCCACCAACATTATGATGGCTCTTAATTTTGACAGCTACCCTTTCTCCGGTTTTTGGGTCGATATTTGTTCCTGCACTTTCTATTACATCAGGATAGAGAGTTCCTTGCGCAAGGTAATCAAAAGGACCAAGCCTAAGGCTCTCTTCTTCAAAGACTCTTATAAACTCAGTACCAATGATCTTCCTCTTTTCTTCGGGATCTATGATTCCCTTAAGTTTAGATATAAAACGTTTCCTTGCATTAATATATTGAACATTTATGTGAAACTTTCTCTTAAAAAACTCCATCAAAAACTCTGGTTCACCTTTTCTCATAAATCCTTGATCTATAAACATGCAAGTTAGTTGATCCCCTATTGCCTTATTTAGTAGAAAGGCAAGTGTCGAGGAGTCAACTCCACCAGACAAAGCAAGTAAAACACTTTTATCTTTAACCTGATTTCTAACTTGTTCTATAGATTCATCAATGAAAGAAGTAGTAGTCCACTCAGGCTCACATCCGCATATGTGATATACAAAATTTCTTATCATCGCCATTCCATATGTGGAATGCACTACCTCAGGGTGAAACTGAACTCCATAAAACTTGCGTTCGTGAGAAGCAATTGCCGCCTTTGAAGTATTGGTTGTATGTGCCAACTTTACAAAACCCTTCGGAAGTTCAAGAACTGAATCTCCGTGACTCATCCACATAGTTGAACCACTTTCAACATTAGTCAGTAATTCTGTAGGGTCATCAATTATTAAAGGGGCCTTACCATATTCAGATTGCTGCTTAGCCGATTCAACACGTCCACCCAATTGATGCACCATTAGTTGCATGCCATAACAAACGCCTAAAACAGGGATATCTAAGTTCCAAATTGCTGGATCACATAAAGGAGCTGCATTGCTATAAACAGAACTAGGGCCACCACTCAGAATGATTCCCTTTGGCGCAAGCTCTTGGAGAAATTCTACGGAGGTGTTGTAACTGATCACTAAAGAGTAAACCTCTGTTTCTCGAATTCTTCTAGCGATCAACTCAGAATATTGCGAGCCAAAATCGAGAATAACTATTGCTGGCTTGCGTTGATCTAGAGGAGTCGTAGGAGACATATATTTAAAAAGCTTTTAAAAAAATCCTAGGAGCTTAAGAGTAGATAAGAATCAATCAGAAGTCCTGTAAAGCAATGCCAAAAGTTGAAAGTTGCCTAATTCCATTTGGCCCTGCCCAACGAAGCTTACGTTCTCTATCGAATAAAGCCGATCCTATTGTTATAGGCCAAGAACCATAGCGGGCTAGGTAGGTTAAGCTTTTATACTCTACTTCGCTTGATAATCGATACCATAACTTTTTCGTGTAATAAATGTCCTTTTGATTAAGAAGATTAAAAGCCTCCTCAACAGATTTAGCCGAAGAAATAACATTAATTAAATCCAAGGGCAGGCCTTCTTTAACAGCCAAAGCCGTCAAAATCTCAAGTCTTCCATCTGCTAAATGATGATGTGTATGAAAAATACCTCCACTTAACTTAATTAATTTTCCGTGATAGCCAAATAGCAAAAGCTCTTTTACACCTATTTCTGCAGCTGCCACTAGTGAAGGACCAATCCAATTGCCAATTTTAAAAATCAAATCCTTAGCTACACCCATTTGCAAAGCTAACTGTAAGCCATTTTCTCCAATGACAAATACAAGGCGATCTTTCAAATCTTGCGTATCAGATAACTGACGTAATTTTCTAAGAGTATCTTCCAACTGCTGAGGAGAGGCACTGTCCTGTATGTTTGCCTGGGTGCCAATTAAAGCCAACCCATTAACTACTCCAAAAGAAGCGTTGCTAGTTTTTGCAGCTAATTCCTTGCCTCTTGGAAAAACAATTTCGAGACTCAAAACACGATTCAAAGGCACTAAAGAACGCAAATTAGATTGCAATAAGTCTTTGGCAAAAGCAGAGAGACAGGGTTGTCCTCCTTCTTCATAAGTCCCTACTCCATAACCAGGAATAATTTTCAACCAATTTTCTTGTTCTGTCTGCTTCGCATCCATACAAGATTCAACTACAAAATCCTCGAATTGAGCAAAAACCCATATTTCAAGGCCTTTTGTAAGGTCTAAAGAAGCACCTGATTGGCAATGGCTAATAGCAAAAGCTTGCTTCCCTTCATTAAGCAAAAAGGTCGAAGTAACTGGCACCTCTTCATTTTGGCCATCTTCTAAAAAATCAATCTTTTGAACAGGAACAAATGGAAATCCCAATAAAGACCGTATAGCTGACTTTGCAGCAGCAGTTACCCATACAGGTAATGTCCATTCTTTTTTAAGAGGAAATGTGTTGGCTATGAGAAGACCCTGATGGAAATTTTTTAGAATAAGGCCATGTAAACCAGCGACCATGAAGGACAAACTAACCCTGATGATTCCTGGTCCTACCCCAGTACCGGAAACAGTACTAAAGGAAATGGGCCGTCATCCAATCGGTCATAGGAGTGGGGCATTCCAAGACATTGTCAAGCGTACTAATGAACAACTGCGTTGGTTGCATCAAACTTCAAACGATGTTCTTGTCATTACTGGTAGCGGCACTGCGGCAATGGAAGCAGGAATAATCAACACACTTAGTAAAGGAGACAAAGTTCTTTGTGGAGATAATGGAAAATTCGGAGAACGTTGGGTAAAAGTAGCCAGAGCTTATGGTCTTGACGTAGAAGTAATAAAAGCTAATTGGGGAGAACCTCTAGATCCAAACGAATTCCAAAAAAGACTTCTAGAAGATACGAACAAAGAAATACGTGCCGTAATAATGACTCACTCAGAAACTTCAACTGGTGTCATCAACGATTTAGAAACTATTAGTCAACATGTCAGATCACATGAACAAGCTCTGATCATTGCTGATTGCGTTACAAGTCTTGGTGCAACAAATGTTCCAATGGATGAATGGGGTTTAGATGTTGTTGCTTCAGGGTCTCAAAAGGGATACATGATGCCTCCAGGCCTTAGTTTTGTTTCACTAAGTGATAAGGCATGGGGAGCTTATGCAGAATCAGATTTACCAAAATTTTATTTAGATCTAGGAGCATATAAAAAAACATCAGTAAAAAATAGCAATCCCTTTACTCCAGCAGTAAATCTATATTTTTGCTTAGAAAAGTCTCTAACAATGATGCAGCAAGAAGGACTTGACGAAATCTTCAAGAGACATGCTCGTCATCGTGAAGCAACACAAGCAGCAATGAAAGCAATTGGAATGCCATTATTTGCATTAGAAAGTCATGGAAGTCCATCAATCACAGCGGTTGCTCCAGAAACAATCAATGCCGAAGAACTAAGGAAAGCAGTACAAGAACGTTTTGATATTCTATTAGCAGGAGGGCAAGATCATTTAAAAGGAAAAGTTTTTCGAATAGGTCATTTAGGATTTGTAAATGATAGAGATATCTTAAGTGTTGTAGCTGCGATAGAAGCCACTGTAGAAGGACTAAATCTACCTTCAACAAAAACTAAAACAGGCGAAGGAA
>QCGE01000034.1 GCA_003278195.1 Prochlorococcus sp. AG-363-P08
GTGTTGATTAACTTTAAGCTATCCGTAATGAAGGTGTACTCAGGAATGGCATTTTCTGTAAATGGATTAGGCCCTTTGTTTATCAAAAATACAGCACCCTTCTTGCCGTCTTTACTGATGATAGAAAGTGAGAGATAGCCAATATTTGATCCACTGTGATAAATGTAGTTACCCTTTGGATCTTCCTGAGCATTTTTATTGCCAATAAAAAAACCTAAGCTGCGTGTTGGTGTTGAACTTGGAATGATCAAAGCTTCAGCTAGTTTTTGGTTGATCAGATTATCTTCTCCTCTTAGTGCACGCGTGAAGGTTAAATTGAAGCGAGCAAGATCGGTCGCTGTTGTCCAGAGCAGACCAGTGGAGAAGATAGGATTCCGCATTGGGGCTTCTTTATGTGCGCTACCATCACTGTCGTACGGAATAGCTATTGTTGAGGAGTCTTCTAGGAAGAAGTTGTCGTCAAAAGTACTATTCACCATTTTTGCAGGTTGTATCACCAACTCGCTCATCAATTTTTTGAAAGGTTTATCTCCGACGGCTTCAATAGCGGGCTGAAGCACTGAGTAACAGCCATTGCAGTAGGTATACTTTTCTCCTGGTACGTTATTTACTGTTACTGGGGGATTCTTTGCAGGTGGTTTACCATTTAAAAATTGCTCTACTGTCGGCAAAATTTCTTTAGGACCACAGCAACCGTTTGGATAAGGTGAAGTAAGTGCTGCAGTATGATTCAGTAGCATCCTAAAAGTAACTGGTACTTTTTCTGTGAATTTGTTCTTTGGGATTTTCCAGCTTTTAAGATAACGGTTTACTGGTTCATCCAACGCAATCCCTTTAGAGTCCAATAGTTTTACTACGGCTAGAGATGTTAGTGTTTTGGTGATTGAATTAGCTGTAAACAAGGTAGACGTTGTTACCTCACGTTTAGTCGTTATATCTGCTACCCCGAAACCTTTTGCCCAGGCGATCTTCCCGTTATCGATTACTGCGATTGAGGCGCCGGGGATATCCATTTCTCGTCGTCGTGATTCGATTGAACTGTGAAGTCTGCGAGTTGACAGGTTTGTTTTTAAGGCCGGTTTGGGAATAATTGATTTGGCGATTATTAGCAAGAACAGCCCTGAGCTGAGCACTGTTAATACTTTTGCAGCAAATTTATTTATGACCATTTTTCTATTCTCTAGTGGTAAGAGGCTTTCATGCTTCCATTCTTACTATTTCTCTAGCTTGAAAGCTGCATCTAAAGAGAAAGAGGCATAATTTAGATATGGAAAATGACTTTGCTGCTGTTGTACAAAAATATTTTTTGTATATTCTCTTTGGTATTGGCCTTTTTGCTGTGATTGGGACAGTTGTGCTTTTAATTTCTTCCATCCTATAAGCGAATCTAGCAAAATCTTCTATGGCTTTATTGGCTATTTTTTTATAGCAATATCGATTTTGTGAACTGGACAAAATAACTGAGTTGACACGTCCCCAATCCGCGAGTAGAACAGATGTACTAGAAAAAGCTTATGGCTCCATCTGCTTCCCCATACGCGGTTTTTGTTGCTGAGGACTGGATGGTTTCAGCGGCACCTATTGGATTAGACCAATGCGTAAGGATCAGACAAAAAAAACGTTACCCAAAAAGCGAGTCAACTCATCCGAGGAGTGGGATTATCTCGAAGATGGAATACTCAGAAAATCTCGTTCAGCTTGCGTTTGCATGACTTGCCAACACTTCAACTATTGCTGTGATAGGCATTGTCGAACTCTTCTTGCCTGCCATATTCAGCAAAAGCTGATACCACACGGGTCGCACCTGACTTCCAGGTGTCCGCTATGGCAGGAGCGAATCGAGAAAGAGATTGGATGGTATTCAGAGGCCGCATGATTCCCTTTAATCCTTATTGCGCTTGGCTAAATTTCCACTCTTATGTTGTAAGGATGCTAAGCCAAATAGTTACCTTTGCTCCGCCAAGTTCTGGTGAGTGATCAAAGCTAATCTTGCCACCATTATCATCTAGAACTCGACGGACAATCATTAAGCCTAAGCCCATTCCACCAGTTTTTGAAGAAGTTCTTGCTTCTCCGGTAGGTATAGAGGTGGTCACAAATCCACTGCCACTATCTTCTATGTCAAGACAAAGATACTGTTGATTCAAAGCTGTTGCATGTATACGAATAACTCCATTTTCGCCAGCTGCCTGGCTTGCATTGGCTAGGAGATTCCTAATAGCTGCCTGCAGTTGAATTTGGCCAGAACTTAATTTAGGTAATCCATCCTGAACCTTAATATTCAAATCTTGATCAAGCCGATTTAACTCTGGACGAAGTTGAGCAGTAACTCGAGAAATTGCAGTTTTTAAGTCAGCACCATTAGTATCTCTAATCCCTGCCAGAGTAAGGTCTTGAATAGACCGTGTGTTTACCACAATAGAATCAAGCTCTTCCAGGCAAAGCATCGACTCTTTCTGTATCTCTAAGTTTGAATCTTTCTTTTTTTCTCTTAGTTCTAAATCTTCTTTGCTCGAGTTAACTAATCTTTCAAGACGCAATCTTAATCGAATTAAAGGTTGACCAATCTCATGGATTACAGCACCTGCTGCATCAGCGGCCAATCGAGAGCGAATAAATAGTTTTTCCTGATCTAATGATTTGCCAGCAATCTGCAAAATCAATCCGAGTACACCCAAAGCAAGAATAGTCCAAACAAAGGTGGTTAAAATTCTGAGATTTTGAAGAGGTCCTAAAAGATTAATAGTGAGGGTGATTCTTTCCAGCAGTAGTCTTTCTATTAGGGCTGCGGAAATAAGTACTGTTATCAGACCAAGAAGAGGATTGACCAGATAGGCTTTTCTTTCTGCCCATATAGCTTTTTGAAAGGGTAAAAACAGTAAGAAGAAAGGAAGAAAAAGCAATGATCCCAGAGAGTCTCCTAGCCACCAGAAGAATGTTCCTGCAAACATTTGATGTGGCTCCATCTCAGAGCTTTGCTGACCTAATTGATATAAAAAAAATGTAATAGATGCAGGCCAGTTTCCCAATGGGCCAATCCAAAGAAGGAATGGCATTAGTCGGGTAAAGCGAGTCAGCGAGTCGCTTAGTAAGTTTTGACGAATCAAGGCATATCTAACTAATGCTGCTTGTGCTGCTGCTGCTATGGCTACTGGCACCATGAATGGTTGAACAGTCCAGCCTGTATTTGGGGAGAAAGCAGTCCCAAGGAAGTTCCCAATTGTTATTCCGGGCAATATTGCCCAACCAGTAGTTATAACCAATGCATTAGCTAAACCAGATGCGGGCCATAGAGTGATTGCTGATGATTGCCAAGAGAATCCTGCCTTTGCCAGTATCGCCAATAGGAAATAGGTCACTATTGCAAATAGATTTATTCCAATTAGCGCAAACCCTCTGCGCCCTTTGTTTGTACGCATGTCTAGACAGGGAGATTCCTTGCAAGTGTTACTAGCGCAGACCCTTTGATTCCTAATTTTCGGGTAATTTGACGTCTATGAGTTTGAGCTGTTGAGAAGCTGATATTCATTCGCTTTGCGATTTCTGCTGTATCTAAGCTTTCACCAATTAGTTGGAGGAATTCAAGCTGTCTTGGGGTAAGACTTGCTAAGTCAGGGAGGTTGTTGTCAACTTCTCTAGAAATGTCCCGAATCGCTTGTCTTAAAGGTGCCAACCCTTCTGTCTTGTTGATAAGTGAGTGGACATTAGTCAATAAAGAGGTGGGCATTGAATATTGATCAGCTTTTGCTGTGAGGATCACGATTTTGGCGTTCGAATCTTGTTTTACGAACTCTTTAGCCAGATCGACACCTGAGCCATCAGGGAGAGAAAGGTCTACTAGTAGCCAATCGGGCTTCTTTTGAGACATAAGATGCCTTGCGGTTTTAAGGCAGGTTGCTTTCCTTATCTTCTTCTCTGGAGCATTAATTTGATTGGCAACCTCTTGAGCTAAAAAGTCGATAAGGATCAAATCATCTTCGACAATGAGTACGTCTTGCATTGCCACATGAAGCTTTGCTTCGAAGTGAAAAACTTTAAATCGATTATCGGGGCGGTAATCTTAAGAAGGTATTAAGAAGTGGTCGTCTGAGTATTTTGCGTACTATAAGAGGTCTAAGTCTCTTACCCATGCATGGGTAGAAGGGGATTTGTTTGTCTCCTTTTGCGGGGTCTTTCTCTGATGGCTTACTTTCAATATCAAAGTGAAACGGAAAGGGATTGCTTGCTTACTGCCTTTAAAAGCTTGCTTGAGAATATTGGGTTAATTGTTTCAGACGAATTCAGCAGTGATTTTCAAGTAT
>QCGE01000035.1 GCA_003278195.1 Prochlorococcus sp. AG-363-P08
TATCTAGGTGGAAGTATTGAAGAGATCCTCCTAAATATAGTCAGTAAACCAGCACTAATAATTAATAATGTGGACTGGAAAGATGGTTTCTTTTACTTGATTCTCATCATTATTTCTATTGCTCCTTTTCTACGCAAATCATCTTTGCCAGTAATGTCAAGTGCAATACCTCTTGTGGTAGTTAATCTCTTATCTACAGAAGGAGCACAAAGAACATTAATCCATCATTACAGCCTACCTATTGGAGTGATTGCAATAACTGCTGCTATAGACGGAATTGCGATAAACCCTAAACAGAAAATTCCCTGGAAATTACTTTTATGGAGCTCGATATGCTGGGCTTCTCTTGCAAAGCCATGGTTTTTTAGCGGGCCTTATCTCACTAGAATTAATTCAATAGGACCAGTAAAAGAAGCCTTGAGACTCATTCCAGAAGGGAATAGAGTTGGGACCACAAGTTATTTAGTACCACAAGTCAGCCAAAGAGTAGCTGTCTCGTTCCCTGGAAATAATCTTGATAAAATTAATATAAGTAAATTCGATTCCATACTACTTAATCCTGAAGACCCAGGCTGGGGATCTAATTCAATTGTCCAAGAAAAACTACTTAATCAAGCAAAGGAAGAAAATTGGAGTTGTTACTCTTGGGACTCTAATTTAGAGTTATGCAATCGTAAAAAATTCAGAGGCTCAAATGATTAAAATATCACTACCTTGCATCAAAAAAATCTAATTCATGAAGTCGCTAGAGTCTCAAAAACTTAACCCAGATAAACAAGTATGGATTGCAGCTGGTATATTCTTTTTCATTTGTCTTGGATTGCAAGTTTGGCGAATGTCAAGCTTGGCATCTTCAATGGACCAAGGAATCTTATATCAGATTCTCTGGAACGCACTTAGAGGGCATCCTTTCGAAAGCACACTTTCTTCGCAACTTTCCTCAGATGTTGTAATTCGAGGAAATCTACCAACAGTTGGATATCACCGCCTCGGTCAACATTTCACTCCAATACTGATTATTTGGCTACCACTAATATCAATACTGGGTAAATGGGCCCTTCCAAGTATCCAAGTTATACTTTTAACATGTGCAGGTTTATGTTTATATGAAATAGCAAAAATGCGGCTTGATAATAAACTTGCAGCAATGTTAGCTTTTTCCTTTTATGGTGCTAATGCTGTAATTGGTCCTGGCCTAGGAAATTTTACAGATCTTTGTCAACTACCAATAGCATTCTTCTTGTTAATCCTTGGTATCAATAAAGGAAAGAGATGGTTAATTATACTCTCTGCAATTGCAATTCCTTTAATACGAGAAGATACAGGTGTCGTTCTTATAGGTATAGGTTTATGGGTTGCATATAGGTATAGAAAATACTGGAAGCTAGCTATTTTTCTAATTATTTATGGTGGAAGCTGGGTGATAATTTCTACTAATTTTTTAATGCCTATTTTTAGTGATGACAACTCCAAAAGATTCATGGTGGAAAATTTTGGTCAATATATTCAAGGCAAAGACCAAGCAACAACTATTGAAGTAATTAAATTAGCTCTTAAACAACCTGTATTGATTTTCCAGGAAATTATTAACCCTCCTGGGAAAACCTTAAGCTATTTAGCTGGACAAGGTCTCCCTTTAATATTTATTCCATTCATATCTATAGATGCATGGTTATTAATGGGCCTACCTCTTTTAGGACTTTTGATGGCGCAAGGGAATCCTCTTGCTATTAATTGGAGATATACATACCTCGTGGTTCCAGGACTTTTTACAGGGGCAACATATTGGTGGCAAAAGAATAAGTTATTATTTAGTTCTCGTAGATTCAGGAAATTGTGGTCAGGGTTAATATTGCTATCTTTAATATTTACCATCACCAGTAATCCCAACCGAACGCTGTCATGGTTAATCCCTGAAAGCATCAATCCATGGGTTTACCATTCACCATTTAAGCAATTAAATCATTCAAAAATAGCTTTTAATGCAATTAAAATTATACCCTACAATGCATCAGTTTCGGCAAGTTCAACTTTCGTTCCACACTTGGCAAATCGAGAAGTATTAATACGTTTTCCTTATCACATTAGATTCAAAGATAGAACCAAAAAAACCAAAGAAGTTGAGTGGATTGCTGTTGACTTACAGCAGCATCAAAAATATGCGGCTTATTTTAAAAATGAATGGAAAGACCTTCAAGAGATTATATACCTATTAAAGGATATCGAATCACGGTATGCTGTTCAATATGTCAAAGATGGTATTTTACTTTTGGAATTAGATGGTCAATATAATCATATTGCATATCAAAATTATCAGAAGGCTATAGGAAAAGCATCAATGATCAAGCCTCCTGAGGCTTAACTATTGATCTTAACGTAAGAAAAAGCCTTAAAATAAATTCCTTTAATGAAGCAATAGTGCTTTTATCTTGTAACTTTCTCTAAATCGATTTATTTTGGAATTGTTCATAAATGCTTATAAGCCCACCTGAAAATGTAAAAAGTGTGCATAAATTGAATAGATAACTTATGTCATTACATCATTTTCCGTGTACGTAATTGAGCTAGCGCTAAAGCTGAATCCTATGCCTGTATCTGTTCAGCGCAAGAATTTAAAAGACGCTGAGGCCCTTTATCAGCAGTTAAGGCATTGTCTAGAAAAAGGCAATCCGCGTTTTATAGAACTCAATTGTGAAAAAGTTGAAACCAAAAAAATCACAGTCATTGCGAGTGAAATCTTAGCTATTCAAATTTATGAGAAAACAGCCTCCTCTCTTGGAACTAAAAGGCCTGGATTTTCGTTCGACTCTTAATTAGTCAATTATCAAGGTAAACATGAAGACTGCATATTCAAAAACTGATCTATATATTAAAAATATTTCATTTACATGGCCCTCTGGGACCATAGCTCTATCCAGTTGCAGCCTGTCTATCCCTGGGCCTGGTTTATGGATGATAGTAGGAAGTAATGGGAGCGGGAAAAGCACGCTTTTCAAAATCATTAGTGGTCTACTAAAGCCTCAAAGCGGATCCATAAAATGTGAAATCAAGCCAGCATTAATGTTTCAGAATCCAGACCACCAAATACTGCTACCTAGTTGTGGAAGTGACTTGATGCTTAATCTTCCTAAACACCTTTCAGACCAGGAATATCAAGAACTCATCAATATTGCTTTAGCAGAAGTTGAATTGACTGGAATGGCTTCCAGACCAATCCATACTCTGAGTGGTGGGCAAAAACAAAGACTTGCTCTCGCAGGGGCCCTAGCCAGCAAATCACAACTTCTTCTCCTTGATGAGCCAACCGCTCTTCTAGACCTAGAAAGCCAAAACTCAGTTTTGGCAATCGTCAAAAAACTATGCCATCGCACAAAAGATCCCCTGATAGCACTTTGGATAACACATCGTCTCGAAGAATTAGACCATTCTGATGGTGCAACAAGAATGGAAAATGGAAAAATTGGGAAGTGGGTAGCAGGCAAACAACTACGAGAATCTTTAGAGCCTCTTGCAGTGCGGAGGGGTTGAAGGGTAAGTTCTACGAGTTGCAATCCTCGGTAGCTCAGCGGTAGAGCGGTCGACTGTTAATCGATTGGTCGCAGGTTCGAATCCCGCCCGGGGAGTTCTAAAACCCACCAAAAGTCCCTAGGAGTGATCTCAGGGACTTTTTATGCTCAGCAGCTAGCAGCCACTAGGGAGGCTTCAAGCACAAGCAGGTGTTCCAATCCTTTGCTTGATACGTGCTTCGAAACAAAATGCATATAGCAATGTCACTCACACTGAGGATCATCATTAATTTGGTGCTCAACCAATTCCCACCCATTACTCAATAACTCATTCCAAGTCTCCTCAGCATCTTCTAATTTCAACCTTCTGATGTTCTTGATAAAAGTTGGTATTCCATCAACAGTGGCATACCAGAGTTGCGTAATCACCGTGGGGAACTCCATAGAAGATTTTGGATCACGAATAAAAAACAGCACTCTCTTTCTCCCCG
>QCGE01000036.1 GCA_003278195.1 Prochlorococcus sp. AG-363-P08
TAAGAGCAGATAATAGTGATCAACTAATAATATCTAGTTATGAAGCAACAAACAAGTCAAGTTCTCATACATGGTTACAGGAAACTGTTAGGAAATTTGGCTATATAGATACATTAATAAATTGCGCAGGTATATTCAGTAAGACACCATTTCTATACAAAGAAGAAGAAGAAGATAATATTTATCAAGTTCTAAATACCAATTTAATGGGTCCCTGGATACTAATGCGAGAATGTTGGCCAGAATTACTCAAAGCCAACAATCCTAGAATAATAGTTCTTGTATCAATGAGCGGGAAAAGATCAAAAAGCAACCTCGCTGCATACACTGCAAGTAAGTTCGCGTTGATGGGTCTATGTCAGACAATTAGAAATGAAGGTTGGGAAAAAGGAGTAAGAATAACGACCATATGTCCAGGATGGGTAAATACAGACATGACTGAAAATATCCGAACTATTGATAAAAAGGAAATGACTCAAACAGAAGATATTGCAGAAATATGCAATTGCTTACTTAAACTACCCAATACAGCCGTTCCGTTTGAAATTGCCTTAAATTGCCTCTTAGAGAAGTAAACAACAAAATAAACTCGTTTTAATCTTACTTACGTTTCAAATACTCAAAATCACTAATGCAAGGAAACTATTGATAGAAAGTTTACTGACTGGATAATTTGACAATAGACGTTATATTTTAAAGAGAGTTTAAACTTCGATGTTTTCCACGAATAATAAAACCAAAGCTAGTGATTCCTCCAATACCATTACCATATGTTCATGTACACATTGTGAGTCTCTAAAACGGCAACAAATCCAGAGTGAGAAGCAATGGTTAAACGAGCACAAACTTTTTGATTTCAATAAAAACAATATTTAACCAAGAAAATCTGCTATGAATATATAAAAAAGAATTTAGTTTCCTGATAGTGAACTAATCGAATATATACTATGTGGATGCTCATTTAAGTATTTGATCGATTCCATAGCAAGGGATTTAGCATCATACGAATCATGTGCTGGTGTGAGAAATTCCTGCTTAGAATGGTCAAGATCATAATACTTGATTGTATATTTTTTCATTGATAGTTAATTTATCACTTATATACTGGCAATGGTTCCTATAAAGGAAAAGCATATAGACATCAAGGTGAGGGTATGAAGATATCTACTCCACATCGAGTCAAGAATACTCAAGCTTGATAGGTAGTAATGCCTATCAAGGGTTAGCGTAATGGTTGGAGAATTCTATTGGTTTGTTTGTTTAACTGATGTGGTCGTTTGCCAAAAAGGGTTGATAATGCAAAAACAATTCTTTTTAGATGAATATGGAGATGCGTACGATAGAAACTTCCAAAGGCCTTTCCACTGCTATAGGTTTTTTGGATCAGGCCAGCAATAAAATTAAAAAGCCATAAACCTAAAATCACTGTTATAACACCGGAAGCGGTTGAGTAAAATTTTGATATATTCTGTTGGATTGGTTCTAGAAATTGTAAATAGTTGACTAGTTCCATAGCAATTACAGGATTTTGTAATTAAGCAAATAAACAATCCTATTAAGACAAGTATTAGCATCTGAGGCAAGTCACATGCAAAAAGATGTCATGATAGAGGAAGAAACCCTAGATAGTTTGAATATTGCTAAGAATTCCACTGCAACTTACTTTGGGTCTAACGGATGGCTTCTTGAAATTTCATCAAAGAGGATTGTTATTGATCCATGGCTTAAAGGGGATCTAAAATTTGCTCTAGGGGAATGGTTCTTCAAAGGAACACTAAAAAAAGAATGGGAAATACCCAATAATATTGACTTACTATTAATCACACAAGGTCAACCTGATCACGCTCATATTCCAACATTAGAAAAATTTTCCAGAAAAATACCAGTGGTATGCTCAGAAGCTGCTTATGAAAGCATAAAAAGGCTTGGTTTTGATAGAATCACTAAATTGTCACCTAAAGCTAAATTCGAGTTAACTGATGTAAGCATTACAGCAACATCAGGAGCTCCAGTTCCAAACGTAGAAAATGGATACATAATCGAATCCGAAAACATATCTATATATATTGAACCGCATGGTTTTCTGGATAAAACTCTAAATGATAGGCAGATAGATGTATTGATAACGCCTTTCGTTAATATAGGAATAAGATTTATTGGAAACTTTATAAGAGGTAAAGATATTCTTCCAGTTCTTATAAGTAAATTCAAACCTAAAAAACTTTTAGCGAGCACTTCTGGTGGAGATCAGGAGTTTAGTGGTCTATTAAGCAATCTTATCTATGTAGAAGGAAATAATGACTGGTATAAAGCCCATCTTTTGAATAATGAAGATGCTATCATTCCAGAACCTGGTAAGAGTTACTACTTAACTGGAAATGAATAAACAACTAAGAAAACAATATAGAAGCACAGCATATACAACTATTATAATGTTTATGATTTTTGGTTTTCTAAATTACTTTGGCTATCTTGACCTGATTACATCAAAATTGGATATAATAATAAAAAATCGTCCTATAATAAAATTATACTTTCCTGTTTTTATATTAACTACATTTATATTTCCATTGATTTTAGGATACATTTACCGGTCAAATAATTCATGGAGAATAGCAATGAATTCATATATAGTTAATTTATTCTCTCAGATAATAAGTGAGTTTATACTTGTTATTTTACTTTCAAAGTCAATGGGCGTACTAATTGGATTCTATTTTAGTTCGTCACGAATATACCAACTAACTAATATGATTTCATCACCTATAAAAGATAGACGACTTAACTCATATCTTACTTTTTTATTATTTATGTGGAGCATTAATCTAATACAAATAGTAATTAACAGATTTATACCTTATGTTTACTTGAAATGAAATAGAAACATAATGGGTACAGAGTATCTACCAATATGGATCTG
>QCGE01000037.1 GCA_003278195.1 Prochlorococcus sp. AG-363-P08
CAAGGCGACTTTCTACTCTTAGAGGTAAAACTAGAGCGCTAAGACCTAATACAACCATCATATTGAAGATATTGCTTCCCACTACATTGCTAACAGCAAGTGCATCAGATCCCTTGATGACCGAATTCACACTGACGAATAATTCTGGAGCACTTGTTCCAAGAGATACAACAGTTAGTCCTATTACAAGTTGAGGTATTCCAAGAATGAGGGCTAGCGAAACTGAACCTTTTACAAAGAGTTCACCGCCTCCAAATAATAGAAATATGCCTACCAGCACTTCAAATGCTGAAAGGGGAAAAGGTGGCATGGGCTTAAATGCTCTTATAAAATTTTGTATACTTGGGTAAATATAAGCTCTTTAGGATTAACCAATACCTTTTTTGAATAAGAGGCACAATTCTTTTCCTTTGATTGATTTGTTTGTCTTAAATAGAGACTTTATCTTGAAAATCATCATATATATAAGGTTGCCACTAGCCAAGTTGCATTTTTCATTACAATATACTTTTACAAATTTCAATAGGAGCTTTGACGAACCTTGCTTCTGAGCTTATAAAAAGAGTTGACCTCCAATAGTGATTAAAAAATTAAACACTTTTATTCAGTATCCATAAATGGTTCTAAATGCCTTTTTGAGAAAAGAAGTTTGCTCTTCTTCTCCAGAATCCTTTTGCCTTTAGATTAATGGCTTTGAATTCTCCAGCCCAGAAACTAATTATTCGACAGCCCGATGATTGGCATGTACACCTAAGAGATGGCTCAATACTTGAGGCAGTCCTTAGTGCTACTTCTAGAGTTTTTGGACGAGCAATCGTCATGCCAAACTTACAGCCTCCAATTACCAGTGTTGAGGCGGCGAAAAGCTATAGAGAAAGAATTCTATCTTCATTGTCTTCAGGGGCCGACTTTACACCGTTAATGACAGTTTTTTTGAAAGATGGACTGTCGCCAGATGTCATAAAGCAAGGCTGGCATGAAGGTGTTTTTACAGCCGCCAAGCTTTACCCTGCCCACTCAACGACAAACTCCTCCGATGGTGTGAGTGATTTAATTGCTATCGACTCCTTGCTAGAGACAATGGAGAATATTGACATGCCATTGTTGATTCATGGCGAGGTCAATGATCCTCATGTTGATATTTTCGATAGAGAAGAAGTTTTCATTGAGAGGCATCTAGCTCCTTTGTTGTCTAGGCACCCTGGTCTTCGTGTCGTTCTTGAGCACATTACTACTGAGCAGGCAGTGCAGTTTGTTGAAGCAAATGCGGGAAAATTAGCCGCAACAATTACTCCTCATCATTTGCATATTAATCGAAACGCGATGTTTCTTGGCGGAATTCGCAGTGATTTTTATTGTCTTCCTGTAGCGAAAAGAGAACGTCATAGGCTTGCCTTGAGAAAAGCAGCTACTAGTGGAAAAAAATGTTTTTTTCTAGGAACTGATTCTGCTCCTCACACCCGCGCAGCAAAGGAAAGTGCTTGTGGTTGCGCAGGGATCTTCAATGCTCCTAATGCGTTGGAAAGTTACGCTGAAGTCTTTGATGAAGAAGGTGCACTGGATCGATTGGAAGCTTTTGCAAGTGTTAATGGACCATCTTTTTATGGCTTACCTCTAAACAAGAAAACAGTAACCTTGATTCGTCAGACTAATATTGTCCCTTTGGTGTTTGAGCTCCTAAACAAAGAAAATGAAAAATTAGTCCCATTTCATGCAGGAGAAACCTTGCAGTGGAAACTAGAAGAAAATAATTAAGTCAATTGATAATTAGTTAAGTCTTTTTAAGGCAAGGCATTTTCTGGAGGCTTGCTCTTTTGCTGTTCTCTACAGCTTCATGTTAGATGGCAATCGATTAATGGATTGTCAATTCTTTTTGAATGATGGTGGGGGCAGGGGGACTTGAACCCCCACATCCGTTTCGGGACTAGCGATTTTAAGTCGCTTGCGTCTACCAATTCCGCCATGCCCCCTTGACTGGCATTACCAAATTGTTTTATGGCATCTTAGATTGTATACAGTATCTCTCTCAGTATTGTGCTCATTGCGGCTTTGAATAGCCAGATCCAGGGAAATTCTTATGAGTTATTAGGGGCTTTCTCCCTAATAGGTCTGATTTATTTGTTTGTGATTCCACTGTTCTTGTATTTTTGGATGAATAAGCGCTGGCACATTATGGGAAAGTTAGAGCGCTTGGGCATTTATGGATTAGTGTTTTTGTTTTTCCCAGGTTTGATCTTGTTTTCTCCTTTTTTAAA